>CADCTP010000001.1 GCA_902805565.1 uncultured Mycobacteriales bacterium
CGCCCGCGCGCCGGACCGCCGGCCGGGGCGGGTGCCCGGTCGGCGGCGGCGGGGGCGGGGGGCGGCTCCACCTACAGCAGCCCGGCCTGCTGCATCAGCGCCACCACCCGGGGGCCGTTGAGCGCGGCGATGTCCACCGCCGGCGGGTCCAGCTCGGACAGCGGCTTCAGCGCCGGGTTCGGCGCCACCCCGGTGCCGACCGGGTACTCCAGGGCGGCACTGGCGACCAGGGCGTCCTGGCCCGGCCGGCCGGTGAGGTAGGCGACCAGCTTCTGCGCGTCCTCGGCGTGCTTGCTGGACCTCAGCACGCCGGCGCCGGAGGTGCTGACGAACGCGCCCGGGTCCTGCTTGCCGAAGAAGTGCAGCTCGACGTTCTTGCTGTTGTCCCCGGACTCGGCCCGGTCCTTGTACCAGTAGTAGTGGTACATCACCCCGGTGCGGACCTCGCCCGCGTTCACCGCGGCCATCACCGCGACGTTGCTGCGGTAGATCTTCGCGTTGTCCTTCAGGCCCTTCAGCCAGGCCGCGGCGGCCTGCTCGCCCTCCAGCTCGACCACGGCGGACACGATCGCCTGGAAGTCCGCGCCGGCGGCCGCGATGCCGACCTGGCCCTTCCAGGCCGGGTCGGCCAGGTCCATGATCGAGGCCGGCAGCCCGGACGCCGGCTGCCGCGCCGGGTTGTACGCGAGCACGGTGGACCGGGCGGCGAACCCGATCCAGTCCTTCTCGGCGGACACGTACGGCGCCGGCACCTGCCCGGTGGTGTCCGGCCCCAGCGGCGCGAACAGACCGGCGTCGGACACCAGCGTCATCGCCGGCGAGTTCTCGGTGAGGAAGACGTCCGCCGGGGAGGCGGACCCCTCCTGCACCAGCTGGTTGCCCAGCTCGAAGTCACTGCCGTTGCGCAGCGTGACGTTGATCCCGGTCTCCTTGGCGAAGCCGGACAGCATCGCGGTGACCAGGTCCTCGTGCTGGCCGCTGTAGACGATGAGCTCGGTGTCCGAGCCCCCGCCGAGCCCGCAGCCGGCCGACAGCGACAGCACGGCCGCTCCGACGACAGCCCCGACCGACCGACCGCGCCAGCGCATGCGTTCCCCATCCTCGTCCAGAAGTTAGGGAAACCTTACCTGCCACGGGGTGGGTCGGCGCCACCCCCGTCAGCGGGTGACCACCGCCACGTGCAGCGGGTGCGGCACCACCCAGCCCGGGCCGGGCAGCGCGATGTCCCGCAGGTGGGCCAGCAGCAGGGCCCGGGCCGCCGCCGGCAGCGCGCCGGTGCGGCCCTGGACCAGGAAGTCCAGCAGCTGCTCCCCGGTGCCGGCCGGGTCGGTCCGGACCGCGCCGAGGTCCAGCCGGCCGTCGATGACCGCCTCCCGGACCGTCAGGCCGCGGCCGGGCAGCTCGGCCCGGACGTCCTCGGCGAACCACTGGCGGTGCCCCTCGTGCGGGGCGACCGCGTCGGTCAGCACGCACAGCGGCTCCAGCGGCGCGGTCAGCGCGACCAGCACGCCGCCCGGGCCGAGCCGGTCCAGCGCCCGGTCCAGCGCGGCGCCGACGTCGCCGACGTAGTAGAGCGAGTGCACGAAGTGGACCAGGTCGACCGGCCCGGTGCCGGCGTCGGAGGCGAAGTCGGTGACCTGGACGGTGATGGTCAGGCCGGGCAGGCCCAGGCCGGCCAGCCGGGCCGCGACCGCGCCGGCCGACGGCGGGTGCGGCTCCACCCCGGCGTAGTCGACCCGGCGGCCGCCGGCGGCCAGCGCCGCGGCCAGCGGGCCGTCGACGCTGCCGTCGCCGACCCCGACGCCCAGCACGGCGACCGGCCGGTCCCGGACGTGGGCGACCAGGGGTGGCAGCTCGGCGACCAGCCAGTCGCGCAACCGGCCGCGCTGGTCGCTGGCGGCCTCCCAGACGGCGTGCGTCTCGGCGTACCGCAGGGGGGTGAGGGCGGGGATCGGGGCACCGGCGACGATCGCCCTGAGCTGGACGAGTGTGTCGCTCCGTGATCGAGTGTGCACTTCCAGAAGCTACGGCCGAACGGCCCGCACCGCGCAGCGAGACCACCGGGGCTGTGGTTCAGTCGGGGGCGTGACCTCCAACCCGCACCTGTCCGCGGCCACCGCGGCCGGTGCCGCCGACCACGTCGACGTCGCCTGGGACCGCGGCAACGACCAGTGGTGGGACTGGTACATGTCGCTGGCGGACAACCCGGCCGCCGCCGGCCCGCCGGTCGGCGGCCCGGCCCCGTACGCCGGCCCGCTGCCCTCCGACGACGCGGTCGCGGCCGAGCTGGCCACGCCGTACGCGCTGTCCCGGGACGCCGTGGACTTCTTCGCCGCCGAGTCGTACGTGAAGCTGCCCGGCGTGCTGTCCGCGGGCACGGTCGCCCGGCTGCGGGCCCGGCTGCGCGAGCTGCTGGACGCGGCCGTCGACCCCGGGGTCGGCTTCCGGAGCCTGGAGATGATGTGGCTGACCGACCCGCTGGTGCGGGCGGCGGTGCTCTCGCCGCGGATCGGCGGGATCTGCGCCGCGCTGCTGCGGGTCGACCGGGTCCGGCTCTACCACGACAACGCGCTGTCCAAGGAGCCCGGCTCGGGCCGGACGCCGTGGCACTACGACGCGCACCACTTCCCGCTGGACACCACCGACGTGGTGACCGCGTGGGCGCCGCTGCAGCCGACGCCGCGGGAGATGGGGCCGCTGGCCTTCGGCCGGGGGGCCGACACCTGGCGGCTGGCGGCCGGGATCCCGTTCGACAAGCACGGCACGACGTACGACCGGGCGGTGTCCGAGGCGTTCCGGGACGCCGGGATCGCGGTCGAGGACGGGCCGTTCGCCGCGGGCGAGGTGAGCTTCCACTCCAGCCTGTGCATGCACACCGCCGCCGGCAACCGGACCGACGTGGCCCGGATGGTGCTGGCCACGACGTACTTCGCCGACGGTGCCCGGGTGGTGCCGGCCCCCACGATGATCAGCGGGGACTGGCAGAAGTTCGTGCCCGGGACCGGGCCGGGCGAGGTCGTCGCCTCCGCGCGCAACCCGGTGGTCGGATGACCGGCGACACCGCCGACCGCAGCCTCGCGCACTGGAGCGAGGCCGGCCGGACCGGCATGGAGGCGTTCTACGCGCTGGCCACCGAGGACTACCGGCAGCTCGCCGCGGCCGCCGACTGGCCGGCCCGGCTGGCCGGGCGGGCGACCGGCGGCCGGGTCCGGCTGCTCGACGTCGCCTGCGGCAGCGGCAAGTGGCCGGCCGCGCTGCTCCGCTCGGGCCTGCCGGCCGAGCCGCGGATCGAGGTCGACCTGCTCGACCCGTCCGCGTTCAGCATCGCCGAGGCCCGCTCGGTGCTGGCCGCGCCGTTCGTCGCCGCCGCCGAGCACGAGGTGGGCATCGAGGACCTCGATCCCGCCGCCGGACCGTACGACGTGGCCTGGGCGGTGCACGCGCTGTACGCGCTGCCGCCGGACCGGCTCGGCGCCGGGCTGGCCCGGATGGCGGCCGCGGTCCGGCCCGGCGGCCTGGGGATGGTGGCGCAGGCGACTGCGGCCTCGCACTACCTGCGGGTGTACGAGGCGTACCGGGCCGACCACGAGGCCACCCCGTTCACCAGCGCCGACCAGGTGCTGGCCGGGCTGCGCGAGCTCGGCGCGGACCCGGAGGTCCGGCTGCTGCGCTACCGCACCGGGTCGGCGGACCGGGCCGTCGTGGGGGGCTTCCTGCAGCGGTGCCTGTTCGACGACACGCTGCCGCTGGCCGCGATGGAGGCCGGCGGGCCGCTGGGCGACTACCTCGCCGGCTGCCGCGGCCCGGCGGGCTACTCCTTCGACCACGAGGTCGCCCTGATCACCTGGGGCTGACCCGCTCACCCGGGCCGGCCGGCACGGCGCCGCCGGTCCGGGGCCGCGGTCAGGGGCCGCCGGCCCGCGGCGGCCGGTCAGGGGCCGCCGGTCGAGGGGCCGCCGGTCAGGGCCCGATGATCCCGCGCAGGCCGGAGTTGACCGTGAGGTCCTCCGGCACCGCGGGCAGCACCCCGGCGAAGTAGTCCTCCGCCGCGGCCGTCGTACCGACGTCCGTGCCCTTGGCCTCGGACAGGAACCAGCGGTGTTCGAGGATCTCGTGGAAGACCTCGGCATCGTCCAGCCGGCCCCGCAGGTGCTCCGGCATCGAGGCGATGACCGGCTCGTACACCTCGACCAGCCACCGGTTCGCCGCCGCCGCCTCCGGGACCCGCCGGGCCTCGCTCTGCTCCAGCCAGCCGCGGAAGCTGGCGATGTCGTTGAGCAGCCGGCGGGCCTGGTTCTCCTGGGCGTCGATCCCGGTGCGGGCGAACAGCAGCCGCCGGTGGTGCCCCGGCTCGGCGATCCGGGTCCGGACCCGCAGCCGGTTGCCGTCCGGGCCCTGCTCGATGTCCAGCTCGTCGACGTCGAAGCCGAGCGCGTTGAGCCGGCGCAGCCGCTCGGCGATGCGGTAGCGCTGGTCGCCGGGCTGCAGCAGCTCCTCCCGGGTCAGCTCGGTCCACAGCGCGTCGTACCGGACGAGGATCTGCTCGGCGACCAGCACCGGGTCCACGTCCTCGGGGAGCGACTCCGCGGCCTGCAGGTCGAACAGCTCGCCGCCGACCCGCTCGAAGGCCAGGTTCACGTCGTAGGAGCGCATGCCGTCCGACAGCGCCGGCCGCAGCTCCGCGGTCTCCGCGTCCACCAGGTACGCCGCGAACTGGCCGGCGTCGTGCCGGAACAGCGTGTTCGACAGCGAGCAGTCGCCCCACAGGAACCCGGCCAGGTGCAGCCGGACCAGCAGCTCGACCAGCGCGTCCAGCAGCCGGTCGGTGAGCTGCGCGCCGCGCGGGTTGGCGAAGAGGTTCCGGTACGGCGTGGAGTAGTCCAGGAACCGGGTGACCAGGCAGGAGTCCAGGCCCGGCCGGCCGGCGACCACGCCGAGCACCTCGACGGCCGGGATGCCCAGCTCCTGCAGCCGGCGCAGCAGCCGGTGCTCGCGCCGGGCGAGCCGCTCGTCGATCTCCTTGATGGCGAAGACCTCGCCGCCCTCGACCACGAACCGCACGACGTGCCGGGACAGCCCGCGCTGCCGGATCTCCACCAGCCGGTCGTCGGTCCAGTCCTCCAGCGGGATGTCCCAGGGGAGGGTCAGCAGGCCGGCGGCCGCCTCGGCCGGCGGCGTGAAGACGAAGTGCACGCCCGGCAGTGTCCCTCACGACCGGGGGACCACGCGCCGTCACACTCCCGGTACGCGTGGCAGTTATGAACGTTCATCGGTCGCGGTGACGCTCGGCTTGACAGGGTGGCCCACCGTGCCCATCCTTCGGCTAACCCTCCCCCGTGTCCTTCCTCGGTCAGCGTTCGAGCCCGACCCTCCGCCGCCGGCAGGACTTCCCGGCTGGACGGTCCGCGCCCTTCGACAGGAGTGCCAGCAGATGCACAGACAGCTCCCCAAGCTCCGCACGGCGGCGCTGCTCGCCGCGGTCACGCTCCTCGCGGCCGCGTGCGGCGGCGGCGGTGGCGACGAGCCCGCGCAGCAGCCGGCGGGCGGCGCGACCTCCGCCGCGTCCGGCGGCTCGCTGACGATCTGGGCGGACGAGGTCCGCAGCAAGTCGCTGTCCCCGCTGGCGAAGAAGTTCGGCGAGGACAACGGCGTGACGGTGTCGCTGCAGAGCATCCCGGGCGACAAGCTCCAGGCCCAGTTCGTCACCGCCTCGCAGGCCGGCAAGGCCCCGGACCTGGTGCTGGGCGCGCACGACTGGATCGGCAACCTGGTGCAGAACGGCGCGATCGACCCGGTCCAGCTGACCTCCGAGCAGTCGGCCGGCTTCAACCCGCTGGCGATCAAGGGCGTCACCTTCGACGGCCAGGTCTACGGGATCCCGTACGCGGTGGAGAACCTGGCGCTGTTCCGGAACACCGAGCTCGCCCCGGAGGCACCGGCCACCATCGACGAGATGCTGAAGGCCGGCAAGGCGCTGGTGGCGGCCGGCAAGACGCAGGAGGCCGTGGCCTGGCCGTCCGGCCCGACCGGCAACCCGTACCACGCGTACCCGTTCTACACCGCCGGCGGCGGCTACCTGTTCGGCACGACCGGCGACGGCGACTACGACCCCAAGGACCTCGGTCTGAGCAAGCCGGAGGGGCAGGCCGCGATGGCCAACTTCGCCAAGTACGGCGAGAAGGGCCAGGGCCTGTTCAAGCGGTCGATCACCGTGGACAACGACACCGCCCTGTTCACCGGCAAGAAGACCGCGTTCATGGTGGACGGCCCGTGGCGGGTCGCCGACCTGGACAAGTCCGGGGTCAAGTACGACGTCTCGCCGGTGCCCGGCTTCACCGCCGGCACCCCGGCCAAGCCGTTCGTCGGCGTCCAGTCGATGTACGTGGCCAGCAAGGGCAAGAACAAGGCCGTGGCCCAGGAGTTCGCGACGAACTTCTTCGCCACCGAGGAGGTCGCGGTCGCGCTCTACAAGGCCGACCCGCGGCCGCCGGCGCTGACCGCCGCCCTGGAGGCCGTCGCCACCGACAGCCCGACGCTGCAGAAGTTCCTGGACGCCGGCAAGGACGGCGACATCCTGCCGGCCATCCCGGAGATGGCCACGGTGTGGGACCCGTGGGGCAAGGCCGAGGCCGCCATCATCGGCGGCGCGGACCCGGCGGGGGCCACCAAGGCGGCCGCCACCGCCATCGAGCGCCAGATCAAGTAGTCGACCTCCGCGGGCCGGCCGGGATCCCCGGCCGGCCCGGCGGTACACCCGTCCCACGGCGAGGAGGCCGATGTGGCGCATCCCGAGGACCTGGCCGGAGGTGGTGGCCGGCCCCGCTTCGGCCTCACCGCCTCCGGCACGGTGTCGCCCGTCGGCCTGATCGCCAAGATCCTGGTGCTCGGCGTGGTGGCCGCGATCGCGGTGTGGGGGGCGTTCCCGCTGATCGACCAGGAACGCTGGCTGCTGCTGGCGATCCTGGTGGCGGTGACCGTCCTGCTGTTCGCCGTCTACCTCTCGCCGCGGCACATCCCGCTGAAGTACCTGCTGCCCGGCACGCTGTTCCTGATCGTCTTCCAGATCGTGCCGGTGATCTACACGATCACCACCGCGTTCACGAACTTCGGCGACGCGCACCGGGGGAGCAAGCAGGACGCGGTCACCGCCGTCCAGGCGGCCTCCGTCCGGCAGGTCCCGGGCTCCGCGCAGTACCTGCTGACGGTCGCCGCCGACGGCGACCCGGCCACCGGCGAGCTGGCCTTCCTGCTCACCGACCCGGCGACCGGCCGGTCCTTCCTGGGCACCCCGGACGGGCTGGAGGACCTGTCCGACGACGAGGTGACCCGCGCCGCCAACGGCCGGGTCACCGCCGCCGAGGGCTACACCGTGCTCACCGTCGCGCAGGCCGGGGCGCGCAGCGCCGCCGTCTCCGGCCTCAGCGTCCCGACCGACTCCGGGGCGATCAAGGCGCAGGGGCTGTCCCGGGCGTTCGAGGGCAGCCCGCAGCAGGCGTACGACGCCGGCTGCGACTGCGTGCGGGACGCCACCACCGGCCGGACCTGGACCGCCGACGACTCCGTCGGCTACTTCGTCGACGCCGAGGGCAACAACCTCGCCCAGGGCTGGAAGGTCAACGTCGGCCTGCGGAACTTCGCCGACGTGCTGACCGACCCGGTGATCCGCGGGTCGTTCCTGTCGATCCTGCTGTGGAACTTCGCCTTCGCGTTCGGGGTGGTCGGGCTGACCTTCGCGCTGGGCCTGCTGGTCGCGATGGCGCTGAACTCCCCGGACCTGCGCGGCCAGCGGATCTACCGCTCGCTGATCATCCTGCCGTACGCGATGCCGGCGGTGGCGATGCTGCTGGTCTGGCGGGACATGTTCAACACCGACTTCGGCCTGATCAACCGGCTGTTCGGGCTGGACGTCAACTGGTTCGGCGACGCCTGGACCGCCCGGTTCGCGGTGCTGCTGGTGCAGCTGTGGCTGGGCTACAACTACATGTTCCTGGTCTCCACCGGCGCGCTGCAGGCGATCCCGAAGGAGCTGACCGAGGCGGCCTCGGTGGACGGCGCCACCCCGGCGTACGCGTTCCGGGCGATCACCTTCCCGCTGCTGCTGGTCGCGCTGGCCCCGCTGCTGATCTCGTCCTTCGCCTTCAACTTCAACAACTTCAGCGCGATCTACCTGGTCAGCGAAGGCAACCCGTTCCCGCCGGACAACCCGCAGGCCGGCGCGACGGACATCCTCATCACTTACACCTACCGGCTGGCCTTCGGCGGCGCCGGGGCCGAGTACGGCTTCGCCGCCGCCGTGTCGATCTTCATCTTCCTGATCGTGGCGGTCGTGTCGATCCTCGGCTTCCGCCGCACCCACGCGCTGGAGGAGATCAACTGATGGCCACCACGACGTCGCCCGCGCCCGCCGCCGCCGAGGTCCCCGCCGCGCCGGCCCGGTCCGCCGGCCGCCGCGGCGGCTGGTTCCGCCGGGTCGGCTGGCGCCACCTGGTCGGCGTGCTCGCGCTGGCCTTCTCGCTGTTCCCGATCCTGTTCGTGGTCTCCGCCGCGCTCAACCCGCTCGGCACGCTCAGCTCCTCGGAGCTGATCCCGAGCGGGGCCGGGACGGAGAACTTCCGGCGGCTGTTCAGCGACACGTCGTTCGGGACGTGGTTCCTCAACAGCATGATCATCGGGCTGCTGGCGGCGGGCCTGTCGATGTTCCTGTCCGCGACGGCGGCGTACGCGTTCTCCCGCTACCGGTTCCGCGGCCGGCGGCCGGGCCTGCTCGGCATCCTGCTGGTGCAGATGTTCCCGCAGTTCCTGGCGATCGTCGCGCTCTACCTGATGTTCTCCACGGTCAGCGACATCTGGCCGGCGATCGGCTTCAACACCCGCTGGGGCATCCTGCTGCTCTACCTCGGCGGCGCCCTCGGCGTGAACACCTGGCTGATGAAGGGCTTCTTCGACACCATCCCGACCGAGCTCGACGAGTCGGCGAAGGTCGACGGGGCCAGCCACACGCAGATCTTCTTCGGCATCATCCTGCCGCTGGTCGCGCCGATCCTCGCCGTCACCGGGCTGCTCGGCTTCATCGCCTCGGTCAACGAGTTCCTCATCGCCAGCGTCTTCCTCACCGACGACCCGTCCAAGACCGCGGCCGTCGGCCTGTACGGCCTGGTCTCGGCCGAGCGGAACAACAACTTCGGCGTGTTCGCGGCCGGCTCCCTGCTGCTGGCCGTGCCGACCGTGCTGCTGTTCCAGTTCCTGCAGCGCTACATCGTCGGCGGGCTGACCGCCGGTGCGGTCAAGGGCTGAACCGTCCCGTCCCGGCGGGGATAGTGGAGGCATGGCGGGGGAGACCGGGGTCCGGCAGGTCACCGTGCGGCGCGGCGACACGGTCGCGCTGCGCGGGCTGACCCTGCTGGCCCCGCCGGGCGAGTTGCTGGTCGTGCTGGGCGCCTCCGGCAGCGGCAAGTCCACGCTGCTGCGGGCGGTGGCCGGGCTGCTGCCGGTGGAGTCGGGGTCCGTGCTGGTCGACGGCCGGGACGTGACCCGGGAGCCGCCGGGGGACCGCCGGGTGTCGATGGTGTTCGAGGACGGCGCGCTGGTGCCGTTCCTGGACGTCGCGGACAACCTGGCCTGGGGGCTGCGCGCGCGTCGGGTGCCCGGGCCGGAGGCGGCCCGCCGGGTCGCCGGCCGGGCCGGGGAGTTCCGGCTGACCCGGCTGCTGCGGCGCCGCCCGGGGCAGCTGTCGGAGGGCGAGCGCGGGCTGGTCGGGATCGGCCGGGCGCTGGTGCAGACGCCGGCGGCGTTCCTGCTGGACGAGCCGCTGGCGCACCTGGACGCGGCCGAGCGGATCCGGGTCCGGCGCCGGATCGTCGAGGTGGTCCGCTCGCTGGAGGTCACCACCCTCTACGTCACGCACGACCAGACCGAGGCGCTCGCCGTCGCCGACCGGGTGGCGCTGCTGCACGAGGGCGCGCTGGTGCAGCTCGGCCGGCCCACCGAGCTCTACCAGCGGCCGGTGTCGGTGCTGGCCGCGGTGTCGGTCGGCTTCCCGACCATCGGGCTGCTGCCGGCCCGGCTGGTCGGCTCCGGCGCCCTGACCGGCTACCAGGTCGGCCCGCGGACCCTGCCGCTGTGGGGGCCGGGGCCGGCGCTGCCGCCCGGCGAGCTGGTGCTGGGCGTCCGGCCCGAGGACGTGCACCGCGGGCCGTGGCCGGACGCCGTCGAGCTGGAGGCGGTGGTGACCGCCGTCGAGTACACCGGCCGCAACCAGGCGGTCACCCTCGCGGTCGGCGCCGGCCCGGTGGCCGCCCCGGGCGCCGCCCTGGCCGCCGCCGGCGGCGCCACCCTGCGCGCGCTGTTCCCGGCCGGCGACCCGGTCCGGCCCGGCGACGCCGTCCGGGTCTCCGTCGACGCCCGCCGCGCGCACGTCTTCGACCCGGCCACCGGCGCCGCGCTGCACCACCCGGGCGACGGCCCGCCCCCGCCCCCGGCGCCCTGACCGCCGGGGTCCGCCGGGGTCCTAGGGGTCCAGGGTGCTGTGCAGGGCCGTGAGCTGGGCGGTCAGGGCGTGGGTGTACTCGTCCAGCCAGGTCTGGGTGCGGCGCAGCTCGGCCGTGGTGGCCTCCGGCTGCTCGGCGTACGCGGCGCGGAAGGCCGTCACCAGCTCCTCGTAGCCGATCCGGGCGCTGACCTCGGCGTGCACGAGCAGCTCGCGGGCCTCGTCGGCCGGCGCCACCGGCGCGTCCGGCGCCCGCCAGACCCCGCCGGTGAGCAGGTCCGCGTACAGCTCGGCGGTGGCGGTGAGCGCGTCCAGCCGGGGCCTGGTCTGGCTGGGCAGGTCGCCGGCGGACGGCGGCGGCCGGCGGCTGCTGCCCACCGGCACCTGGTCCACGTCGGTGCCGTGGCTGCGGTAGAAGGTGCGCAGCCGGTCGACCTCGGCCCGCAGTGCCCGCCGTTCGGCCTCCTCGGCCTCCAGCTGGGCGGCCAGCCGGCGCAGGAAGGCGCCCACTTCCTCCTCCGAGAAGCCCCGCCAGGCCATCGGCGACTGGCCGAAGCGGGCGGTCCTGACGTCCTCGGCCGTGAGGGGCCGACCGGCGTCCTGGCCGGCTCGCAGCTTGCGGAGAGCTCGCACGGTTCCTCCTCCGCCGGAGGCTAGGTGAGGTGTTGACCAGCGTGAAGGTACCGTGGGGATTCCGAAAGACCCACATCACAGCTGTGTGGCCGGACCTGGACCGGTACCGTCCTCTGGTGCTCCGCCCCCGTCCCGCCGCCCTGGCCGTCGCCGTCGCCCTCACCGCCGCCGGCTGTTCCGGCGGCCCGCAGGAGCCGGTGACCGGCGCCCGGCCGACCGCCTCGGCCTCCGGCGCCAGCAGCCTGGCCGGGGTGTGCCCGCAGACCGTGGTGATCCAGTCCAACTGGTGGCCGCAGGCCGAGGACGGCTCGATCTACCGGCTGCTCGGCGGCGAGCTCGACGTGGACGCCGGGCGCAAGCGGGTCACCGGCGCCCTGGTCGCCGAAGGCGTGGACACCGGCGTGCGGCTGGAGATCCGCTCCGGTGGCCCGGCGAACGGGTTCGTCCCGGCCGCGACCGTGCCCTTCACCGACGAGTCGGTGCTGCTGGCCACGGCGGACACCGACCAGGTCGCCCAGCTCGCCGCCACCCGGCGGGTCAAGGCGGTGGTCGCGCCGCTGGAGAAGTCCCCGGTCGTGCTGATGTTCGACCCGGCCCGGCACCGGTTCCGCACGGTCGCCGACATCGGCCGGACCGACCTGCGGGTGCTGTATTTCCAGGGCGCGACGTACATGGACTACCTCGTCGGCTCCGGCCAGCTGAAGCGGTCCCAGGTCGACGCCGGCTACACCGGCAACCCCGACCGCTGGGTCGCCGCCGGCGGGAACCTGGTCCAGCAGGGCTTCCTGACCAACGAGCCGTTCGCGTACGAGAACGAGCTGCCGGCCTGGAACAAGAAGGTGGCCTGGCTGCTCGTCGCCGACGCCGGCTACCCGGTCTACCCGGAGACGCTGGTGGTCCGGGCCGACCGGGAGCAGCGGCACGCGCCCTGCCTGGAGAAGCTGGTGCCGGTCATCCAGCGCTCCGCGGCCGGCTACCTCGCCGACCCGGACGCGACCAACCAGCTGATCGTCCGGCTGACCCAGGACTTCGACGCCTACCCGTACTCGGCCGCCCGGGCGGCGTACGCGGCCAGGGTCATGAAGGACAACGGCATCGTGGGCAACGGGACGAACGGCACCCTGGGCGACTTCGACACCGCCCGGGTGACGACGCTGCTCGAGGTGGTCGGGCCGGTGTTCGCGGCGGCGAAGCAGCCGCTGCCGGCCGGGCTGACCGCCGAGGACATCACGACCAACGCCTACGTCGACGCCTCGATCGGAGCCGGCTGATGCCCGTGATCGACACGTACGAGCGCTACCCGCTGCTGTTCGGCCCGTCCCCGGTGCACCGGCTGGACCGGCTCACCGCGCACCTGGGCGGGGCGGCGGTGTGGGCGAAGCGGGAGGACTGCAACTCCGGCATCGCCTACGGCGGCAACAAGACCCGCAAGCTGGAGTACCTGGTCGCCGACGCGCTGGCCACCGGGTGCGACACGCTGGTGTCGATCGGCGGCGTGCAGTCCAACCACACCCGCCAGGTCGCGGCGGTCGCCGCCCGGGTCGGCCTCGCCTGCGTGCTGGTCCAGGAGTCCTGGGTGGACTGGCCGGACCCCGTCTACGACAAGGTCGGCAACATCCTGATCAGCCGGCTGGCCGGGGCGGACGTCCGGCTGGTGAAGGCCGGCTTCGGCATCGGGATCAAGGACAGCTGGGACGCGGCGCTGGCGTCGGTCCGGGCGGCCGGCGGCACCCCGTACCCGATCCCGGCCGGGGCGTCGGACCACCGGCTGGGCGGCCTCGGCTTCGCCTCCTGGGCGTACGAGCTGGCGGCGCAGGAGGACGCGCTCGGCGTGTTCTTCGACACCATCGTGGTCTGCTCGGTGACCGGCTCGACCCAGGCCGGGATGGTCGCCGGGTTCGCCGCCCGGGAGGCCGCCGGGGCCCGGCCGCGGCGGGTGCTGGGCATCGACGCGTCGGCGCGGCCCGCGGAGACCCGGGACCAGGTCGGCCGGATCGCCCGGGCCACCGCCGACCTGCTGGACGTCGGGGCCGAGCTGACGATCGAGCTCGACGAGCGCTACCACGCCGGTGTCTACGGCATCCCGGACGAGTCCACACTGGACGCGATGCGGGTGGCGGCGCGGACCGAGGGCATGGTCACCGACCCGGTCTACGAGGGCAAGTCGATGGCCGCGACCATCGACCTGGTGTCCCGCGGGGAGATCGACCGGGGCTCCACCGTGCTCTACGCACACCTCGGCGGGCAGCCGGCGCTGAACGGCTACAGCGCGCTGTTCTCCTGAACCCGCAGGTGACGGCCAAGTTTCGGCTGTTCGCCCGCGGCGGAACCCGGTTGGCGAGTCGTTGCGAAGGGTCTTAACATTCGCGACGGACTTTCCGGGACCGCAAGAGGAGACCCACGTGACCAGCTCGCCCGACACGGGTGCGACAGCACGATCGGAGGTGACGGAGCCGGACCCGAAGCGCTGGCTCGCCCTCGCCGTGATCGCCGCCACCCAGCTCATGGTGGTGCTCGACGCGTCCATCGTGAACATCGCCCTGCCCTCCGCCCAGGCCGACCTGGGCATCAGCGACGCGGACCGCCAGTGGGTGGTCACGGCGTACACGCTCGCCTTCGGCGGCCTGCTGCTGCTCGGCGGCCGCATCGCCGACTACGTCGGCCGCAAGCGGGTGCTGATCATCGGCCTGCTCGGCTTCGCCGTGGCCTCGGCGCTCGGCGGCATCGCCTCCAACCAGGAGCTGCTGTTCGCCGCCCGGGCGCTGCAGGGCGGGTTCGCCGCGCTGCTCGCCCCGGCCGCGCTGGCCCTGATCACCGTGACCTTCACCGAGCCGAAGGAGCGGGCCAAGGCGTTCGCCGTCTTCGGTGCCATCGCCGGCGGCGGCGCCGCGATCGGCCTGGTGCTCGGCGGGGTGCTCACCGAGTTCGCCTCCTGGCGCTGGTGCCTCGGCGTCAACGTGCCGATCGCGATCGCCGTCGTGCTGGCCGCGATCCCGTTCGTGCGGGAGAGCAAGGCCGCCGGCTCCACCAAGTACGACGTCCCCGGCGCCGTCCTGGTCACCGTCGGCCTGGTCGCCCTGGTCTACGGCTTCACCCAGGCCGCCGAGCCGGACGTCGGCTGGACCGCGGCGACCACGCTGGGCTTCCTCGGCGCGTCCGCGGTGCTGCTGGTCGCGTTCGTGCTGTGGGAGCGGCGCTCCGCGCACCCGCTGCTGCCGCTGCGGATCGCGCTGGACCGCAACCGCGGCGGCTCGTACATCGTCTTCGGGCTGGTCGGCGCGGCGCTGTTCGCGATGTTCCTGTTCCTGACGTACTACTTCCAGACCGTGCTCGGCTACAGCGCGCTGCGGTCCGGGTTCGCGTTCCTGCCGTTCAGCGGCGGCATCATCGTCGGCGCCGGCGTGGTCTCCCAGCTGCTGCCCCGGGTCGGCCCGAAGCCGCTGATGATCGGCGGCCTGGTCGCGGCCATCCTCGGCATGCTGTGGCTGACCCAGATCGACCTGGAGAGCACGTTCGTCAGCCACGTGCTGCCCGCGCAGATCCTGATCAGCGTGGGCATGGCCGGCGTCTTCGTGCCGGCCTCCTCGACCGCGCTGGTCGGCATCGACCCGCGCGACGCCGGGGTCGGCTCGGCACTGCTCAACACCACCCAGCAGATCGGTGGCTCGCTCGGCACCGCCCTGCTCAACACGGTGTACGCCTCCGCGGTGACCGGCTACCTCGCCGCCAACCTCGACCCGACCAACCCGGCCGACCGGATCGTGCAGCTGGAGTCGCTCCTGCAGGGCTACCAGGTCTCCTACTTCTGGGGCACCGGCATGCTCGTCGCCGCACTGGTCGCGGCCGTGGTGATGATCAACGCCAAGAAGGACGACATCCCGGCCGGGGACGGCGGCACCGCCGCCGTCCACGCGGGCTGAGCCAGGCCGTTCCGCGCGCGCCCCGTCCGGCTCCCCGGGCGGGGCGCGCGCCGTCGTCCCGGCGGACACTAGGGTCCGGGGCGTGGCCAGGACCGTGTACGTCGCCGCGCTGGAGCCGGACACCGGGAAGTCGGTGGTGGCGCTCGGGGTGATGGAGGTGCTCGCCGGGCGTACCGACCGGGTCGGCTTCTTCCGCCCGATCGTCGCCGCCGGCACGGACCCGCTGGTGGAGCTGATGCGGACCCGGTACGGCGCGGTCGTCGAGCCGCAGGGCGTCCCGGTCGCGGAGGCCGGCCGGCTGTCGCCGGACGAGCTGGTCGGCCGGGTGGTGGAGCGGTTCCGGGAGCTGGAGCGGAGCTGCGACGCGGTGCTCTGCCTGGGCAGCGACTTCGCCGACGTGTCGACGGCGACCGAGTTCGCGCTGAACCTGCGGCTGGCCGACAACCTCGGCGCGTCCGTGCTGGCGGTCGTGGACGGGCGGCGGCCGTCGCCGGCCGACGTGGTGGCCGCCGTCCGGTACGCCCGCGACACCCTGGCCGCGGCCGGCGCCACCGTGGTCGGGATCGTCGCGAACCGGGTCGACCCGGCGGCGGTGGAGCAGGCGCGGGCCGCGCTGGCCGGCTCCGCGTACGTGCTGCCGTACGAGCCGGTCCTCACCGAGCCGACCGTCGCCGAGGTCGCCGCCGCCACCGGGGCCCGGGTCCTGGTCGGCGGGCCGGCCGAGCTGGACCGCGAGGTGCGGGCGGTCCTGGTCGCGGCGGCGACGCTGCCGACCGTGCTGGACCACCTGTCCGAGGGCGCGCTGGTGCTGACCCCGGGCGACCGGGCCGAGATCGTGCTCGGGATGCTGGCCGCGACCCTCTCGCCGAACGCGCCGCACGTCAGCGGCCTGCTGCTCACCACCGACGTGCTGCCGGACCCGCGGGTGCAGCGGATCCTGGACGGCCTGGCCCCGCACACCCCGGTGCTGGCGGTGCGGACCGACACCTTCGTCACCGCGCAGGCGGTCGGCCGGGTGCAGGGGAAGCTGACCGGCCGCAAGATCCCGGCCGCGCTCGGCCTGGTGGAGCGGCACGTCGACGTGCCGGAGCTGGTGCGCCGGGTGGAGGTGACCCGCTCGACCCGGGTCACCCCGCAGATGTTCGAGTACGACCTGGTCGAGCGGGCCCGCGCCGACCGCCGGCACATCGTGCTGCCCGAGGGCACCGACGACCGGGTGCTGCGGGCGACGGAGATCGTGCTGCGCCGCGGGGTCGCCGCGGTCACCCTGCTCGGCCCGCCGGCCGAGGTCCGGGCCCGGGCGGCCGCGCTCGGCGTGGACGTGGCCGCGGCGGACGTGCTGGACCCGACCGCGGCCGGGTCGGCGGAGCTGCGGGAACGGTTCGCCGCGACGTACGCCGCGGCCCGCGTGCACAAGGGCGTCAGCCTCGACCAGGCCCGGGACGTCGTCACCGACGTGTCGTACTTCGGCACCCTGATGGTCCACGAGGGCCTGGCCGACGGGATGGTCTCCGGTGCCACCCACACCACCGCGCACACGATCCGCCCGGCGTTCGAGGTGGTCCGGACGGTGCCCGGGGTGACCACGGTGTCCAGCGTGTTCTTCATGTGCCTGGCCGACCGGGTGCTGGTCTACGGCGACTGCGCGATCATCCCGGAGCCGACCGCGGAGCAGCTGGCCGACATCGCGGTCTCCAGCGCGGCGACGGCGGCGCAGTTCGGGGTCCGGCCGCGGGTGGCGATGCTGTCGTACTCGACCGGCGAGTCCGGCACCGGCGCCGACGTCGACCGGGTCCGGGAGGCGACCCGGCTGGTCCGGGAGCGGGCGCCGGAGCTGCCGGTGGAGGGGCCGATCCAGTACGACGCGGCGGTCGACGCCAGCGTCGCGGCGACCAAGCTGCCGGGCTCGGCGGTCGCCGGGCAGGCGACGGTCTTCGTCTTCCCCGACCTGTCCTCGGGCAACAACACCTACAAGGCGGTCCAGCGCAGCGCGAACGCCGTCGCGGTCGGCCCGGTGCTGCAGGGCCTGCGCCGCCCGGTGAACGACCTGTCCCGCGGCTGCACGGTCCCCGACATCGTCAACACCGTCGCGATCACCGCGATCCAGGCCCAGGCCGTGCAACGCCCCGGCTGACCGGCGCGCTCAGGTGAGGAGGAGCCAGCCGCCGAGGGCGAGCGCGGCCAGCGTGACCAGGCCGAAGAACGCCACCCACAGCCCGCCCGGCAGCCGGGTCAGCCGGGCCAGCGCGTCGGCGTCGGTCTGCCGGGTCCGGCGGCGCTCCCGCCGCAGCTCCCACACCGGCCGCACCGCCGCCAGCAGCAGGAACCAGGTCGCCGCGTGCGCCACCGCGGCCTGCACGTCGGCCGGGGCGGCCAGCGACAGCCCGACCACCGCGGCCCCGGTGACCAGCAGCGACAGCACCCCGTACGCGTTGCGGACCATCACCAGCATGGCCAGCAGCAGCGCCACCGCGGCCCACAGCATCACCGTCACCTGGTCGTACGCCAGCAGCACCACGCCGACCAGGCCGACCGCGGACGGCGCCAGGTAGCCGGACGCGGCGGTCAGCACCATCCCCGGCCCGGTCGGCCGCCCGGTCGACAGCGTCAGCCCCGAGGTGTCCGAGTGCAGCCGGATCCCGCGCAGCCGCCGCCCGGTCAGCACCGCGACCCCGGCGTGCCCGGCCTCGTGCACGATCGTCACCAGGTGCCGCGACCACCGCCACACCCCGTCGACCAGCACCCCGAGCAGCGCGACCACCCCGGTCGCCAGCACCAGCCAGGACCCCGGCTCGTACGTCCGGATCCACTCGATGTCCGCGGCCACCATGATCGCCAGCCTGCCAGGCCGCCCCCGGCCCCGCGACACCGGCGCACACCGTCGGGTGCGGGCGGGCCCGGCCGCCGCGGCCCTACGATCCGGGCGTGGTCAACGAGGAGATGCGGGACTACTGGGCCGGCGGCGCGGCGGCGTGGGTCGCCAACGAGCGGATCGTGGACGCGGTGTTCGCGCCGGTGACGGAGGCGGTCCTCGGGGCGGCGGCCCCCGGGCCGGGCGACCGGCTGCTCGACGTCGGGTGCGGCTCCGGGACGCTGCTGGCCGGGGCGGTGCGGCGGGGCGCGACCGCGGTCGGGGTCGACATCTCGCCCGGGATGGTCGAGGCGGCCCGATCCCGGGTGCCGGGCGCGACCGTCCTGGTGGCCGACGCGCAGACCGCGGACCTGCCCGGGCCGTTCAGCCGGGTGGTCTCCCGGTTCGGGGTGATGTTCTTCGCCGACCCGGTCGCCGCCTTCGGCAACCTGCGCCGGGCCGCGGCCGAGGGGGGACGGCTGGCGTTCGCCTGCTGGCGCGGGACGGAGGAGAACCCGCTGTTCACCATCGGCACCCGGACCCTGGCCGAGCGGCTCGGCCCGGCGGCCGTGCCGCCGGGGCCGGGGGAGCCCGGCCCCACCTCGCTGGCCGACCCGGACCGGGTGCGCGGCCTGCTGGCCGCGGCCGGCTGGGGCGGGGTCGGGGTGGACGCGCTGGACTTCGAGTGCGACCACCGGATCGACGGCAGCGACGGCGTGGAGGAGCGGCTCGCCACCGTGCTCGGCACCCGCACCGGCCGGCTCGCCCGCGAGCACCTGGAGCCGGCGCTGGGCCCGGCCGGCTGGGCCGACCTGCTCGACGAGGTCCGCGCCGAGCTGCGGGCGCACCGGCCCGACGGCACCGTCCGCTTCCCCGGCGCCGCCTGGCTGGTGACCGCCGGCGGCTAGCTCGCGACCTCGTCCAGGTGGGCGACCATCTCGCTGACCAGGTCGCGCAGCTCGCGGGTGAGCGCGCGGCCGGTGCCGGCGAGGATGACCGGCACGCCGTACTCCGGGGCCGGGCCGTAGACCGCCTTGGAGTCCCGCACGGTGGTCTGGAAGGTCGGCACCCCCAGGCCGGACACCCGGCTGATGTAGGACCGCTGCGACTCGATGGGCTGGTTGTCGTGCAGCTGGACCATCGTGAACACGACCGCCGCCGGCGGGCGGCCGAGCGGGGCGCCGGGGTCGCCGGCCTCGCCGAGCTGCTCGTTGTACTCCTGGGCGAAGGCCTGGACCTTCCGCCCGAGCGAGTCGATCCCGTTGATCGACAGGTA
Organism: uncultured Mycobacteriales bacterium; assembly: GCA_902805565.1. GTDB lineage: Bacteria > Actinomycetota > Actinomycetes > Mycobacteriales > CADCTP01 > CADCTP01. The sequence continues at coordinate 19,167 of CADCTP010000001.1, forward strand.
GTCCGGCCGGGTCGGGATCAGCAGCATGTCGCTGGCGGCCACCGCGTTCTTGGCGATCAGCCCGAAGTTCGGCGCGCAGTCGATCAGCGTCACGTCGTAGTCGGCGAACGCCTTCTCCTGCAGCCCCTCCCGCAGCCGCCGGTGGGCGGCCAGGTAGTGCTCCGGGTCCAGCAGCAGCTGCGCCGCCAGCGCGGTGTCCACCTCGGAGAGGTCCCGGTGCGCGGAGATCAGGTCCAGAAAACCACCCGTATGGGTGAGGTACGCCGAGACCCGCTCGGGTTTGGCGATCAGCGAGGACATCGAGTCCGGGCCCTCGCCGCGCAACCCCTCGAACCAGTTCTTGATCGTCCGGTCCGGGACGAGGTCGGTCTGCCACTCGGCCTGCGTGAAGAACGAGACGGTCAGGCTGGCCTGCGAGTCCAGATCGATGAGCAGGACTTTCTTTCCTCTGGCGGCCAGGCCGGCACCCAGGTTGGAGGTCAGCGTCGTCTTGCCGACGCCACCCTTGTGGTTGATGACGGAGACGACCTTCACCACGTTCTCCCTGGTCGGCAGCGAAACGGTCCCAACCTCTTCCGGGCCGTTCCGGGAGCGGGGGACCGAGGCTCGAACAGGATGCCACGGACCGTCGAAGCGCGGGACACCGGCAGTCAGCCCGTCCCCGGCACGGTGACCTCGACCTCGCCGGCGAGCCGGGACGGGGCGGTCAGCACCAGGTCGTCGCCGCTCCAGAAACTCCCCGGGTCGTACGAGTTGGGGTGCTGGTGGGCGGGCAGCAGCCCCATCGCCTGGTAGGTGCTGGCCACCACCTCGGCGCAGTACGCGGTCTCCAGGGCGGCGTCGGAGCGCCGCCGGCGCACCGGCACCCGGCCGGTCAGCCAGCGCGTCGCCATCCGGGTCGTGCTCGGGAACGGGGTGCCGTCCAGCCGGGCGATGGTCCGCAGCAGCGCGTCCTCCATCTCCCGGGTGACGTCCGGGTCGAGCTGGCGCAGCCAGGCCCGCTGTCCGTAGCGCCGGGCCCACACGGTCACCGCCTCCCGGGCGTCGTGCAGCTGCACCCCGCGGTGCCGGTCGCCCGACCACAGGTCCGGCAGCGAGCGGCCCAGCTCGGCGTGCCACATCAGGGCGGGCAGGTCCTCCAGCGCGACCGTCATCCCGACGTGGTTGACCGGTGCGTTGGTGGAGACCCGGATCGCCCGGTCGGCCACCGAGGACCCGCGGAAGATCCACAGGTCGCCGGTCCTGGTGACCGCGAGCGCCTCGTCCAGCGTGATCGGCACGGGCCGTAGCCTAGGGCGGTGAACGTCTGGAAGATGATCGGCATCGCCGGGCTGGTCGGGGTGGCGGCGACGGGGGCGGTGCTGGCCCGGGCCGAGCGCCGGCGGCGGGCGTACACGCCGGAGGAGATCCGCGCCCGGCTGCACGAGCGCCTCGCCGAGGCCGAGCGGGCCGCCGCCCCGGTCTAGACCCGGGCCGCGGCCGGGTTCCCGCGGCGGCGCTGCCGCGGCCGGTCAGCCGAGCAGGCCGCCGGCGGCGTGGATGACCACGCCGGCCAGGGCGCCGACCACGGTGCCGTTGATCCGGATGAACTGCAGGTCCCGGCCGACGGCGAGCTCGACCTTGCGGGCGGTCTCCACGCCGTCCCAGCGCTCGACGGTGTCGGCGATGGTGCGGGTCAGCTCGTCCCGGTAGTGGGTCACCACGTACCCGGCGGCGTCGGCGACCCAGCCGTCCACCCGGGTCCGCAGCGCCTCGTCGGCGTCCAGCTTCCGGCCGAGGTCGGCCAGCGCGGCGGCCAGCCGGGTGCGCAGCTCGCCGTCCGGGTCGTCGACCATCTCCAGCAGCATCCGGCGCCCGGCCGAGATCACGTCGCCGAACGCCCGGCGCACCTCGGCGTGCTCCAGCAGCGCGGTGAGCACCCCGGACGCTCGCTGCACGGTCGCCGGGTCGTGCCGCAGGTCGTCGGCGAACCGGGCCAGCAGCCGGTCCAGCGCCTGCCGGAACTCGTGGTCCGGTTCGGCCCGGATCTCGCCGGTGACCCGGGTCAGCTCGGCGTACACCCGGGTCGCGACCCGCCGGTCCAGGAAGTCCGGCGACCACACCGGCGCCTGCCGGGCGACGACGTCCACGACCTGCTCGCGGTTGGCGGTCAGCCAGTCGTCCAGGGCGGTCACGAGCAGGTCGACCAGCCGGTGGTGCGCCTTGTCCGCGACGACCTGGCCGAGCAGCCGGCCCAGCGTCGGCCCGACCGGCAGCGCGGCGAGCCTGCGCAGCACGACCGGCTCCAGGACCGCGCGGACGTCCTCGTCCCGCAGCACGTCCACCGCGCCGCGCAGGGCCCGGGCCAGCTCGGCGGTGACCCGCTCGGCGTTGCCCGGCCCGGCCAGCCAGCGGCCGAGCCGGCGCGGCACGTCGGCCTGCCGCAGCCGCTCCCGGACGACCGGCTCGGACAGGAAGTTGGTGCCGACGAAGTCGGACAGGTTGCGGCCGAGCGCGTCCTTGCGGGTCGGGATGATCGCGGTGTGCGGGATCGGCAGCCCGAGCGGCCGGCGGAACAGCGCGGTCACCGCGAACCAGTCGGCCAGCCCGCCGACCATCCCGGCCTCCGCGGCCGCCCGCAGGTAGCCGGCCCACTCGCCGGCCCCGGACTCCTCGGCCCGCCGGGCCAGCACGTACACCGCGGCGGCCAGCACCAGCAGGGCGGTGGCGCCGACCTTCATCCGGACGAGCCCGCGCCGGCGCTCGGTGTCCGCCGGGCTCAGCACACTCACCCGCCGACCGTAGTACGGCCGCTCCGCGCCCCGGCGGACCCCGGTGGCCGTCCCCGGTGACCCGGACCGGCGTCCTGGACCGCGGCCCGGACCGGCGGCTAGGACCGGCGGCTAGGACCGGCGGCTAGGACCGGCGGCTATGACCGTTGGCCCGGACCGGTGGGGTCGGTCAGGCGACCGCTCCGGCCGCGCGGAGGGCCGCGACCGCGGCGGGGGAGCGGCCCAGCTCGGCCAGCAGCTCGTCGGTGTGCTCGCCGGGGTGCGGCGGCGGGCGGTCCAGGGTGGCCGGCGTCCGGTCGTACCGGGGGGCCGGCGCGGCCTGCAGCACCCCGTCCACCCGCCGGTACGTCCCCCGCGCCGCCAGGTGCGGGTGCCCGGCCGCCTCGTCCCAGTCCAGCACCGGCGACACGCAGGCGTCGGTGCCCTCGAACACCGCCGCCCACTCGTCCCGGGTCCGGGTGGCGAACAGCTCGGCCCAGCGCCGCTTGGCGACCTCCCAGCCGGCCGGGTCGAACCGGCGCTCCGGGGCCAGCTCGCCGGTGGGGTCGGCGCCGGACAGCCGCAGCAGCTCGGCGTAGAACTTCGGCTCCAGCGCGCCGACCGCGATCTCCCGGCCGTCCGCGCAGGTGTAGACCTCGTAGAACGGGGCGCCGGTGTCCAGCAGGTTGTGCCCGGGCGGCGCCGACCACAGGCCGGAGTTGCGCAGGCCGTGCACGAAGTTCGTCACCGCGGCCGTGCCGTCCACGATGGCCGCGTCGACCACCTGGCCGGTCCCGGTGCGGGCCGCGGCCAGCAGCGCGCCGAGGACGCCGAAGGCGAGCATCATCCCGCCGCCGCCCATGTCGCCGAGCAGGTTCATCGGCGGCACCGGGCGCTCGCCGGCCCGGCGGGAGCCGTGCAGGGCGCCGGTGAGCGCGATGTAGCCGATGTCGTGCCCGGCCACCGGGGCCAGCGGGCCGTCCTGGCCCCAGCCGGTCATCCGGCCGTAGACCAGCCGCGGGTTGACCGCGTGGCAGTCGGCCGGGCCGAGCCCGAGGCGCTCGGCGACGCCGGGCCGGAAGCCCTCCAGCAGCGCGTCCGCCCCGACCACCAGATCGAGCACGACCTGCCGGCCGGCCGGCTGCTTGAGGTCCACGGCGATCGACCGGCGGCCGCGCAGCACCACGTCCGGGTGCGGGCCCGGCGGGTGGTCGCGGACGTCGGCGACCCGCTCCACCCGGACCACGTCGGCGCCGGCGTCGGCCAGCATCATCGCCGCGAACGGCCCGGGGCCGATCCCGGCCAGCTCCACCACCCGTACGCCCGCCAGAGGACCGGTCACGACCGCACTGTAGCCAGGGACGGCGGAAGGGCCGGTCCCGAGGACCGGCCCTTCCGTCGGACGTGCTGGTGTCAGCGGCGGTGCCGGCCCGGGTCGTCCACCGGGACGCCCCGCTCGTCCAGGCGCTGGTCGACCCGGCGGTCGACCTCGTCCCGGCCGTCGGTGCGCCCGGTCAGCCGCTCCTTCAGGCTCGGCTTCGAGTCGTCGCCGTCGACGCGCTCGCGCAGGCTGCCGTCCGGGCGCCCGTCGCCGTCGGAGTCCCGGCGGGCGGCGTGCGACCCGCGGTCGTCGCCGTCGAAGCGCTCCCGCAGGCTGCCGTCGGCCCGCCCGTCGCCGTCGGAGTCCCGCCGCAGGTGGGCGGCACCGTTGTCGGCGTACCCGTCGCCGTCGGAGTCGCGGTCGCCGTCCACCCGCTCGCGCAGGCTGCCGTCCGGGCGCCCGTCGCCGTCGGAGTCCCGGCGGCCGGTCTCGGCGTCCACCAGCCCCGGCGCCAGCTTGCGCGCCTTGGCCTGCAGCTCGGCGGCCCTGGCGTGCTCCCGGTCGGCGTCCGCGGCGATCCGGGCCGACTCGCGCTCCTCCTGGGCCATCCGCTGCTCGAGCTCGGCCCGCTCCCGGCGCAGCCGGGCGGCCTGCTCGTCGGCGGTCGCCCGGGCGCTCTCCGCCCGGGCCTCGCGGATCCGGGCCTCGTTCAGGTGTTCGCGGGCCTGCGCCTCCTTCTTGGCGCGGGCGGCGCCCCGGCTGCGCGACAGCAGGTAGCCGACCAGGGCCAGTACGGCCAGCACGGCGACGATCAGCAGAATGATCTGCCAGGTGTCCATCGGTTCGTCCGTCCCAATCTCCCGACCCGCATCCTCGGGGAGGAGATACCCACCACCGGGCCCGGTTACCCGGTCAGAGGCCGTAGCGCGGGCGCTGGTCGGCCGGGACCAGGTCGGTGTAGTCCGGGTGCCGGCCGATCCACGACCGGACGAACGGGCACGCCGGCAGCACGGCCAGCCCGCGCTCCCGGGCGGAGTCCAGCGCGTGCCGGACCAGCACCGAGCCCAGGCCCTTGCCCTCGTACGCGTCGTCGACCTCGGTGTGGGTCAGGGTCAGCTCGTCGCCGCGGAGCCGGTACGCCGCGAAGCCGGCGACCCGCCCGTCGGCGAGGATCTCGAAGCGGTGCTGCTCGGGCCGGTCCGCGACGGTGGTCTGCACGCCTGCCAACCTAGCCCGGCGGCCGGGGCCCGGGCGGGTGCCGGGCGGCACCCGGCCCGGGCCGGACGGTCAGCTCAGCGCCGCGTCCAGGGTGATCGTCGTGCCGGCGAGGGCCTTGCTGACCGGGCAGGTCCGCTCCGCGGTCGAGGCCAGCTCCGCGAACTTCCCGGCGTCCACGCCCGGCACCGACGCCCGCAGCGTGACCTGGATCCCGGTGATCGCCAGGCCGCCGTCGACCGGCCCGAGGGTGACCTCGGAGCTGACGTCGATGCTGTCGGCGGTGAGGCCCTCCTTGCCCAGGACGCCGGAGAGGTTCATCGCCAGGCAGGCGGAGTGCGCGGCCGCGATGAGCTCCTCCGGGCTGGTCTGCCCGTCCGGATTGCCGGCCCGGGCCGGGAAGGACACGTCGAACTGCCCGGCGTTGGACGAGTCCAGCGTGACCTGCCCCTTGCCGTCCTGCAGCCCGCCGGTCCAGTGGGTGGTCGCGTCCCTGCTCGGCATACGTTGCTCCTGTTCGGTGCGGTCCGGCGGCCGCCCGTGCGGCCGCCGCTGTCCCTCTGGTATCCCCGCGGCGCCGCCCCGAATTCCCCGGGCCGGTGACACCGATCGCCCGGGCCAGCTCGTTTCCCTGCACACAACCGTAGGTCGGGGAGGTCGGACCGTGGCGGCACAGGACTGGACCGGGCCGTGGCAGCAGGCCCCCGCCGGGAAGCCGGCGCTGGCGCACGACTGGGCGCAGGCCGTCTCGGCGTACGGGGCGGAGGGCACGGTCCGCGCCGAGGTGCAGCTGCACCTGCGCGGGCACCTGGAGACGCTGCACGACGCGCTGCTGGCCGAGCCGCCGGACCGGGCGGCCGCGGCCGGGGTCGGGGCGCACCTGGTGGCGCTGGGGCTCGCCCGGCCCGACGTGGTGGAGGTCACGGTGGCCGTCCTGGGCGACCGGCTGCTGGCCGAGCTCGGCCTGGACGAGGCCACCTTCGCCCAGCCGCTGCACGCCCTGCTCGGCGCGCTCGCCGCCGGCTTCACCCGGGCCCTGCTGGAACCGGCAGCCCGGGACTGACCGCCGCCGGCCGCCCCGCCGTCCCGCGCCGCCCTCCCGGGCCCGCCCGCCCGCGCCCGCCCGCCGGGACCGACCGCCGGGCCGCCCGCCCGGGACCGGGCATCGGCCGCGGCACGGAAAAGCCGGTGGCGGAATCCGGCCCCCGACGGCATCGTTGGACATCCCGTATGTCTGCCAACCTCGCCGAGCTGCGTTCTCGGCTGCCCGAGCTGACGCTGCGCGACGAGCACCGCCTGCGCCGTCGGCTCGACGGCGTGCGCGCCGACCCGGTGCCGGACGCCCTGGCCGCCGAGGTGGACCGGGCGGCCGAGCGGGTCGCCCGCCGCCGGGCCGCGGTGCCGGCGGTCAGCTATCCCGAGCAGCTGCCGATCAGCGCCCGCCGGGACGACATCCTGGCCGCGATCCGCGACCACCAGGTCGTGGTGGTCGCCGGGGAGACCGGCTCGGGCAAGACCACCCAGCTGCCGAAGATCTGCCTGGAGCTCGGCCGCGGCGTCCGCGGCCAGATCGGCCACACCCAGCCCCGCCGGATCGCCGCCCGCACGGTCTCGGAGCGGATCGCCGAGGAGCTCGGCGTCGAGCTGGGCACCGCCATCGGCTACCAGGTCCGGTTCACCGACCGGGCCAACGAGGACACCGCGGTCAAGGTGATGACCGACGGCATCCTGCTCGCCGAGATCCAGCACGACCGGATGCTCCGCCGGTACGACACGCTCATCATCGACGAGGCGCACGAGCGCAGCCTGAACATCGACTTCCTGCTCGGCTACCTCAAGCAGCTGCTGCCCCGCCGGCCGGACCTGAAGCTGATCATCACCTCGGCCACCATCGACCCGGACCGGTTCGCCAAGCACTTCTCCGACGCCCCGGTGATCGAGGTCTCCGGCCGGACGTACCCGGTGGAGGTCCGCTACCGGCCGCCGCAGGACGGGGTCGACCAGGTCGAGGCGATCTCCGCGGCGGTGGACGAGCTGGCCCTGGAGGCCCCCGGCGACGTGCTGGTGTTCCTGTCCGGCGAGCGGGAGATCCGGGACACCGCGGAGGCGCTGCGCCGCTCGCTGCCCGCGGACACCGAGGTGCTGCCGCTGTTCGCCCGGCTGTCCGCGGCCGAGCAGCACAAGGTCTTCGCGCCGCACCCGGGCCGGCGGATCGTGCTGGCCACGAACGTCGCCGAGACCTCGCTGACCGTCCCCGGCATCCGGTACGTGGTGGACCCCGGCACCGCCCGCATCTCCCGCTACAGCGCCCGGACCAAGGTGCAGCGGCTGCCCATCGAGCCGGTGTCCCAGGCCAGCGCCGACCAGCGCAAGGGCCGCTGCGGCCGGGTCGCCGACGGCATCTGCATCCGGCTGTACGACGAGGAGGACTTCGGCTCCCGGCCCCGGTTCACCGAGCCGGAGGTGCAGCGGACCAACCTGGCCTCGGTCATCCTGCAGATGACCGCGCTCGGGCTGGGCGACGTGGCGGCGTTCCCGTTCGTCGACGCGCCGGACCGCCGCTCGATCGCCGACGGCGTCGCGCTGCTCAACGAGCTGCGCGCGCTGGAGGACGGCGCGCTGACGCCGCTGGGCCGCAAGCTGGCCCAGCTGCCCATCGACCCGCGGCTGGGCCGGATGGTGCTGGAGGCGGAGACCAACGGCTGCCTGCACGAGGTGCTGGTGATCACGGCCGCGCTGTCCATCCAGGACCCGCGGGAGCGGCCGGTGGACAAGCAGGAGGCGGCGGACGCGTCGCACCGGCGGTTCGCCGACCCGGCCTCGGACTTCATGGCCCTGCTCAACCTGTGGAACTACGTCGAGGACCGCCAGGAGGCGCTGTCGTCCTCGGCGTTCCGCCGGCTGTGCACGGCGGAGTTCCTGCACTACCTGCGGGTCCGCGAGTGGCAGGACCTCTACGGCCAGCTCCGCTCGGTGCTGCGCCAGCAGGGGACCACGGTCCCGCGGCACGCCGCCGAGGTCGACCCGAAGGCGGTCACCCGGTCGCTGCTGGCCGGCCTGCTGTCCCACCTCGGGATGCGCGAGGAGACCGGCCCACGCTCCCGCGAGTACGCCGGCGCCCGCGGCGCCCGGTTCGCCCTGTGGCCGGGGTCCGGGCTGGCCAAGCAGCCGCCGCGCTGGGTGGTCGCGGCCGAGCTGGTGGAGACCTCGCGGCTCTGGGCCCGTACGGCGGCGAAGGTGGAGCCGGAGTGGGCGGAGGCCCTGGCCGGGCACCTCGCCGTGCACTTCTACTCCGAGCCGCACTGGTCCAAGCGCCGGGCCGGGGTGGTGGCGACCGAGCGGGTCACGCTGTTCGGGCTGCCGATCGTGGTCGGCCGCAAGGTCGACTACGCCCGGATCGACCCGGAGCTGTCCCGGGAGCTGTTCATCCGGCACGCGCTGGTGGAGGGGGAGTGGACCTCCCAGCACACGTTCCTGGAGGCCAACCGGGCGCTGCTGGCCGACGTGGAGGAGCTGGAGCACCGGGTCCGCCGGCGCGGGCTGGTCCTCGACGACGAGCGGCTGTTCGACTTCTACGACCAGCGGATCCCGGCCGACGTGGTCTCCGGCCGGCACTTCGACCAGTGGTGGAAGCAGGAGCGGCGCACCCGGCCCGACCTGCTCACCTTCACCCGGGAGATGCTCGTCCCCGACGACGTCGACACCGGCGACACCCCGGACGAGTGGACCCAGGGCGGGTTGACGCTGCCGGTGGCGTACCGGTTCGAGCCGGGGGCGCCGGACGACGGGGTCACCGTCGAGGTGCCGCTGGCCGCCCTGAACCGGGTCCGCCCGGACGGCTTCGACTGGCAGGTGCCGGCGCTGCGCGAGGAGCTGGTGACCGCGCTGATCCGGTCGCTGCCCAAGCCGCTGCGGCGCAACTTCGTCCCGGCGCCGGACGTGGCCCGGGCCGTGCTGGCCCGGCTGGAGCCGGGCGCCGAGCCGCTGGTCGAGGCGCTGGCCCGGGAGCTGCGCCGGGCCTCGGGCGCGGACGTGCCGCTGACCGCGTTCGACTGGGCGAAGGTGCCGGCGCACCTGCGGGCGACGTTCCGGGTGACCGACGGCGCGAAGACGGTGGCCCAGGGCAAGGACCTGGAGCAGCTGCAGCGCAAGCTCGGCGCGACCGTCCAGGACGTGCTGTCCGGCGCGGCCCGGTCGATCGAGCGGCGCGGGCTGACCGCCTGGACCGTCGGCACGGTGCCGCGCACCTTCGAGGCCGGTGGCCTGGTCGGCTTCCCCGCCCTGGTCGACACCGGCGCCGCGGTCGACCTGCGGGTGCTGCCGACCGAGGCCGAGCAGCGGGCCGCGATGCCGGCCGGCGTCCGCCGGCTGCTGCTGCTCGGCCAGCCGTCCCCGCTGAAGTGGGTGTCCGCCCGGCTGGACAACCGGACCAAGCTGGCGCTCACCGCCAACCCGCACGGCTCGCTGGCCGCCCTGCTGGCCGACTGCTCGGCCGCCGCCGCCGACGAGCTGATCGCCGAGGCGGGCGGGCCGCCGTGGGACGCCGAGGGCTTCGCCAAGCTGGCCGACCGGGCCCGGGCCGAGCTCAACGAGCGGGTGCTGGAGCTGCTGCGCGGCGCCCGCCAGGTGATCGACGTCTGGGGGCCGCTGACCGCCCGGCTGGAGCGGCCGGTGCCGCCGACGCTGCAGCCCGCGCTGGCCGACCTGCGGGCCCAGCTCGGCCGGCTGGTCGGCCCCGGGTTCGTGTCCGCCGCCGGCCGGCGCCGGCTGCCGGACCTGCGGCGCTACCTGGCCGGGATGCAGCACCGGCTGGACCGGCTGGCCGGCGACTCGGTCCGGGACGCCGCCCGGATGGGCCGGGTGCACGCGGTGCAGGCCGAGCTGGACGGGTTCCTGGCCGGGCTGCCGCCGGCCCGCCGGGAGGCCGACGAGGTGCGGCAGCTGCGCTGGATGGTCGAGGAGCTGCGGATCAGCCTGTTCGCCCAGGCGCTGGGCACCCCGTACCCGGTCTCCGAGCAGCGGATCTACCGGGCCATGGACCAGCTCGGCTGAAGCGTGCTCTCCCGCACCACCAGCTGGTGCCCGACCAGCACCTCGCGGGGCGGGCCGCCGGGCCCCTCGGTCATCCGGGACAGCAGGAACTCCAGCGCCAGCGCGGCGATCCGCGGCTTGTCCGGCCGGATCGTGGTCAGCGTCGGGGTGGAGAACCGGCCGTCCTCGATGTCGTCGAACCCGACCACCGCCACGTCGTCCGGCGCCCGCCGGCCGTGCACGGCCAGCGTCCGCAGCGCGCCCAGGGCGAGCAGGTCGGCGAAGCACAGCACCGCGTCCGGTGGCTCCGGCAGCGCGAGCAGCCGGGCCATCGACTCGGCGCCGTCGGCCCGGTGGTACGCCTGGGCCGGGATGACCAGCTCCTCCTCGTACGGCAGGCCGGCCTCGGCCAGCGCCCGCCGGTAGCCCGCCAGCCGCAGGTGCGAGGTGATCCCGGAGGAGACGTGCCGCTGGTCGCCGATGGCCGCGATCCGCCGCCGGCCGAGCGCGACCAGGTGCGCGGTGGCGTCCCGGGCCGCGGCCACGTTGTCGATCACCACGTGGTCGGCCGGGCCGCCGCTGACCCGCTCGCCCAGCAGCACCATCGGGGTGTCGTCCTGCCGGGCGTCCAGCTCCTCCCGGCCCATCGCGATCGGGCTGAAGATCAGCCCGTCCAGCAGGTGGGTGCGCATCCCCTCCGCGATCAGCAGCTCCCGCTCCAGCACCCCGCTGGTCTGGTCGACCAGCACGGTCCAGGACTGCTCGGCGGCGGCGTCCACGATCAACGCCGCCAGCTCCGAGAAATACGGTATGCCGAGATCGGGCACGGCGAGCCCGACGATGCCGGACCGGCCCTTGCGCAGGGTCCGGGCGGCCTGGTTCGGCCGGTAGTTCAGCTCGCCGATCGCGGTCAGCACCCGCTGCCGGGTGGTGTCGGTGACGTGCGGGTGGTCGTTGACCACGTTCGACACGGTCTTCACCGACACCCCGGCCAGCTTCGCGACGTCCCTCAGGCTGGCGCCCATGCGACTCACCCTCCCATTCGCAGCCCCTCGATGTCGTGCCGCTGGGTCAGCGGCCGCAGTTCGTCCACCACGTCGGTGACCCGCAACCGGTCCAGCACCGCCACCGGGAGCCTCGCCGCGTACTCGCGGCTGAGCACCAACTGGTGGGCCTCGGTGTCCACCTGCGGGGCCACCGCGCCGAGGATCAGCACCGGCCGGGACACCCCGGACCGGTTGGCCGTGCCGCGGTGCAGGGCCAGGCCGGTGCGGACCGAGGCGTCGCCGACCCGGGGCAGCTTCGGCACCGCGCGCGCGGCGTAGTCGGCGCTCTGCCGCGGGAACATGCCGTACTCGAAGTCGTCGTCCGGGTCGAGGTGGCTGCCCGGGACGATCTGCAGCGGGCCCATCTCGGGCCGGACGGTGACCGTGGTGACGTTGAACGCCAGCGAGGACAGCCGCGTCTCGCCCGCCGGCCGCCGGAAGTCGCGGTGCCACGGCTGGTCCTGCGCGCCCGGCAGCGGGACGTCGAACCCGACCTCGGCGATCCGCCAGTCCGGGCCGAGCATCAGGTCGCACACGCCGGTCACGTACGGGTGGGTGAGCAGGTCGAGGAAGCCGGACAGCTTCTCCGGGTGCACGCAGAAGTAGTAGCGGTGCGGGCCGCGGCCCACGGTGCCGCCGGGGTGCGCCCGGGCCTCGGCGTCGACGACGTCGAAGTCGGCCCGCAGCCGGGCGACCCAGGCCGGGTCCAGCGCGCCGGGGAGTCCGGCGATGCCGTCCCGCTCCACCACCGCGGCCACGGCGGCCGGGTCGAGGGCGGGCGGGGGCATGGTGAGGGTGGGGGACAGGGACACGGGGACCTCCGTTTTTTCGAAGGTGAACACGGACGGTGGTGCGGCCGGGTCAGGGCTCGACCGGGCAGTACGGCAGGTCGTCGGCGTCCCAGCGCAGCGGCAGGATGCCGAACTGCCGGGGCCGGTCGGGGTCGGTGCGGAAGTGGAAGCAGAGCAGGTCCTCGAGCACGCTGCAGTGCCCGGGACCGTGCACGCCGCGCCCGGGCATCGGCGCCAGCAGGCAGCGGTCCGGGGTGGGGCTGAGGTCCACCCACCGGCCGTCCCGCTCGCGGAGCACGCCGACGCCGTAGAACCCGGCGAAGTTGCCACCGCTGTAGAGCAGCGTGCGTCGCCCGCCCGGGGAGACCAGCGCCACCGGTCCCTCCATCGTGTACCACCGGACGGTGGACCCGGCCGCCCAGTCCACGCCGGGGATCGGCTTCCACGGCATCGACCGGGCCGGGTCGTAGAGCTGCCAGTCGCTGCGGGAGCGGGCCACCGGCCGCGGGGCCGAGGTGCGCCGGCGCAGGTCCGGGCTGAGGTCGGCCTCCCACAGACCGGTGCCGTACGGCTCGTCGCCGATGTAGTCGGCGGCGAAGGTCAGCAGGGGGCCGCCCGGGCCGTCGGACACGTCGGCGTCGATGGCGAAGTCGATGTCGGGGGTGAGCACCTCGCCGGAGTCGACGAACGGGCCCTCCGGCCGCTCGCTGTCGGCCCGGCGCAGCCGGTGCTCGCGGTGCCCGTCGACCTCGCCGGTGCCGCGGGCCCGGGAGTAGAGCATCACCCACGGGCGGGGCAGGCCCGGCACGTACCGCACGCACGGCGCCCAGCACCACGCCCGGCCGTCGTCGAGGAGGCTGTCGCCGAGGCGGGTCCAGCGCAGCAGGTCGTCCGAGCCGTACACCGGGAAACCGGTGCCGGAGACGTAGACGAAGTAGCGGAAGGCGCCGTCCGCGCCGGGCGGGACGGACACCAGGTAAGGGTCGCCCTGGTCCACGTCCGGCTCGGGGCACAACGGTGTGCCGAACCGCTCGACCAGTGCCTCCACCAGCGCCTCCCACCGTTACCCAACCGATCTTTACAACGTTGTACAGCACGTCCTACGCTCCCGGAAAGTCCCCGCATTTCGTGGATGTTTCGGAGGTCAGCGATGACCCGACGGCCGCTGCGCCGTTCCTCCCTCGCGGTGCTGTGTGTGCTGGCGGGTGTGTTCGGCGTGCTCGCCACGCCGGCCTCCGCCGCGCCCGGCACCGCGCCCGCCGCCGGTTACCAGAACCCGGTGAGCGACACGTTCGCCGACACCTACGCCGACCCCGCGGTCGTCCGCGGCCGGGACGGCTGGTGGTACGCGTACGCCACCACCGACCCGCTCCGCTCCGGCGAGCGGGTCTTCCACCGCATCCCGATGTCCCGCTCCCGTGACCTGGTCAACTGGGAGTACGTCGGCGACGCCTTCCCGCAGGGCGCGGCCGGGCTGCCGTCCTGGGCCGCGCCGGACGCGGCGCTGTGGGCGCCCGACATCCGCTACGTCGCCGGTCGCTGGGTGATGTACTTCGTCGTCACCCAGACCACCGTCACGGCCGGGCCGAACGACAACGCGATCGGGGTGGCCACCGCGCCGACCCCGACCGGCCCGTGGACCCACTCCGGCGCCGGCCCGGTGGTCGGCCCCCGCCCGGGCCAGAGCGGCAACCCGGACGACTTCCTGTGGACCTTCGACCCGGCCCACCTGGTCGCCGCCGACGGCCGGCAGTACCTGTACTACGGCTCGTACTACGGCGGCATCTACGCGACCGAGCTGAGCGCGGACGGCACCCGCACCGTAGGCAGCCCGACGCAGGTCGCGATCGACAACCGGTACGAGGGCGCGTACGTCGTCCCCCGCGACGGCTGGTACTACCTCTTCGCCTCCTCCAGCAACTGCTGCGCGGGCCCGGTGACCGGCTACAGCGTCTTCGTCGGCCGGTCGCGCAGCCCGCTCGGGCCGTTCGTGGACGAGCAGGGCATCCCGCTGACCGCGTCCCGGACCGGCGGCAGCATCGTGATCACGCCGAACGGCAACCGCTGGGTCGGCACCGGCCACAACGCCGTGGTCAGCGACCCGTCCGGGCAGGACTGGTTCGTCTACCACGCGATCGACCGCAACGACCCGTACCTCGACGAGCCGTTCGGGGTCAACCGCCGGCCGATGCTGATCGACCGGCTGGACTGGATCAACGGCTGGCCGACCGTCCGCGCCGACCGGTGGGCCTCCGACGGCCCGCAGCAGGGACCGGCGACCACCCGGCTGGCGGACGCCTTCGAGAGCGGCACCTTCTCGCGGCTGTGGAACAAGCGCACCGGCGGCTGGACCATCGCCGCCGGGCCGGACGGCAGGTTCGCCCGGCAGGAGTCGACGGACTGCCGGCCCACCGCGCTGGAGAGCCGGGCCGGGCTGGGCGGGGACGTCCGCGTCCGGGCCGCGGTCCGGACCGACGCCGGCGGCACCGCGGGCCTCGCCCTCGGCCGCCGCGGCAACCGCTGGGGGACCGAGGTCACCGTGCGGGACAGCGGGCTGACCGTCCGGTCGGGCGGCCGCACCTGGTCGGCCCCGCTGCCGGGCGCGCTCGCGCCGCGGGACTGGCACGAGCTCGCGGTCGAGGTCCGCGACGGGGTGCTGACCGCCGAGTACGGCCCGTCCGGGCTCCCCGGCCACGAGGTCGTCACCCTGCGGGCCCGGGTCGGTGCCGGCGCGACGGCCGGGCGCTTCGGCGCGCTGGCCGGCTGCGGCGACGTCGACGACGTGACCGCGGCCCGCGTGTACACCCCGGTCGTCCGGGCCGTGGCGGCGCCGCGGGTCGGCACCGTGGACCCGCGGTACTCCGACGAGTTCACCGGTGCCCTGGAGCCGCAGTGGACCTGGGTGCGCGAGCCGGCCGACCTGCCCAAGGTCGTCGGCGGCCAGCTGATCTGGCCGACCCAGGCCGCGGACCTGACCGGCGACTCGGACAGCGCCTCGGTGCTGCTGCGGGACGCCCCGGCCGGCGACTACACCGTCGAGACCAAGGTGACCCTCCCGCTGGGCGAGAACGACGTCCGCAACTTCCAGCAGGCCGGGCTGATCGTCTACGAGAACGACGACGACTTCCTCCGGTTCACCCACGTGGCGATCTGGAACACCCGCACCACCGAGTACGGCAAGGAGCAGGTCTTCGCCGGGCGGCCGTCGTACGGCTCGATGCTCGTCGCCCCGCCGGCCGACACCACCTGGCTGCGGCTGTCGCACCGGACCTCGGCCACCGGCGAGCACGTCTTCCGGGCCGCGGTGAGCACCGACGGCACGACCTGGACCTGGGGCGGCAGCTGGACGCTGCCGGCCTCCGCGAACCCGCGCATCGGTCTCGTCTCGCACGGTGCGGGCGGGCCGGCCGCGGAGCAGGTCCCTCCCGCGACCGCCGAGTTCGACTACTTCCGCGTCCTGCGGCCCTGACCCTCCCGCGCGCTCAGAAGGAGCTTCATCCATGACCCGATCCGACTACTCCCGGCGTAACTTCCTCGGCCTCTCGGCCGCGGTCGGCGCGGCCGGTCTCACCGCCGCCTGTGGCGGCGGCACCTCCGGCCCGCCGGGGACCGAGCAGCAGGGCGGCGGCGGCGAGTTCACCGGCAAGTACGAGGGCCCGAACGTCGCCCTCGCGTTCTGGAACGGCTTCACCGGCGGCGACGGCCCGTACATGAAGAAGCTGGTCGACCAGTTCAACACCGAGCACCCGAACATCAAGGTCACCATGACCACGATCCGGTGGCAGGACTACTACCAGAAGGTGCCGGCCGCGGTGCAGTCCGGCCAGGGCCCGGACGTCGGCGCGGCGCACCAGGACAACCTGGCCACGCTGGCCGCGCGCCGCTCGATCCAGCCGCTGGACGACATCGCCAAGGAGCTGAAGCTCGAGGAGAGCGACTTCATCCCGGCGGTCTGGAAGGGCGGGATCTACCAGGACAAGCGGTACGGCATCCCGCTGGACGTCCACTCCCTCGCGCAGTACTGGAACTCCGACCAGTTGTCGAAGGCGGGCCTGGACGCGCCGCCGGCGAACCGGCAGGAGTTCGAGCAGGCGGTGTCCAAGCTGAAGTCCGGTGGCCAGGCGAACCCGTTCTGGATGCCGTCGCTGTGGCCGGCCCACCTGATCTTCTTCTCCCTCATCTGGCAGAACGGCGGCGCGCCGTACTCCGAGGACGGGCAGAGCGCGACCTTCAACTCCCAGGAGGGCGTCGAGGCGCTGACCTGGATGGTCGACCAGATCAAGGGCGGCGCCAGCCCGAAGAACGTCGCGATCGACACCCAGTACAACGCGTTCAAGACCGGCCGCAACGCCGGCACGTTCGACGGCATCTGGCAGATCAACGACCTGAAGGCCACCGCTCCGAAGCTGAAGTGGGAGATGGCCGCGGTCCCGCAGATCTTCGACGAGAAGGCCGTCTGGTCCAACGGGCACAACTTCGTGCTCATGACCCAGCGCAAGCCCGACGACAACAAGACCCAGGCGGCCAAGGTCTTCATCAACTACATCAGCGAGAAGTCCGCCGAGTGGGGCAACTCGGGCATGATCCCGGCCCGCAACTCCGCCCGCGCGGATGCGTCCTTCTCCAAGCTGGAGCAGGCCAAGGTCGCCACGGACGTGGAGTCGTTCCGCTTCCTGCCGGCGGTGCCCGGCATCGGTGACGTCACCTTCCAGGGCATCGAGCAGGCCATCAGCAAGGCGACGCTGCTGCAGGCGTCTCCGAAGGAGGCGCTGGACGCCTCGGCCGGGGTGGCGAACAAGCTGCTCGAGGAGAACCGCAAGAAGTTCGGCGGCTGAGCCATGGCGTCCGTCGACACCCGCTCCGCCGGCCCGGACACCCTCGGGCCGGCGGAGCGGGCGCCGGCCCCCGGCCGCCGTGGTCCGTCCCGGCACGGCGGCCGTTGGGTCCCGTACGTCCTGCTCGCCCCCTACCTGCTGCTCTTCTTCGCCTTCGTGCTGGCCCCGATCGTGTACGGCATCTGGGTCAGCCTGCACATCTGGGACTTCACGCTCCCCAACAAGCCGTGGACCGGCCTGGGGAACTACAGGGACCTCTTCGACTCCGAGTCGGTGGTCGGGCCCGACTTCATCCGGGCGATGAAGGCCACGGCGATCTTCACGATCCTCAGCGTGCCGCTGCTGGTGGTGATCCCGCTGGGGGTCGCCATGCTGATGAACGCGAAGTTCCCCGGCCGGAACCTGTTCCGGGCCGTCTACTTCGCGCCGTACGTGCTGGGTGTCGCGGTGATCGGCGTGCTGTGGCGCTACATCCTGGACGGCAACATCGGGCTGCTCAACCACTACCTCGGGATCCTGGGCCTGCCCGACGACATCGCCTGGACCACCTCGACGCCGGCGGCCTGGGTGGCGCTGGTCGGGGTGACGGTCTGGTGGACCCTCGGCTTCAACGCCGTGATCTACCTGGCCGGGCTGCAGGACATCTCGCCCGAGCTCTACGAGGCCGCCATCATCGACGGGGCCGGCCCGTGGGCCCGGTTCCGCAACGTGACGCTGCCGGGGCTGCGGCCGGTGCTGCAGTTCGTCGTGATCACGACGATCATCGCCTCGGCGAACATGTTCGGCCAGTCCTACATCATCACCCAGGGTCAGCCCGGCAACGAGACCCGCACGGCGATCATGTACATCGCCGAGACCGGTCTGAAGAACTTCGACATGGGCCGGGCGGCCGCGATGAGCTTCGTGCTCACGGTGTGCCTGCTGCTGCTCAGCGGCCTGGTCATGCTGCTCTTCCGGGAGAGGAAGCCGAAGCCGCTGAAGGGGGTCTCGGCATGACCGCGCTGGCCGAGGGCACGTCCACGCTGACCGAGGACCGGCCGCCGGAGCCGGCGCGCCGGCCCGGCGGGCTGAAGCGGGTCCTGCAGTACACCGTGCTGGTGATCCTCACGATCCTGTTCGTGAGCCCGCTGGTCTGGATGGCGGTCACGTCGTTCAAGACGCAGTCGGACGCGATCGACCCGGACCCGCAGTGGGTCCCGGCCAACCCGACGACCTCCGCGTACGACCAGATGCTGGGGTCCGACGACACCCCGGTCCTGGGCTGGCTGCTCAACAGCGTGCTGGCGGCGACCGGGCAGGCGCTGCTGGTGGTCGCGACCGCGGCCCTGGCGGCGTACGCGCTGGCCCGGATGGACTTCCCGGGCAAGAAGATCATCTTCGGCATGATCGTGGCCACGCTGTTCGTGCCGGCGGTCATCCTGATCATCCCGAACTACATCTTCGTCGCCGAGCTCGCCTGGCTGGACAGCCTGACCGCGGTGATCGTGCCGGGGGCGGCGAGCGCGTTCGGGGTGTTCTTCCTGCGGCAGTTCTTCGTCGGGCTGCCGCAGGAGCTGGAGGAGGCGGCGTACGTGGACGGCGCCGGACCGTTCCGCATCTTCTGGTCGGTGGTCCTGCCGCTGTCCAAGCCGGCGCTGGCCACCCTGGCCATGCTGGCGTTCCTCACCAACTGGAACGACTTCCTCTGGCCGCTGTACGTGCTGTTCAGCGCCGACCAGCAGACCCTGCCGGCCGGGCTGGCGACGCTGCAGAACGCCAACGCGGTGCGGTACGACCTGCTCATGGCCGGTGCCATGATCGCGGCCGTGCCGGTGCTCCTGCTCTACCTCGCGGCCCAGCGGTTCGTCATCCAGGGCGTGTCCCGCAGCGGGCTGAAGGGCTAGACGGGCAGCTCGGCCCACACGGTCTTGCCGCGGCCCGGGGAGGCACGCCATCCCCAGGCCGCGGCGAGCCGGGTGACCACGGACAGGCCGCGGCCGTTCTCCGCGGTCGCCGGGGCGTGCCGGTTGTTGTGCGGCGAGGACTCGGCGGCGCCGTCGGTCACCTCGACCCGGAACCGCTCGGTGCCCCGCACCACCGTCACCACGATCGGCTCCGCGCCGTGCACCACCGCGTTGGTGACCAGCTCGCTCACCACCAGCAGCAGGTCGCCCCGGGTGTCCGGGGCGCAGCCCCACTCCTCGAGCACCGCGGTGACCGCGTGCCGACCCCGGGACGGCGCGTCGGCGTCGCCGTCCAGCTCTATGACCCGAGTGCTGGAGACCTGGTCCCCACCATGTCTGCCGTCCACGCCCCTTACCTGCCCGGCGAGCGCGCGGGCGATGCCCGATCCGGGCACAGATTTCCGGGACGTGCCGGAACACCGGGGATGAACCCGACGGGTGGTCACCGATTCACTACCCACAGTGACTAGAGTCGGCCCATGAGCCCGGCCGACCCGCTCGCCGCGTACGAGCCGCAGGACCGCCCGGCCGAGCCGCGGCTGCACGAGCTCGCCCGGCTCTGCGAGGTGCCGATGGCCGCGGTCAACCTGCTGGACCGCGGGCGGATCGTCGAGGCCCACGGCGGTGCGATCGGGCTGTCCCCGGCGCGCGGCGGCGGGACCGTGGCCTGGTTCACCCTGGCCGATCCGTCGTAGCCGCCGGTTAGCCTCCGGCCGTGCTGTTACGGGAGCTCGCGGACACCTCGGACGCCGTCGGCGCCACCCCGGCCCGGCTCGGCAAGGTCGGGCTGCTGGCCGCCGCCCTGGCCCGGGCCGAGCCCGCGCAGGCGCCGGCCGCGGTGGCGTACCTGTCCGGGGAGCTGGTGCAGCGGCAGATCGGCGTGGGCTGGGCCGCGCTGCGCGCGGTGCCGCCGCCGGCCGCGGAGCCGTCGCTGACCGTGGCCGAGGTCGACCGGGTGTTCGGCGCGATCGGCGGCACCGCGGGCCCGGGCTCGCAGGCGGTCCGCCGGGACCTGCTGGCCGGCCTGTTCGCCCGGGCCACCGAGCCCGAGCAGCGGTTCCTGCGCCGGCTGCTCACCGGCGAGCTGCGGCAGGGCGCGCTGGAGGGCGTGATGGTCGACGCGGTGGCCCGGGCGGCCGGGCTGCCGGTCCGGGACGTACGGCGGGCGGCGATGCTGCGCGGCGACCTCGGCGCGGTCGCCGCCGCGGCGCTGGCCGGGGGAGCGGCGGCGCTGGCCGGGTTCCGGCTGGAGGTCGGCCGCCCCGTGCAGCCGATGCTGGCCGGGACGGCGGAGAGCGTCGCGGCCGCGCTGGCCACCCTGGGCGCCACCGCCGCGGTCGAGTGGAAGCTGGACGGCGCCCGGATCCAGGTGCACCGCAGCGGCCGGGACGTCGGGGTCTGGACCCGCAGCCTGGACGACGTCACCGCCCGGCTGCCGGAGGTGGTGGAGGCGGCGCTGGCGCTGCCGGTGTCCGACGCCGTGCTCGACGGCGAGGCGATCGCGCTGCGGCCGGACGGGCGGCCGCAGCCGTTCCAGGTCACCGCGGCCCGGCTCGGGTCCCGGGGGGACACCGGCGCGCTGCGGGCGGCGACCCCGCTGACGCCGGTGCTGTTCGACCTGCTGCACCTGGACGGCGCGGACCTGCTGGACGCGCCGGGCGCGGACCGGGCGGCGGCGCTGGCCGGGGTGGTCCCGGAGCCGCTGCGGGTAGCCCGGACGGTCACCGGCTCCGCGGCGGAGGCGGACGGGTTCTTCGCCGGCGCGCTCGCGGCCGGCCACGAGGGGGTGGTGGTCAAGTCGCTGACCGGACCGTACGAGGCGGGCCGGCGCGGGTCGGGCTGGCTGAAGGTGAAGCCGCGGCACACCCTCGACCTGGTCGTGCTGGCCGTCGAGCGCGGCCACGGCCGGCGCACGGGCTGGCTGTCGAACCTGCACCTGGGGGCCCGGGACCCGGCCGGCGGGTTCGTGATGCTGGGCAAGACGTTCAAGGGGCTGACCGACGACCTGCTGCGCTGGCAGACCGAGCGGCTGTCCGCGCTGGCGGTGGCCGACGACGGCTGGCTGGTCCGGGTCCGGCCGGAGCTGGTGGTGGAGATCGCCTTCGACGGCGTGCAGACCAGCCCGCGCTACCCCGGCGGGGTGGCGCTGCGGTTCGCCCGGGTGCTGCGCTACCGGGAGGACAAGACGGCGGCCGAGGCCGACACCATCGACACGGTCCGGGCCTTGCACGCGGGCTGACCCGCAAAAGCCGGGAGGCCCGGCCGCCGAAGCGGTCGGGCCTCCCGAGAGTCCCCGTGACGAGCTGCGTCAGACGCGCGAGCCACGCCGCGTGACGGCACGGTAGACGAGCAGCACGATGATCGCACCGATGATCGAGCCGATGATGCCCGACGGCGAGATGCCGCGATCCTGGGCGTCACTCCGGAACAGGACGTCGGCGAGGAAGCCGCCGACGAAGGAGCCGACGATGCCCAGCAGGATCGTGGCGCCGATGCCCATCGGGTCCTTGCCCGGCACCAGCGCACGGGCGATGAAGCCCGCGATCGCACCGATGACGATGAGCGAAATGATGAACCAGAGCACGGGTTCCTCCACAGTGTCGTGACGGCCCCACACCGTCACTGTTGGTCGGAACGAGGAGTACCCAGCGCTGGGCCGGCCCAATCCCCCGAGCGTCCGATGCCTGCTCAGGGGCCCTGCGGACTCCCGGCGTGTGGCCCCGGACGCCGGGGACTATTCTTCAGGTGCTCGCTGCCGTGACCCTCCCGGTCCGGTGGTGCGTCGACCAGCCGGAGGCATGTAGTGACCGTGACCGCCCCCTCGCCGATCGTCAGCCGCCCCGCTCCGGCGCGGTCGACCTCCCGCGGGTCGGTCATGCTCGACCTGCTGAAGACGACCGATCACAAGCTGATCGGCAAGATGTACCTGGTCACCTCGTTCGCGTTCTTCATGATCGGCGGCCTGATGGCGCTGCTCATGCGGGGCGAGCTGGCGCGCCCGGGCCTGCAGTACCTCAGCCCGGAGCAGTACAACCAGCTCTTCACGATGCACGGCACGATCATGCTGCTGTTCTTCGCGACGCCGATGGTCTTCGCGTTCGCGAACCTGGTGCTGCCGCTGCAGATCGGCGCCCCGGACGTGAGCTTCCCGCGGCTGAACGCGTTCTCCTTCTGGCTGTTCCTGTTCGGCGGGCTGACCGCGGTCTCCGGCTTCCTCACCCCGGGCGGCGCCGCCGACTTCGGGTGGTACGCGTACACGCCGCTGACCGACGCGACGAACTCGCCGGGCGTCGGCGCCGACCTGTGGTTCATCGGTCTGGCGATCTCCGGCCTGGGCACCATCCTCGGCGCGGTCAACATGATCACCACGATCGTGACCCTGCGGGCGCCGGGCATGACGATGTTCCGGATGCCGATCTTCACCTGGAACATCCTGGTGACCAGCGTCCTGGTGCTGCTGGCGTTCCCGATCCTCACCGCGGCGATCTTCGGGATCCTGGCCGACCGCAAGCTCAACGCGCAGGTCTTCGAGGCCGAGAACGGCGGCGCCATCCTGTGGCAGCACCTGTTCTGGTTCTTCGGGCACCCCGAGGTCTACATCGTCGCGCTGCCGTTCTTCGGCATCATCACCGAGATCATCCCGGTGTTCTCCCGCAAGCCGATCTTCGGCTACAAGGGCCTGGTCGGCGCGACCATCGCCATCGGCGCGCTGTCGGTGACGGTCTGGGCGCACCACATGTTCGCCACCGGCGGCGTGCTGCTGCCGTTCTTCTCCTTCCTGACCTACCTCATCGCGGTGCCGACCGGGATCAAGTTCTTCAACTGGATCGGCACGATGTGGCGGGGCTCGATCAGCTTCGAGACACCGATGCTCTGGTCGATCGGCTTCCTGGTGACCTTCCTGCTGGGCGGGCTCACCGGCGTCATCCTCGGCTCGCCGCCGCTGGACTTCCACCTCAACGACTCGTACTTCGTCGTGGCGCACTTCCACTACGTGCTCTTCGGCACGATCGTCTTCGCGGTGTTCGCCGGGATCTACTTCTGGTTCCCGAAGTTCACCGGGCGCTACCTGGACGAGAAGCTCGGCAAGCTGCACTTCTGGGCCACCTTCATCGGGTTCCACCTGACCTTCCTGGTGCAGCACTACCTGGGCGCCGAGGGCATGCCGCGGCGGTACGCGGACTACCTGCCGGGCGACGGCTTCACCACGCTGAACACGATCTCCACGGTCGGCGCCTTCCTGCTCGGCATCGCGACGGTGCCGTTCCTGTGGAACGCCTACCACTCGTACAAGTTCGGCGAGGTCGTCACGGCCGACGACCCGTGGGGTCACGGCAACTCGCTGGAGTGGGCGACCTCCTGCCCGCCGCCGCGGCACAACTTCACCGTGATGCCGCGGATCCGGTCCGAGCGCCCGGCGTTCGAGGCGCACTACCCGCACATGCTCGACCGGCTGGAGGTGGAGGCGCACTCGACGGGGTCCGGACCGATGGGGCCGGACAACATCGTGGGCGACGAGGCCGGACCGCGTCAGGGCGCCCGGGACACCGACCCGAGCTGATGCCCGGGCCGGACACTCCACCGGCGAGTCCTGTCACTTCTCGTGCGCGACTGCTACCGTTGCGTAACCCCTCCCGGAGCTGACCGAGTCGCCCGCGGGACCGCACCTCCACCGCACGACCCCTTCCTCATGCACCCACACTCCGTGCTCGTCACCGTCACCGGCCACGACCGGCCCGGCGTCACCTCCGCCCTGTTCGCGGCGCTCGCCGCCCACGACGTGGAGGTCCTGGACGTCGAGCAGGTCGTGATCAGCGACCGCCTGGTCCTCGGCGTCATGCTGGCCCTGCACGGCGACCCGGCCCCGCTGCGGCGGGCGGTCACCCACGCCGCCGAGGCGCTGGGCACCGAGGTCGAGGTCACCATCACCGAGGATCCGGACGAGCTGGCCGCCCAGGTGCCGGTCCGCCACCACGTGCTCGTGCTGGGCCGCCCGCTGCGGGCCGGCGCGGTCGGCGAGATGGCCCGGCGGATCTCCGACCTCGGCGGCAACATCCACTCGATCGTCCGGCTCACCCACCGGCCGGTGACCGCGCTGGAGCTGGTGGTCTCCGGGGTCGAGCCGCGCCGGCTCGGCGCCGGGCTGGTGGACGGGGCCGCCGCCGCCGGCGTCGACGTCGCGGTGGAGCGGGCCGGCCTGCAGCGGCGGGCCAAGCGGCTGCTGCTGCTGGACATGGACATCGTGGTGGTCGGGCCGGAGCCGTTCGCGGCGCTGGCCGACGAGGTGGGCCGGGGCGAGGAGTCCCGCCGCCTGCTGGCGGCCGACGGCCGGTCCGGCGCCGAGGTCGTCCGGGCCCGCGCCGCGCTGCTGGCCGGCGCCCCGGTGGAGATCCTCGACACGCTGCGCGGCCGGATGCGCTGGGCGCCGGGGTCCCGGGCGCTGATCGGGGCGGCCCGCCGGGCCGGGCACCGCGCCGGCATCGTGACCCCCGGCGTGGCCCAGGTGGCGGAGCACCTGGTGGACGGCCTGGCCCTGGACTTCCTGGCGGCCAACCGGCTGGAGACCGCGGACGGCCGGCTCACCGGGCGGATCGTCGGCGAGGTGGTCGGCGCCGGCGGGCGCGGCCGGGCGCTGGCCCGGTTCGCCGAGTCGTACGGGGTGCCGCTGACCCAGTCGGTCGCCGCCGGCTGCGGGCAGGACGCGGCCGAGCTGCTCCGGCTGGCCGGCCTCGGGGTCGTGCTCGACGTGGCCCGGCCGGTCCGCAGTGACGCCGAGCCGGGCCCCAGCGCCCACCTGGACGCCCTGCGCTTCGTCCTGGGCCTGCGGATGGACGACCCGGAGGACCCGCCCCGCCAGGCAACCGACGCGCTCGCCGCCGGGGGCCGCTGACGGTCCCGGCCGCGCCGCCGACAGAGCCGCCAGCAGCGAGGCCGACCGAGCTGCCGGCAGTGCCGCCGGCCGCGCCGCCGGCTGTGCCGCCGGCCGGGATCAGGCCCGGACGACCGGGGTGCCGACCAGGGTGATCCCGGCGGCCCGCATCCGGTCCAGGGCCGCCTCGGTCGTGGCCGCGGCCACCCCCGCGGTCAGGTCCAGCCGGACCGTGGTGGCGAAGCCCGCCGCCGCGGCGTCCAGCGCGGTCGCGGCGACGCAGTGGTCGGTCGCGATGCCCATCACCTCGACCGTGTCCACGCCCGCGGCCCGCAGCCAGTCGGCCAGCCCGACGCCGTCCGGGCCGTGCCCCTCGAACCCCGAGTACGCCGCCTGGTACTCGCCCTTGTCGAACACGGCCGCCAGCAGCGACCGGTCCAGTGCCGGGTGCAGCTCCACCCCGCCGGTGCCGACCACGCAGTGCACCGGCCAGGAGCTGACGTAGTCCGGCGTCGCGGCGAAGTGGGCGCCCGGGTCCACGTGGTGGTCGCGGGTGGCGACGACGTGCGCGTACCCGGCCCCGGCCAGGTGCCCGGTGATCGCCGCGGCGACCCCGGCCCCGCCGGCCACCGCGAGCGACCCGCCCTCGGTGAAGTCGTTCTGCACGTCGACCACGATCGCGGCCGTGCTCCCACCCCGGTCGGTCGGCAGCGTCACGCTCATCCCTCCAGCAGCACGGTGGGCAGGGCCGGGTCGCCCTGCGACAGCTTCAGACCCTCCCACGGTACGGACCGCAGCGCCGCCGCCAGCCGCTCCCGGGACGCCCCCAGGTCGGTCGCGTCGGACTCCACCCGCTTGCCGCCGCGGACCAGCGGCACCTGCAGCAGCCGGTCGTGCGGGCCCAGCCCGGGCTCGCCGCGGGACACCAGGACCTCCTCGGTCGCGGTGCCGGTCTCCCGGTGCCGGCGCAGCGCGGTCTTCCGGCCGCCCTGGGTCGCCTTGTGCTCCGACCGCTTCGCCACCGGCCGGCCCTCGACCTCGACCAGCTTGTAGACCATGCCGGCGGTCGGCGCGCCGGAGCCGGTCACCACCGAGGTGCCCACGCCGTAGACGTCGACCGGCGCGGCGGCCAGCCCGGCGATGGCGTACTCGTCCAGGTCGCCGGACAGCACGATCCGGGTCCCGGTCGCGCCCAGCGAGTCCAGCAGCCGCCGCGAGTCGTGGGCCAGCACCGACAGGTCGCCGGAGTCGATCCGGACCGCGCCCAGCCCCGGCCCGGCGACCTCGACGGCGGTCCGGATGCCCCGGGCGATGTCGTACGTGTCGACCAGCAGCGTGGTGCCGGTGCCCAGCGCGTCCAGCTGCGCCCGGAAGGCGGCGGCCTCGCTGTCGTGCAGCAGCGTGAACGAGTGCGCGGCGGTGCCCGAGGTCGGCACCCCGTACCGGCGGCCGGCCTCCAGGTTGGAGGTCGAGGCGAACCCGGCGAGATACGCCGCCCGGGCCGCGGCCACCGCGGCCTCCTCGTGGGTGCGCCGGGAGCCCATCTCGATCAGCGGCCGGCCGCCGGCCGCGGTGACCATCCGGGCGGCCGCGGCGGCGATCGCGCAGTCGTGGTTGAGCACCGACAGCGCCAGCGTCTCCAGCAGCACCGCCTCGCCGAAGGTCCCGGTCACCGTCAGCACCGGCGAGCTCGGGAAGAACAGCTCGCCCTCCGGGTAGCCGTCGACGTCCCCGGTGAACCGCCAGTCCGCCAGCCAGGCCAGGGTCGCCTCGTCCAGCCCGGAGCCGGCCAGCTCGGCCAGCTCGGCGGGGCCGAACCGGAAGTCGGCGAGCGCGTCCAGCAGCCGCCCGGTGCCGGCCACCACGCCGTACCGGCGACCGCCGGGCAGGCGGCGGGCGAACACCTCGAAGACGCACGAGCGCCCGGCGGAGCCGTCCCGCAGGGCGGAGGCGAGCATCGTCAGCTCGTACCGGTCGGTCAGCAGCGCGGTCGAGGGCACCGGCCGAGCCTAGGCCGTGACCCCGTTCCGGCGACGTGCCACCATGGTCGGGTGAGCGGCACCCTGGCGGCCGGTACGGACACCGGCACCGCGACCGACACGCGGCAGGACACCGACGAGGCGACCGACGTCCGGGCGGCGGTGCCGTGGGTCACCCTCGTCTGGAACGACCCGATCAACCTGATGTCCTACGTCACGCACGTCCTGCAGAAGCTGTTCGGCTACGACCGGGAGAAGGCGACCAAGCTCATGCTCGACGTGCACCAGCGCGGCCGCGCGGTGGTCAGCTCCGGCTCCCGGGAGCAGATGGAGCACGACGTCGCCCGGCTGCACGCGTACGGCCTCTGGGCCACCCTGCAGAAGCAGTGACCGCGGTCAGGCGCACCCGGCGCGGTGTGGTGGTGTCCTTCGACGAGGTCGAGGCGTCGCTGCTGCGGCACCTGGTGGGCGAGGTGCGGGACCTGCTCACCGACGGCGAGGAGGACCTGCTGCCGGCGGTGCGCACCGGCGGCGGGGCCGGGCTGCCCACCGACGCCGAGCTCAGCGCGCTGACCGGGATGGCCGGCGTGGTCGACGCGGAGACCCCGGACGACCCGGCGCTGGCCCGGCTGCTGCCGGACGCGTACCGGGACGACCCGGACGCGGCCGGGGAGTTCCGCCGGCTGACCGAGGGGTCGCTGCGCCGGGACAAGGTCGGGGCGGCCGAGCGGCTGCTGGCCACGCTGCCCGACGACGGGCCGGGGGAGGTGCGGCTGGACCCGGAGAACACCGAGCTGTGGCTGTCCACGATCAACGACGTGCGGCTGGCCCTGGGCACCCGGCTCGAGGTGACCGAGGACATGGCCGAGCCAGACCCGGAGGACCCGGACGCCCCGGCGTACGTCGTCTACCTGTGGCTGACCGAGCTGCAGGGCGTGCTGATCGAGGTCGCGGACGGCTAGGGCGGGTCGGCCGGGACGACCGACCGGCGGTGCGGGTCCCAGTACTCCAGGCCGGCCTCCTCGAAGCGCTGCTCCAGCGCGTCCAGGCCCTGCTCCCGCGCGTACGCCCGCTCCTGGGCGGTGATCGGGATCACCCACCGGAAGCTGACCAGCCGGTCCGGCAGCGGCAGCGTCCACAGCTCGTCGGCCAGCAGGTACGGGTTGGAGACCAGCAGGTGCCCGCAGCCGGACCCGGGCAGCCACGGCTCACCCACCGAGACGGTGTCCCCGACGGCCAGCTCCTGCACGCCGTGGAAGTAGACGACCATCGCCAGCAGCTCGACCGCGCGCAGCGTCTTGAACGGCGTGACCAGCACGAACTCCGACCCGTCCGGTCCCTCCCGGGACGCCGAGGCGCCGCTGCTCACGTGCAGCCAGAGCCCGCCGCGGGTCTCCGGGTCCACCCGCAGGACCCGGACGTTCGGGGCGGACATGGCGTCCGTCCGCCAGCCCTGCACGACCACCCGCTGGCCGGGAAACCCGTGCCGGAGGTGCGCCTCGATGGCGGTCTGCGCGTCGACGTCCGTCCCCGGTCCCACCATCGACACTCTACGGAAGGCGGCGGCCGGCGGCGGTAACCTGACCACGTGCTGACCCTCGACCGGCAGGTCGTCGACGCGATCGTGGCACACGCCCGCCGGGACCACCCGGACGAGGCCTGCGGGATCGTGGTGGGGCCGGTCGGGTCCGACCGGGCCGAGCGGGTGGTCGAGATGACCAACGCGCTGCGCTCGATGACGCAGTACGAGTTCGAGCCGGCCGAGCAGCGGAAGGTCTACCGGGAGCTGGACGACCGGGACGAGGAGGTCGTCGTGGTCTACCACTCGCACACGGCCACCGAGGCGTACCCGTCCCGCACCGACGTCCGGCACGCCAGCCAGCCGCAGGCGCACTACGTGCTGGTCTCCACCCGGGACCCGGACGACGCGGAGCTGCGCTCGTTCCGGATCGTCGACGACGTGGTGACCGAGGAAGAGGTCCGGATCGCCGGGTGAGGGAAGGCTGCCGCGCCCGGCGCGGTTCGATGCGGTGAGACCCCGAGCACCCAGGAGAGATACCGGCATGGCCATCGACGTACGGATCCCCACGATCCTCCGGCAGTACACCGGCGGCGCGAAGCAGGTGGAGGCGAAGGGCGACTCGCTCGGCGCGCTCATCGACGACCTCGACGCCACGCACCCGGGCCTCAAGGGCCGGCTGGTCACCGACGAGGGCACCCTGCACCGCTTCGTCAACGTGTACGTCAACGACGAGGACGTCCGCTTCACCGGCGCCCTGGACACCACGCTGTCCGACGGCGACGAGGTCACGATCCTGCCCGCGGTGGCGGGCGGCTGACGATGCGCTACGGGTCGCTGGTCGAGGCGGTCGGCAACACCCCGCTGGTCGGCCTGCCGACCCTGTCGCCGTCGGACGACGTGCGGCTGTGGGCGAAGCTGGAGGACCGCAACCCGACCGGCTCGCTGAAGGACCGGGCGGCGATCTGGATGGTGCAGCAGGCCGAGAAGGACGGGCTGCTGCACCCGGGGTCGACGATCCTCGAGCCGACCAGCGGCAACACCGGCATCTCGCTGGCGATGGTGGCGCGGCTGCGGGGCTATCACCTGATCTGCGTGCTGCCGGAGAACACCTCGGCCGAGCGCCGGATGCTGCTGGAGATGTACGGCGCGACGATCATCCCCTCGCCGGCCGCCGGCGGCTCCAACCAGGCGGTGGCGATGGCCAAGGAGCTCGTCGCCGAGCACCCCGACTGGGTCATGCTCTACCAGTACGGCAACCCGGCGGCGGCCCGGGCGCACTACGAGACCACCGGCCCGGAGGTGCTGCGGGACTGCCCGACGGTCACCCACTTCGTCGCCGGCCTCGGCACCACCGGCACCCTGATGGGCGCCGGC
The DNA here is from genome assembly GCA_902805565.1 of uncultured Mycobacteriales bacterium. GTDB lineage: Bacteria > Actinomycetota > Actinomycetes > Mycobacteriales > CADCTP01 > CADCTP01. The sequence goes on from CADCTP010000001.1 coordinate 48,843, forward strand.
CGCTACCTGCGGGAGCACAAGCCGGACGTGCAGATCGTCGCGGCCGAGCCGCGCTACGGCGAGCTGGTCTACGGGCTGCGCAACATCGACGAGGGCTTCGTCCCCGAGCTGTACGACCCCTCGGTGCTGACCACCCGCTACTCGGTCGGCGCCCGGGACGCGCTGCGCCGCACCCGGCAGCTGATCGAGAGCGAGGGCATCTTCGCCGGCATCTCGACCGGGGCGATCCTGCAGGCCGCGCTGGGCGTGGCGGACAAGGTCCCCGCCGGGCAGCGGGCCGACATCGTGTTCCTGGTCTGCGACGGGGGCTGGAAATACCTGTCCACCGGGGCGTACGCGGGGACGCTGGAGGACGCCGAGCAGGCGCTGGAGGGTCAGCTCTGGGCCTGAGCGGGGGCCCGCGTGTATCACGGGTACGGGCAAGTCCGACCTGCGCCTACCAACGGGTACATTGCTCACCCTCATGGCCGACATCAACGACCGCCTCCAGCGGATGCAGAAGCGGGACGAGCTCACCCGGCGCGTCCTGCAGCAGCGCGCGCTGCCGGACTCGGTCACCGAGCTGGGCGAGGACTTCGTCGAGGTGATCGAGGCGGTCGTGCACGTGATCCGGCGGCAGCCGGGGGCCGCGGTGATGATCGCCCCCGGTGACGGCCGGCACGGCAGCGCCGTGGTCCGGGTGGCGGAGCGGGACGGCGACGTGGAGATCGCGGTCGTCGCCGGCTGAGCCCGCCGCTATTTCGGGACGGCGCAGGCGGTGTCCGGGCGCGGCCGGCACGGCGGGCCGCCGGGGCCGGTCAGCGCGGGCCCGAGCGCCCGGCCGGTGCCGTCGAGCACCGTGACGCTGCGGACCGTACGGGTGCCGGGGACGACGGCGGCAAAGAAGTCGGCGCGGCCGTCCACCGGGGTGCCGACCGCGGCCGCGGTGACCGTCCCGCCGTCGTCGAGCAGGATCCGGACCGACGCCGCCGCCGGCACGGCCACCCCGACCAGCCGGGTGGCGCGGACGGCGCCCGGCTGCGACGGCACGGCCGCCCAGCTCGCGCCGGTCCCCGCCCAGGTGTCGAAGCACAGCACCTCGTCGGGGCCCAGCGCGTCGTCGGAGACCACGCAGCGGGCCGAGCCCGCGCCGATCCGGACCGCGCCGGTCCCCCAGGCCGTCCCGTCGATGACGCCGGAGCTGACCGGGAAGACCGCGGGGTCGGGCCCGGGGGTGACCGGCGAGCCGGTGACCGCCGGTGCGGGCGGGGCCGAGGCGGCCCGGGTCCCGCCGTCCGCCGGCAGCAGCAGCAGCGCCGGGCCGGCCAGC
>CADCTP010000002.1 GCA_902805565.1 uncultured Mycobacteriales bacterium
GCCCGGCACACGCACGGCCCGGCACACGCACGGCCCGGCACACGCACGGCCCGGCACACGCACGGCCCGGCACACGCACCCGGCCCGGCGCCACGGGATCCCCCGCGGCGCCGTCGGCGCGCGGGCTACCCGGCCGCCGGGGCGACCCGCTTGATCGCGGAGACGTCCAGCTCCAGCTTGACCTTCTCGCCGACCAGGATGCCGCCGCCCTCGATGGCGACGTTCCAGCTCAGGCCCCAGTCCTTGCGGTTGATCGTGGCCTTGCCCTCGAAGCCGCCCCGGATGTTGCCGAACGGGTCCGGCGAGGAGCCCTGGAACTCCAGCTCCAGCGTGACCGGCTTCGTCACGCCCTTGATCGTCAGCTCGCCGTGCATCCGGTACTCGTCGTCGTCGACCTGCTCGACCGCCGTGCTGCGGAAGGTGATCGTCGGGAAGTTCGCCACGTCGAGGAAGTCGGCGCCGCGCACGTGCTCGTCGCGCTGGGCGTTGCCGGTGCTCAGGCTGGCCGCGTCGATCTCGACGGTGGCGGCGGAGGCGGCGGGGCGGGCGTGGTCGAGGTGGATCTCGCCGGAGAAGACGTCGAACCCGCCGCGGACGGTGGCGACCATCGCGTGCCGGGCGGCGAAGCCCAGCCGGGTGTGCGCCGGGTCGATGTCCCAGGTGCCGGTGAGGTCCAGGGTGGTGGGTGCGGACATGGCTTCCTCCAGGGTCTCGGCCGCCCGGGTGGCGGTACGAGATACTTGAAGATACAAGTATCTGGTCGGTGAACGGCCGGTGCCGGCCGCGCATTCCCCCGCCGCGGGAGCGCTTCCCGGGGCTCCCGGGACGTAATGTGAGGACGTGGACTCTTCCCGGTTGACCCGAGGAGCCCTCGGTGGAGCGTTCGCGGCCGCCGGCGCCGGCGCCGGCGTGCTCGCCGCCGAGGTCTGGGCCGCCGCCCGCCGGCGGTACGCGGCGGCGGGCACCGCCCCGCCCGTCGAGGGCGACTACGGCGGCCCCGGCGGCGAGCGGCTGCGGCTGGTGCTGCTCGGCGACTCGACCGGCGCCGGCGTCGGCGTCACCCGGACCGAGGACACCGTGGGCGCGGTGCTGGCCCGGCGGCTGGCCGGCCCCACCCGCCGGGTACGGCTGGCCGGCGCGGCCATCGCCGGCTCCGGCACCGGCGACCTCGGCCCGCAGGTGTCCCGGGCGCTGCTCGGGCGGCCGGACGTGGCCGTCGTGCTCGTCGGCACCACCGACGCCACCTCCGGCGCGGCGCTGACCGCGGTCCGGGAGAACCTGGGCGACGCGGTCCGGCGGCTGGTCGCCGGCGGCGCCGCCGTGGTCGTCGGGACCTGCCCGGACCTGGGCGCCAGCCGGGTCTTCGCCCAGCCGCTGCGCAGCGTGGTGGCCTGGCGCGGGCGCCGGGTGGCCGCGGCGTCGGCCGAGGCGACCCGGGAGGCCGGCGGGGTCCCGGTGGACCTGGCCGAGCAGGTGGGGCCGGTGTTCCGGGCCGACCGCGCGGCGTACTGCGAGGACGGCTTCCACCCCAGCGCCGACGGCTACCGGCTCATCGCCGAGGCCCTGCTGCCGGCCGTGGACGACGCGGTCGCCGAGCGCGCTACCCTCCAGTAACAAGGCTCGTACTGACGAGGGAGTCACCGTGCCCGAGGCCGTCATCGTCGCGACCGCCCGTTCCCCGATCGGCCGCGCCGGCAAGGGGTCGATGACCGGGTTCCGCCCGGACGACCTGGCCGCCACCATCGTCCGGACCGCCCTGGACAAGGTCCCGCAGCTCGACCCGGCAGAGCTCGACGACCTGATGGTCGGCGTGGGCCTGCCCGGCGGCGAGCAGGGCTTCAACCTGGCCCGGGTGGTGTCCGTGCTGCTCGGCCAGGACCGGCTGCCCGGCACCACGGTCACCCGCTACTGCGCGTCCTCGCTGCAGACGATCCGGATGGCGTTCCACGCGATCAAGGCCGGCGAGGGGCACGCGTTCGTCGCCGCCGGGGTGGAGACGGTCAGCCGGTTCCCCCGGGGCAACTCCGACAGCTGGCCGGACACGACCAACGAGGTCTTCCGGCCGGCCGGGGAGCGCACCCGGACCGCCGCGGAGGGCGGGGTGGAGTGGCACGACCCGCGCGCCGACGGCGGGGTGCCGGACATCTACATCGCGATGGGCCAGACCGCGGAGAACCTCGCCCAGCTCAAGGGCGTGTCGCGGGAGGAGATGGACGCCTTCGGGGTCCGCTCGCAGAACCTGGCCGAGAAGGCGATCGCCGACGGCTTCTGGGAGCGGGAGATCACCCCGGTCACCGCTCCGGACGGCACCGTGATCAGCAAGGACGACGGCCCCCGGGCCGGCGTGACGCTGGAGGGCGTGGCCGGCCTGAAGCCGGTGTTCCGGCCGGACGGGCGGGTCACCGCCGGCAACTGCTGCCCGCTCAACGACGGCGCGGCCGCGGTCGTGGTGATGTCCGACGTGCGGGCCCGCGAGCTCGGGATCACGCCGCTGGCCCGGATCGTCTCCACCGGGGTGTCCGCGCTGTCCCCGGAGATCATGGGCCTCGGCCCGGTCGAGTCCTCCCGGCGCGCGCTCGCGCTGGCCGGGATGTCGATCGAGGACATCGACCTGGTCGAGATGAACGAGGCGTTCGCGGCCCAGGTCATCCCGTCCTACCAGGACCTCGGCATCGACCTCGACCGGCTGAACGTCAACGGCGGCGCGATCGCCGTCGGCCACCCGTTCGGGATGACCGGCGCCCGCATCGCCACCACGCTGGTCAACTCGCTCCAGTGGCACGACAAGACGCTCGGCCTGGAGACCATGTGCGTCGGCGGCGGCCAGGGCATGGCCATGGTCCTGGAGCGCCTGAACTAGCGCCGCCCGCCCGCGCCCGCACTGCCCGCCGGCACTGCCCGCCCGCACCGCCCTCAGCGGAAGCCGAGGGCGGTGCGCAGTGCGGCGAGCTCCGCGGCCGCGGCCGGCAGCGCGACCGGATCGTCCGTACGCAGCACGTCGTCGAGCAGGACGGTGAGCTGGTCGCCCAGGCTGGTGTCGGCCAACCGCGGCACCGGGCGGCGCGGCCGGCCCTCCGCGTCCGCCGCCAGGTCGGCGAGGCGCTGGGCCGCCGCCGCGGCGGCGTCGGCCCGCGAGCCGGTCCGGCCGGCCGCGGGCAGCGCCCAACTGCCGGCCGTCCAGCGACGCAGCCGGGGCAGCAGGTCGGCGGCCTGGGCGGTGACGGTCATGCGGCCCCCTCAGACGGGTGCGGACCCCACCCCGGGCGGGGTGGGGTCCGCGATCGAGCGGATGAGCGACCGCGACTAGTCGCGGAAGTAGCTCAGCAGCCGCAGGATCTCCAGGTACAGCCAGACCAGGGTGACGGTCAGGCCGAACGCGGCGAACCACGCGAAGCGCTCCGGGGCGCCCTGCCGGATGCCCTTGTCGATCATGTCGAAGTCGAGCAGGAACGTGAACGCCGCGATGCCGATGCACAGCAGGCTGAACCCGATCGCGAGCGCCGGGTTCTGCGCGTCCCGCAGGCCGAGCCCGCCCGGCGTGAAGAACGACGCGAGCAGGTTGACCAGCGACAGCGCGACGACGCCGATGAGCGCGCCGAGCAGCCAGCGGGTGAACTTCGGCGTCACCCGGATGGCGCCGGTCTTGTAGACGACCAGCATGCCGGCGAAGACACCGGCGGTGCCGACCACGGCCTGGATGACGATGCCGCCGCCGAAGGCGTCGTTGTACATCCGGCTGATGCCACCGAGGAACAGGCCCTCGGCCGCCGCGTACGACAGGATCAGGGCCGGGTTGGTGCTCTGCTTGAAGCTGATCACCAGCGCCAGCACGAAGCCGACCAGCGCGCCCACCAGGGCGAGGCTGCCCAGCTCCATGATCCACGCGACGGTGCCGACCGCGACGACGACGCCCAGCGTCATCGCGGTCTTCATGACCACGTCGTCCAACGTCATGAATCGGGCCGGCGGGACGTGCGCCGGCCGGTTGTACATGTCCTGCAGGTCGCCGGCCGACGGAGCAGGGGCGGTGTTCCACTGCGCGTGCTGCTGGCCCTGCCCGAACCCTCGACCGAGGACGGGGTTGTTGCTGTTCACGAATCACTCCTCGCGAAACGCGGCGCCGACGGCTGGGATCCAGCCGGTCACTGGTGAGAACGCCCGGTGTGTACCCGCCGTTCCCGGAAGGCAAAGATTACTTTAGGAGTGTCGCAGACGTTCCCCCGCCGCTCGCAACGTCTCCGCCCGCTTGCAGAAGGCGAACCGGACCAGTCCGCGCCCCGGGCCCGTACGGCCGTCGTAGTAGAAGGCCGAGCCCGGGATCGCGGCCACCCGGCGGGTGGCGATCAGGTCCCGGACGTACCCGACGTCGTCGCCGTCGTACCGGGTCATCACGAAGTAGGTGCCGGCCGGGCGGCCGATCTCCAGGTCCAGGCCGTCCAGGGCGGCCAGCAGGATGTCCCGGCGCTCGGTGTACTCGGCGGTGAGGGTGGCGTAGTAGTCGCCGGTCCCGGCCTGGTCGATCATCACGCCGGCCGCCCGCTGCAGCGGCGTCGGGGCGGTGAAGGTGACGAACTGGTGCACCGAGCGGACCGCGGCGGACAGCGCCGGCGGCGCCACCGCCCAGCCGATCCGCCATCCCGTCGCGCTGAAGGTCTTGGACACCGAGGACACGGTGACGGTCCGGTCCCGGCACGCCTCGTCGGCGGCCACCGGCAGGTGCGGGGTGCCGTCGTAGGTCAGGTGCTCGTAGACCTCGTCGGAGATCAGGTAGGCGTCGTGCCGGTCCGCCAGCTCGCCCAGCGCCCGGATCTCCGCGGCCGACAGCAGCTGCCCGGTCGGGTTGGTCGGGGTGTTGACGATGATCACCCGGGTCCGGTCGGTCACCGCGGCGGCCAGCCGGTCCAGGTCCAGCGCGAAGTCCGGGAACGAGGTCGGCACGTAGACCGGCACCCCGCCCGCCGCGACCACCGCGTACGGGTAGAGGTCGTAGCAGGGCTCGACCAGCACCACCTCGTCCCCCGGCTCCAGCAGCGCGAGCAGGGTGGCGGTGATGGCCTCGCTGGCCCCGGCGGTGACAGTGACATCCGTCACGGGGTCGACGTCCAGCCCGTACGCCGCCTTCTGGTGGCCGGCGATCGCCTCCCGCAGCACCGGGTCGCCGATCGAGGGCGCGTACTGGTGGAGGCCGGCGTGCAACGCCTCCGACGCGGCGTTGACCAGCGCGTCCGGCGGCTCGAAGTCGGGGAACCCCTGCGCGAGGTTGATCGCCCCGGCCGCGTTGGCCTGCTCGGTGACGGTGGAGAAGATCGAGGTGCCGAATCCTCGGAGGGACGGGCGGAGCAGCTCGGTCACCCCCCGATCCTGTCCTACCGGTGGGTCGGATGTCTCCTCCTGGTTTCCCGACCGTGCACTCGGGCCAGAACAGAGGGGTGGACCAGCAGGATGCCCCCGACAGCGGCGAGTTGCCGCAGGTGCGGCTGCGGCGTGCCCTGCTGCCGGCCCGGCTGCCGGAGGTCGAGGGCCTGCCGCTGACGGCGCGCTACCTCCCGGCCGGGTCACCGGACGGCGTCGGCGCGGACTGGTACGACGTGATCCCGCTGGAGGGCGGCGCCGTCGCGCTCGTGGTCGGTGACGTCCAGGGCGCCGACCTGACCGCCACCGTGCTCACCGCGCAGCTGCGCGGGGCGGTCCGGGCGTACACGCTGGAGGGGCACGCGCCGGCCGCCGTCGTCACGCGGATCAACGAGCTGCACCTCGGCCTGGCCGACGGGCGGACGGCCACCCTGGCGTACGTGCTGGTGCACCCGGCCGAGCGCATCCTGACCGTGGCCCGCGCCGGCCACCCGCCGCCGCTGCTGGTCGCCCCGGGCGAGGACCCCTGCCTGCTGGAGGCGGCCGACGGCCCGCCGCTGGGCAGCCGCCCGGGCGAGGTCTGGCGGGAGGCGACCACCCAGGTCGCCCCGGGCAGCGCGCTGGTGCTCTACACCGACGGCCTGCTCGGCGGCGGGCCGGCCGCGGAGGACGGCCTCGACCGGCTGCTGGAACGGGTCGGCAAGGAGGCTCCGGTGCGGGAGCCGGACCGGATGGCGGACCTGCTCACCGAGTTCGTCGGCGACCGGCCGGAGCAGGACGCCGTCTTCCTGGTCGGCCGGCTGGCCGGGGCCGACCGCGACCCCGGCTCGACCCTGCGGCGCACCCTCCCGCCCACCGCGGAGAGCGCCGGCGTGGCCCGCTGGCTGGTCAACGACCTGCTGCGGGACCTGGTCGACGAGGACACCCGGGACACCGCCGCGCTGCTGACCACCGAGCTGGTGTCCAACGCGATCCGGCACACCCGCGACGAGCTGGTGATCTCCGTCCGGCTGGCGGCCGGCCGGCTGCGGGTGGGCGTGTCCGACTCCAGCCACCGCCGTCCGCAGCTGGTCCAGGTCGGCAGCCGGGACACCTCCGGTCGCGGCCTGCACCTGGTCCAGGCGCTGGCCGACGGCTGGGGCGTCGACCCGGACGAGCGCGGCCTGGGCAAGACCGTCTGGTTCGAGGTCGCCGCCGGCTGAGCGCCGGCCGGTGGGACACTGGCCGCCCCCGGCACGCAGGAGGCGGCAGCAGGTGCCCACGCAGGCGAGGACGGTGTCGCTGACGATCGCCCGGCCGCCGCGGGAGGTGTACGAGTACGTCGCCGACCCGCGGCACCTGCCCGAGTGGTCGTTCGTGGAGTCGATCGCCCCGGACGGCGCCGGCTGGACCGCCGTGGTCCCCGGGGCGACGACCCGGATGACCTTCGCCCCGCGGAACGGTCTCGGGGTGCTCGACCACGACGTCGAGCTCCCGGACGGCCAGGTGGTGCACGTACCGATGCGGGTGGTGGCCAACGGCACGGGCAGCGAGGTGCTGTTCACCGTGTTCGCCGGGCCCGGGATGGACCTGGAGGCCGACGTGGCGACCGTGCTGGCCGATCTCAGCCGGCTCCGGGACATCCTCGAGCGGTGAGGCGGGCCGGCGGCCTCAGCCGGTGGCGGGCCGGGCGGCGCGGTGCGACTCCAGGAAGCCGGCGAACTCCTCCAGCGACACCAGGCCGTCACCGTCGGTGTCCATCAGCTCGACCGCGCGGGCGGCGGCCTCGTCGGTCACCTCGTCGCCCAGTGCCCGCATGAGCTGGACCAGCTCGGTCGCGGAGATCCGGCCGTCGCCGTCGGCGTCGAGGATCGCGAAGCTGTCGGCGTAACTCGTCGTGTCTGTCACGGCGGACGACCTACCCGACCGGTGGCCGCGCGAATCGCGGGGTCGGTGGTCGGCGCGGCCGGTCCCGCGCCGCCGGAGGGCGGCGCCGGCCGCGGCGCGTCGTCGCGGCCGCGGTCCGGAGCACCGCCGGCCCGCCCGGGTGCCGGAGCATCGGGTACCGGTGGTGGCGCCCCGCGGGAACGCCGGCGGTCCGGTCCGACCCGGCCGGCGAGGGGTGCCGGCCGGGTCGGACGGGCGGGCGTCAGGTGGCGTACACCTCCAGCGAGGACAACTGCCCGGCCGGCCAGGCCGAGTTGGCGGTGACCGTCACCCGCAGCCAGCGCTGTGCGGTGGCAGGGAACAGGATCGTCACCGTGTTGCCGGTCGCCGGGTCGAACCGGTGGCTCGCCGGTGCGGCGAGCTGGGTGAACGAGGACCCGTCGGTGCTGCCGGAGACCGACAGCGTCTGGCTGCGGGCCTGCCACGCCGTGCCCGGCGGCAGCGTCAGGACCACCCGGCGCACGGACCGCGTCGAGCCGAGGTCGACCTGCGCCCACTGCGGGAACGCGTGGTTCACGCTCTCCCAGTACGTGCCGGGGTCCCGGTCGGTGAGGTTGCCCGGCCCGTAGACGTCCGCGTGCCCGCTGGCCGAGGCCGGCCGGCCGGCGGCCAGGTCACCGTTCGCGGGCGGGGTGCTCGGCGGCGGCTGCGTGGTCGGCGGCGGGGTGCCGCCGCCGTGGACCTCCAGTTCCGACAGCTGCGCGGCCGGCCAGCCGGTGTTCGCGGTGACCGTCACCCGGACGTACCGGCGGCTGGTCGCCCCGAACGGCAGCGAGACCGTGTTCCCGCCGGCCGGGTCGAATCGCACCCCGGTCGGGCCGACCAGCGTCGAGAACGCCGCCCCGTCGGTGCTGCCGGAGACCGACAGCGTCTGGGTCCGCGCCTCCCAGCCGGCCGGCAGCCGCAGCGCCACCCGGTCTATCGAGGCGGCCGCGCCGAGGTCGACGGTGACCGACTGCGGGAAGGCGTTGTTGGCGCTCTCCCAGTACGTTCCCGGGTCGCCGTCGGTCACGTTGCCGGCCCGGTAGTCCTGGTTGATCGAGGTGGCCGTGGCCGCCTTGCCCTGGGCCAGGTTCCCGTTGCCCGGGGGCGGCGTCGTGGGCGGCGTCGTCGGCGTCGGCGTCGGCCCGGTCGGCGGGGAGGTCGGCGGCTGGGTGGGCGTGCCGTACACCGGGGTCGGCCACGGCCCGCAGTAGACGTCGCCCAGCCAGCCGGAGTTGCCGCCGAGGTCGGTGATCGCGAACGCGTTCCCGCCCTGGCAGTTGTAGATTCCCCGGCGGCCGATCCCGCTCGCCACCACGTTGCGGAAGGACGCCGACCCGACGGTCTGCAGTTGCAGCGCGAACGTGCCCGCCCCCTCGATCCGGACGCCGTCGAAGCGCAGGCCGGTGACGCCGTTGCCCATGATGTGGATCGCCTCGTACGAGCTGTCGATCAGCCGCAGGTCGGTCACGTTGATCGTCGCGGTCATCTGGCCGTCCCGGGCGTCGAACCAGATCGCCCCCACGCCGAACTGCCAGTTCGGGTCGAGGACGCCGGCCCGCACGGTGGTGTTGCGGGCGACGGTGAAGGTGCCGGCCACCGGCACCGCCCCGAACCGGTTGGCGAAGTGCAGCCCGCCGCCCTGGGTCTGGGTGTCGGCGACCACGTTGTCGGAGACGGTGATGTCCCGGCCGCCGTAGATGGCGATGGCGTTGGCCAGGATCGGTGCGATCACCGTGTTGAAGGTGAACTTGTTGTTGACCTCCTGGTTGCGCTCGGCCCACAGCGCCAGGCCGTCGTCGCCGGAGTTGCGGACGAAGTTGTCGGTGACGGTGGAGTTCGTGACGCCGTCGTGCAGGTTCAGCCCGTCCGCGGTCTGGTCCAGGATCCGGTTGCCGCTGAAGGTGAAGTTGGTGAACGGCCCGTCCATCCAGGCGCCGACCTTGGTGTGCTGCATCCAGATGTTGGTCACCGACGAGTTGCTCATCGCCCCGCCGACCGCGTTGACCTGGGCCGAGTCGTTGCGCTCGGTGACCTCGCCGATGATGGCGAAGTCGGAGATGTGGACGTTCTGCGACGGCCCGCCGTCGGCGACGTACCGGCCGTACATGCCGACGCCGTTGCCGCGGACGACGCTGTGCCAGGGCCCGGCGCCCTTGACCGTGACGCCGTCCAGGATGACGTGCCGGTTCACGGTGAACGTGCCGGCCGGGATCCACACCGTCCGGCCCTGCGCCTTCGCCGCCGCGATGGCCCGGTCGAACGCGGGGCCGGAGTCGCCGGCCCCACTCGGGTCCGCGCCGTGGGCGGTGATCGGGACGGAGTCCGCCGGCTGGGCGGCGGGCGCGGCGACGTTCTCGAAGTCGGCCAGGTCCACCGTGTACGCCGGGATGTTCGACGCGCCGTACGACAGCCGGATCCGCGTCCCGGCCGGGTACGTCCGGTCGAGCAGCCTGCGGCTCTCGTCGTAGAAGTGGTGCTGCCGGCCGGCGCCCGGGTCGTTGGTGAACGGGTAGCTGCCGTAGTACCAGCCGTACCGCGAGGTGACCGGCAGGGTGCCGGCGGCGGCGCCGTCGACCGACAGGTTCAGCGAGCCGTTCAGGCCGGTGCCGGCGGCCGAGTCGGGGATGCTGACCCGGGCGACGATCGAGTTCGCCGGGGCGGTCAGGGTGAACTCGACGTACTGCCCGGCGCGGACCTCCACCGCCCGCCGGCCGGAGGCCTCGGACGCCAGCGTCCCCTCGGTCCGGTTGGGACCGATGATCGTGCCGGTGGTGGCCACGTTCTCGGCCTCGTGCTCGATGAACGGGACGGTCGCGCCCCGGCCGGCGGTCTCGGCCGCGGGCAGCGCGGCGACGGTGTCGACCGGCCCGGCGGCCGCTGCCCGGCTCTGGTTCGACGCGACGACGGCGACCGACGAGGCGACCACCGCGACGGCGAGGAACCCGCCGGTGAGCAGGCGGTGCCGGGCCGTCGGCCCTCGGGTGGGAGCGGGAGAGGACATGGGGTCCACCTTTCCTCCGGTAGCGGCCGGGGACGTCCGGTGCGGACGCCGTGGGGAGCCGGCCTGGTTGTCTTCGGTGGCAGCGGAGTCAGGGGTTACGGCAGCCTCAGCCAGGCCGCGGTGTCCGGCGCCAGCTCGCCCGGACCGACCAGCGGGTCGCTGACCTGCAGGACGCCGGCGTGCCCGGGCAGCGGAACGGGCCGGTCGGAGAGGTTCAGCACGCACAGCACGCCGGGGGCGCCGTCCCGGGCGAAGGCCAGGACCCCCTCCGGTGCGGGCAGCCAGCGCAGCGGGCCGTCGCCCAGCGCCGGCTCGGCGGCCCGGCAGGCCAGCGCGCCCCGGTAGAGGGAGAGCATCGAGGCCGGGTCGACCCGCTGCGCCGCGGCGTTCCAGCGGACCCAGTCGGCCGGCTGGGGCAGCCACGGCTCGGCGGTGGTCCCGGCCGGGCCGAACCCGGCCGACGGGCCGTCGGCGCTCCACGGCAGCGGCACCCGGGCGCCGTCCCGACCGCGGTTGGTGTGCCCGCTGCGCACCCAGAAGGGGTCCTGGATCCGGTCGTCCGGGATGTCCTCGACGTTCGGGAGGCCGAGCTCGTCCCCCTGGTAGACGTACACCCCGCCGGGCAGCGCCATGGTCAGCAGGGCGGCGGCGCGGGACCGCCGGGTGCCCAGCGACAGGTCGGTCGGCGCCCCGTGCTGGCGGTGGCCCAGCGACCAGGACGTGTCGGCCCGGCCGTACCGGGTGACCTGGCGGGTGACGTCGTGGTTGCACAGCACCCAGGTGGCCGGCGCGCCGACCCGGGCATGGACGTCGAGCGTGGCGTCGATCGACTCCCGCAGCGCCCCGGCGTCCCAGGCCGACTCCAGGAACGGGAAGTTGAACGCGGTGTGCAGCTCGTCCGGCCGCAGGTAGGCGGAGAACCGCTCCGGGTCCGGCAGCCAGATCTCGCCGATCAGCGCCCGGCCGCCCGGGTAGGAGTCCGCGACCGCCCGCCAGCCGCGGTAGACGTCGTGGATGCCGTCCCGGTCGGTGTACGGGCTGCCCGGATCGCCGGCGGCGTCGGCCAGCGTGCCGTCCTTGATGAGCACCGCCGCCGAGTCGATCCGCACCCCGTCGACGCCCCGGTCGAACCAGAACCGCAGGATGCTCTCGAACTCCTCGCGCACCCCGGGGTTGGCCCAGTTGAAGTCCGGCTGTTCGGGGGCGAACAGGTGCAGGTACCACTCCCCCGGCGTGCCGTCGGGCGACTTCGTCCGGGTCCAGGCGGGGCCGCCGAAGATGGACTGCCAGTCGTTGGGGGGTTCCTCGCCACTCGGGCCACGGCCGGGGCGGAACCAGAACAGCTCCCGGACCGCGCTGCCCGGCTCGGCCGCGAGGGCCGCCCGGAACCAGGCGTGCTCGACCGAGCAGTGGTTGGGCACCAGGTCGACGATCATCCGCAGCCCGGCCCGGTGCGCGGCCGCGATCAGGTCCTCGGCCTCGGCCAGGGTGCCGAAGACCGGGTCGATGTCCCGGTAGTCCGCCACGTCGTACCCGGCGTCCGCCATCGGCGAGGGGAACCACGGCGTCACCCACAGCGCCTGCACGCCCAGTTCGGCGAGGTACCCCAACCTGGACCGCAGCCCGGCCAGGTCACCCACCCCGTCCCCGCTGCCGTCGGCGAAGCTGCGCAGGTAGACCTCGTAGATCGCCGCGCCCCGCCACCACTCGGGAGCGCTCCCGCCGGAGCCGGTTTCGGGCATGGTGGTCCTCCTAGACGTGCGGACGGGACGGGGCCGGGTCAGCCCTTGAGGCTGCCGGCGGTGAGGCCGGCGAGAATCTGCCGCTGGAAGACCACGAACGCGATCACCATCGGCAGGCCGGCGAGGACCAGGCCGGCCAGCAGGTAGTTGGTGGGCACGTCCGGCGCGACCCGCTGCAACGCGACGGACAAGGTCTGCTCCCCGGGATCGGGGAAGACCAGCAGCGGCCAGATGAAGTCCTTCCAGGCCGCCACCACCGCGAAGATCGACACCACCGCCAGGACGGGCCGGGACACCGGCAGCACCACATACCACAGGGTCCGCAGTGGGCCGGCGCCGTCGATCCGGGCGGCGTCGACCAGCTCGTCGGCGATCTGGTCGAAGAACCGCTTGAGCACGTAGATGTTGAAGGCGTTGGCCGCGGCCGGCAGCCAGACCGCGGCCGGGTTGTTCAGCAGGTTGACGTGGACGATCGGCACGTCGACCACGGTCAGGTAGGTGGGCACCAGCAGCGCGGCCGCCGGCAGCATGATCGTCGCCAGCATCAGTCCCAGCACCAGCTTGCCGAACTTCGGCCGCAGCTTGCTCAGCGCGTACGCGGCCGGGACCGCGACCATCAGCTGCACCAGCCAGGCCCCGACCACCACCACGACGGTGTTGCGGAAGTAGAGCCAGAGGTCCAGCCCGGTCCACGCCTCCCGGTACGTCTCCGGGTGCCACTCCTCGGGCACCACCGTCGGCGGGGTGCGGACCAGCTCGGCCGAGGACTTCATCGCCCCGGTGACCGCCCAGTAGAGCGGGAAGACGAATGCGGCGGTGAAGGCCAGGAAGACCAGCGCGAAGACGGCCCAGTAGGCCGCCCGGCCGCGGCCGGTGCTCTTGGCCGAGGTCGAGACCAGCGTGCGGACCGCGGTCGTGCTCATCCCGGCCTCACCCTTCCCGGCTGGACAGCCGCAGGTAGGCGGCGGAGAAGACGCCGAGCACCACGAACAGCAGCACGCTCATCGCGCTGGCGGTGCCGAAGTCGTTGTAGACGAAGGCGTACCGGTAGATCAGCAGCAGCACGGTGACCGTGGAGTCCTCCGGCCCGCCGCCGGTCATCACGTACGGCTCGGTGAAGACCTGCATGGTGGCGACCACCTGCAGCAGCAGCATCATCGCGAGCACGAAGCGGGTCTGCGGGATCGTCACGTTGCGCAGCCGCTGCCAGACCGAGGCGCCGTCCAGCTCGGCCGCCTCGTAGAGCTCGCCCGGGATGGTCTGCAGCGCGGCGAGGTAGATCAGCGTGGCGCTGCCCATGTTGGCCCAGGTGGACACCAGCACCAGGGAGATCATCGCGGTCGAGGTGGAGTCCAGCCACTGCGGCTGCGGGCCGCCGACCGCCCCCAGGGCACTGTTGAACAGGCCCGGGCCCGGGTCGTAGAACCACTTCCACAGCAGGGCCGCGACGATCGGCGGCAGCATCACCGGCAGGTAGACCACCAGCCGGAAGTACGCCGTGGCGTGCCGCAGCTCGTTGAGCACCACCGCGACCGCGAACGGCACCGCGAACCCGATGACCAGGGCGTACGCCGTGAACTCCAGGGTGTTCAGCCACGCCGTGACGAACAGCGGGTCGGCGAACAGGGTGCGGAAGTTGTCGATCCCGACCCACTCCGGCGAGCCGACGAAGTCGACCTGCTGGAACCCCAGCAGCACGCCGCGCACGATCGGATACCAGGAGAAGACCGCGAAGACGACCAGCGCCCCGCCCAGCAGCCCGTACGCGGTGAGGTTCTCGGCGAGCCGGCGGCGGAACCGGTCGGAGGACCGCGACGGCGCGGTGTCCTCCTCGGACCGTCGGGCACGGACGGTGCGCGGGGTGTCGACGGCGGTCACCGGCACGGCCCTCCTGTCGCGTGGTCGGTGGGATCCCGCGGGCCGCCGGGGCGGGCGGCCCGCGGGAGGCTCAGCTCACTTCACCGTGGCGACGGCGGCGTCGACCTTCTTCTGCGCGGCGTCCAGCAACTGCTGCGGGTCCGCGTCCTCGTTGGTCAGCACGCCCTGCATGACGCCGTCCAGGATCGCGTAGACCTGCTGGGCGTTGACCGGCTCGATCTTGCCCCGCACGGTCCTCGAGCCCTCGGTGAAGGCCCGGAAGTTCTCGACCGGGATGTTGGCGTACTGGGTCTTCAGGGCCTGCACGGTGGCCGCGCCGGCGCCGGTCCAGATGTCCGGTGTCGGCGGGGTGTCCAGGCCGACCGGCAGCTTGTCGGCGACGAACTTCTTGATCACCGTCTCGTACCGGGCCGGGTCGAGGAACTTCCACTGCAGCCAGGTCAGGCCGGCCTTGATCTTCGCCGGGGAGGCCTTCGGGTTGAGCATGTAGCCCTCGCCGCCGATCAGCGTGCCGGTGCCACCGGGCATCGGGGCCAGCCCGTAGTCCTCGTACCTGCCCTCGAACTGCTTGACCAGCGTGGGGACGTTGTCGGGGGCCGCGATGTACATTCCCAGCTTGCCGGCGCCCATCATCCGCTGGACGTCCGGGATCTCCAGCAGTTGCTTGCTGCCCATGGAGTTGTCGGTCCAGCGCATGTCCTTGAAGGTCTGCAGGAGCTCCCGGGTCGCGGGGGTGTTGAAGGCGGCCCTGTACTTGTCGCCGTCCTTGGTGACCACGTCACCGCCGGTGGAGTAGATCTCCGCGGTGAGGTGCCAGCCGCCCTGGTTGTTCTTGCTGAGGTCGGCGAACCCGACGGTGCCGTCGCCGAGCGCGGAGATCTTCCGCGCCGCCGTGCGGACCTCGGCCCACGTCCTGGGCGGCGCGTCCGGGTCCAGGCCGGCCTTCGTGAACAGGGTCCGGTTGTAGAGCAGGCCCATGGAGTAGTTCGCGGTGGGCAGGCCGTAGAGCTTGCCGTCCGGGCCGGTGAAGATCTTCAGCAGGTCCGGCTGCAGGTCCCCGACGCTCGGCAGTTCCTTGACCGCCTCGGTGATGTCGGCCGCCTGCCGCCGGGCGATGATCGCCGCCGGGTCGGTGAAGTAGACGTAGTAGACGTCCTCGAGCTGGCCGCCGGCCAGCTTCGCCGCGAAGGTCTTGGGGTCCATGAACCCCTCCTTCGGCTGGACGTCGATGTCCGGGTGGGTCGCCTCGAACTCGGCGACGTCCGCGTCGAACACCCTGCGCTCGAAGGCCTGGGTGGCCGGCGGGCGGCCGTTCACCGTGATGGCGACCTTGCCGCCGCTGTCCGCCGCGCCGTCCGGGTCGTCGGACGAGCACGACGCCGTGGCGACGGCGAGCCCGGCCGCGAGCGTCAGGACCACCGTCCGGCGCAGCTTCGTGGACATGGTCATCCGGGCCCCTCTCACGGGCTGTCGGCGGAACCGACCGGCCCGAGGGCGGCGCTCCGCGCGTCTGTGATCTGGGCAACACCGTACGAGTATCGAACAGCGACCCGCAAGAGTCGTACGACTTCACGCAAGGATTCAACTGCCATGGGACACGGAAATCTCCACGTCACAGGACAGGAGGTTTCGACAGCGGGTCGCCCGATCGGGCTACCCCGGGGTCACCGGAGGTTCCGGGAGCGTGTCACCCGGTCGGGGTATCCCTGAGGTCAGCGGGCGGCGGGCGCGGTGGAGCCCCGGACGACCAGCTCCGGCTCGTACAGCAGCTCGTCGGCGGGCACGTCGGCCCCCTCGATCTGGGCGACCAACAGGTCGACGGCCGAGCGGCCCATCGTCTCGATCGGCTGGCGGACCGTGGTCAGCGGCGGGGCCGCCGCGGTCATCAGCTGCGAGTCGTCGTAGCCCACCACGGAGACCTGGTCCGGGACCACCTTGTCCCGGCGGCGGGCGGCCCGCACGACTCCCAGGGCCAGCAGGTCGCTGGCGCACAGGATGCCGGTGATCCCCCGGTCGATCAGCTTGCCCGCGGCCACCTGGCCACCCTCCACGGAGAACATCGCGTGCTCGACCACGTCGTCGGCCGGCCGCTCCCCCTGCGCGGCCAGCACCGCCCGGAACGACTCCAGTTTGCGCCGGGACGGGACGTGGTCGGCACCACCCAGGACCAGGCCGATCCGCGTGTGGCCCAGCGCGCGCAGGTGCCCGAAGCCCTGCTCGATCGCCACCACGTCGTCGCAGGAGACCCGCGGGAAGCCGAGGTTGTCGATGCCGGCGTTGATCAGGACCACCGGCAGCCGGCGCTCCGACAGGCGGCGGTAGTGCTCGTGCGGTGCGTCGGCCTGGGCGTACAGGCCGCCGGCGAAGACGACGCCGGAGACTCGGTGCTGCAGCAGCAGGTCGACGTACTCGGCCTCGGAGACGCCGCCGGCGGTGCGGGTGCACAGCAGCGGGGTCAGCCCGCGCTGGGCGAGGGCGTCGCCGATCACGTCGGCCAGCGCGGGGAAGATCGGGTTCTGCAGCTCCGGCAGGACCAGGCCGACCAGCCGGGCCCGCTCGCCGCGCAGCTGGGTGGGCCGCTCGTAGCCGAGCACGTCCAGCGCGGTGAGCACCGCGGCCCGGGTCGCGTCCGAGACGCCGGGCCGATTGTTCAACACGCGGCTGACGGTCGCCTCGCTGACGCCGACTTTCAGAGCCACTTCCGCAAGACGCCGCCCCACAGCCGCAAGCCTACGGCAGCGCAGCGCAATTCGCTGCAAGACCCGACCGTCCCGCGGTCGTTCCAGGCCCGGGAACACGGGTAGGCCCGGGCGGCGGCGCGGGCGGGCCGGGCCGCGAGGCACGGAGGTGGGTCATGGGCGTGTTCTCCCGCGGCGCGGTGCACGGGATGGTGGCCGGCGCGGCCGGCGTCGCGGTGATGACCATCGGCGAGAAGCTGGAGCAGCGGCTGACCGGCCGGCCGGACTCGCACGTGCCCGGCCGGGTGCTGGAACGGCTGCTCGGCCGGCCCGAGGCGCCCCGGGAGCAGCCGCGGTCGGCCGTCCTGGCGATGCACGTCGGACAGGCGGTGCTGGTCGGCGCGCTGCGCGGGGTGATGGCCGACGTCGGGCTGCGCGGGCCGTGGTCCTCGGCGATGTTCACCGTCGTCCGGCTGACCAGCGACCAGGTCCTGGAGAACGGCACCGGGGTCGGCGCGCCGCCGTGGACCTGGCCCCGCCGCGAGCTGGCGGTCGACCTGCTGCACAAGGCCGTGTACGGGTTCGCCACCGGGCTGGTGGCCGACGCGCTGGCCGCGCGCACCGGTCCCGGGCCGGGACAGCGGCACGCCGCGCTCCGGCCCGGCCGGCAGGAGGACGTGGGCCCGCTGCCGGCCGCCGACGCCCGCCGCTGACCGGGGCCGGCCCCACCGGCGGGTGACGGCATCGCGTCGCCGGTATAGCTTCTGAGGTATGGACGATCTCCCGGTCTTCCCCGGCTTCGCCGACATCGCCCGGCGCCGGCGGAAGGTGATCGGCGAGCTGGCCGACGCCCGCCGCGAGCAGCAGCTGTCGCAGACCGAGGTCGCGGCCCGGATGGGGACGTCGCAGTCGGTGGTCGCCCGGCTGGAGTCCGGTGCGATCGACGCCCGGCTGTCCACCCTGGAGCGCTACGCCTCGGCGGTCGGCCGGGAGCTGCGGATGGACGTCACCCCGCCCGGGCCGGCCCGGTGACCGGCCGGGCGGGCCACCCGGACCCGGTCTCCGAGCAGCTGCTGCGCCGCCGGATCCTGCTGCTCGCCGGCCGGCTGGACGACGCCGCGGCCCAGGAGGCGGCGGCCCGGGCGATGCTGGCCGACGCCGAGGGAACCGAGCCGCTGCGGCTGCGGATCTCCTGCCCGGACGGCGAGCCGGCCGCCGCGCTGCTGCTCGCCGACACCCTGCGGCTGATGCGGGCGCCGGTGGTGGCCACCGCGACCGGCCTGGTCGGCGGCCCGGCCGTCGCCGTCTACGCCGCCGCCGGGCACCGTACGGCCTCCGCGCACGCGGCGTTCCGGCTGGTCGAGCACCGCGCGGAGTTCCGCGGCCCGGCCGCGGAGCTGGCCTCGGCCGCCGCGCTGCACCGGGACGAGGCCGACCGGCTGGCCGGGCTGATCGCCGCCGCGACCGGCCGCGACCCGGCGCGGGTCACCGCCGACCTGCGTGCCGGGACGCTGCTGTCCGCGGCCGACGCAGTCGGCTACGGCCTCGTCCACGAGCTGGCCTGACCGAGCACCGACCCCCGGGAGTCCCGCGTGTCCGAACCCCCGACCTTCCCCGGTCTGACCCTGGCCGAGCAGCAGCTGGTCGAGGGCTACCTGCGGGTCGCCGACCTGCTGGGCCGGATGAACCCGGCCCGGGAGCCGGACCGGACCCCGACGAAGTACTACCGCAACCCGGCGCAGGCGCTGGTCGCCGCCGCCCGCGACCTGGCGACCACGGTCGAGGCGATGATCGAGCGCGGCGAGAGCGAGATCTACGGCCCGACGCTGACCCGGGCGATGCTGCTGATGGACGCCGAGGCCCGCACCGGCCGGGTCCGGGTCCGCCCGCCGGAGGGCGGGTCCTGAGCGGGCGCCCGGCGCCGATTTGCTTGCCAGCTCAACCGGCGTAAGGTCGGGATCGGGTTGAAGTTGCAGCTCTCGTCATACCGCGGCCGGTCGTCCGGTCGCGTGGTTCCTGGACGGAGGGCTCTCCATGACCCTGGCCGAGTCTCTCGCAGGGCGGCCGGTGTCGGCCCGCGGACCGGAGCTCGCCATCGTGGCAGGTCCCAGCGACGCGTCCGGACGGGACGTGTTCTGGCTGTCCGGTGAGCTGGACCTCGCCACGGCACCGGCGCTGGCGTCCTCGCTGGACCGGGTCGCGTCCGGGCGCACCGAGGTGGTGCTGCACCTCGGCGGCCTCGAGTTCTGCGACGTGATCGGGCTGACCGCGCTGGAGACCGCCCAGCGGCGTCTCGCCGACCGGGGGTGCGCCCTGCGGCTGCGCGACGCGGGCACGCTGGACCTCCTGCGCCGCTTCTCGCACCTGCAGTTCTGACCGGCGCCGGCCGGGGACGTACGGCTACCGGTCGGTCGGCGGGGCGCCGGCGTCGGCGACCACGTCAGCGGCGATCCTGGTCAGCTTGATGTTGGAGTGCTGGGACCGCCGGACGAGGTGGGCGAACGCGGTGTCCGGGTCGCAGTGGAGCCGGCCCATGATGATGCCCTTGGCCTGCTCGATGGTGGCGCGGGAGGCCATCGCCTGCTGGAGCTGGGCGGCCAGGGCGGTCGAGGAGCTGATCAGCGCGGCGTTGAGCAGGGCGACCGCGCTGTAGTCGGCGAAGGCCCGGGCCAGCGCCACGGACCCCTGGTCGAAGGCGGCCGGCGCGGCGGCGTAGAGGTTGAGGCCGCCGACGACCCGCGGTGGCACCGGCATGCCGACCGAGAGTGACGAGCGGATGCCGGCCCGGGCGGCGACGGCGCTGAAGTCGGCGTAGCTCTCGTCGGCGGCCGTGTCGGGGATGGTGATCGTCGCGCCGCTGACCGCGGCGTCCATGCAGGGCCCGAACCCGCGGTCGTACTGGCGCTCGTCCAGCTCGATGGCGAGGGCGCCGGTGAACGCGACGCTGCGGGCGTGGTCGCCGTCGAGCAGGGTGACCGAGACCTCGTCCGCCCCGGGGATGCTGGCCTTGGCCAGCGCGGCCACCTGGGCGAGCACCTCGCCGAGCGGCAGGCCGGCCAGGTCCAGCCGGCCCAGCCGGAGGAGGGCCTGCTGGAGCTCCAGGTCCTTGTCGGCGGGCCGGTCGTCCCGGTGGCGATCCCGTGGTGCCGGGGTGCTGGACATGAGCGATCCGATCGGATTCGCTACTTCCCCCCGCGGCGTGCCGTACGGGACGGAGTGGCTACCGGCTGGCGAGCTGGCGACAGGCGGTGATCTCTCGGGCTGCTGGTGTCAACCCGAGTCGTGGCGGACGGTCTCCGGACGCCCTGTGCCCAGCGTAACCACCCGGGCGGGCCCTGGAGCCGATCACCCGCTGTTTCAGTGCCCCGGGCGGGATTCGAACCCGCACTGCGACCCTTTTAAGGGGCCTGCCTCTGCCGGTTGGGCCACCGGGGCGAACGGATGCCGAGGGTAGCCGGGCTCAGCGCGGCGTGACGACGAACTGGCGCAGGTGCAGGTCCAGGAACGTCACCGGCCCCCGCGGCCCGGGCACCCGGTCCACGTTGATCCCGGTCTCCGGCACGCCCAGCAGCCGGAAGCCGTCCAGCAGCCGGGTGCTCACGTTCCAGAACGCGCCGGTCCCGGTGTACGCCCCGAGGAACGCCTCCGCCGCGGCCGCGTCCTCGGTCACGATGCAGGCGGCCAGCCCGGAGGTCACCGAGTCGGCGAGCCGGGCCGCCTCGGCCGCGGCCGGCACCGGCGCCAGCGTCACCGTCGCCTCCCGGCCCTCCTGCAGCGCCCACTCCAGGCCGAGCGGGTGCCCGTGCGGCGGCAGCGAGGCCCGGACGCCGATCTTGTCCAGCACGGCCAGCACGTCCGGGACCAGCTCGTCCCACCGGTCGGCCGCGACCAGCAGCAGGTTGAGCCGGTTGCAGACGCCCAGCCGGTCCAGGCTGTCCTCGACCAGCCGGAGTGCGGTGTCCGGGTCGGCGCCGGAGTCCAGGTAGAGCACGCCGCCGCCGTCGGCGTGGGCCAGCGTGCGGACGCCGTGCCGGGCGGCCTCGGCGGTCAGCTCGCGGGTGCTGTCCCCGCTGCCGCGCAGGATCACCAGCGGCACCAGGTCAGGCTGGGCGACCAGGGCCCGGGCGGTCTCCCGGCCCGGCACCCGGACCAGCTGCACCGCGGCCGGGTCCAGGCCGGCGGCGGTCAGCGCCGGGGCCAGCACCTCGTCCACCAGCGCGGCGGCCGAGCCGATCGCGGCCGAGCCGGTGCGCAGGACCCCGGCGTTGCGCGACTTCAGCAGCTGGGAGGCGACGTCGACGACCACGTTCGGCCGGGCCTCGAAGTTGGCGCCCACCACGCCGACCGGGCGGCGCAGCTCCTCGACCCGCGCACCGGGCAGCTCCCGGACCGGCCGCCGCCACTGCGGGTGCGGCACGTCGGCCAGCACCCGCAGCTGGTGCGCCATCCCGGCCAGCCGGTCGGCGTCCAGCCGCAGCCGGTCGACCATCGCCGCCGGCAGGCCGCCGTCCCGCGCGGACCGTACGTCCCGGGCGTTGGCGGCCAGGACCGGGCCGGCCGCCGCGAGCAGCTGGTCGGCGATGCCGCGCAGCGCCGCGTCCACGGTCCCGGCCGGTGCGGCGGCGAGCCCGCCCGCGGCGGCGTGGGCCGCCTCCGCGCACTCCCGTACGGCGTCGGCCCCCTGCGAAGTCATGGACCGAAGTCTAGGAGGGTCAGCCGGTCTCCCGGGCGACGCCGGGCAGCGGGGCCCGGCCCGGGTTCGGCAGCGCGGCCAGCTCGAACTCCCGGCGCGGCTGCTGCAGCTGGCCCAGGGAGACCACCTCGCGCGGGAAGAAGATCGCCAGCGTCCAGTCGGCGAGCACCCGGACCTTGCGGTTGAGCGTGGGCACCCGGGAGAGGTGGTACGTCCGGTGCATGAACCAGGCCGGCAGCCCGCGCAGCTTGACGCCGTAGATCTCGGCGACGCCGCGGTAGAGGCCGAGGCTGGCCACGGAGCCGGCGTACTTGTGCCGGTACTCCGACAGCGTGCCGCGGCGCACGGTGGCGACGATGTTGGCGGCCAGCGTCTTGGTCTGGCGGACCGCGTGCTGGGCCGACGGGCCGGTGGTCCGGCCCGGCTGGGTCAGGTCGGGCACGGCGGCGCAGTCGCCGGCCGACCAGGCGTCCTCGACCCCGTCCACCTGCAGGGTGGCCTTGCAGATCAGCCGGCCCTTGTCGTCCAGCGGCAGGTCGGTGCGGCCGAGCATCGGGTTGGCCTTGACCCCGGCCGTCCACACGATGGTGTCGGCGTCGAACTCCTCGCCGTCGGACAGCCGCACGTGCCCGCCGGTCAGCGACTCGACCCGGGTGTTGAGCCGGACGTCCATCTTGCGCTCGAGCAGCCGCTGCACCGTGTACTCGGACAGCGGCACGCTGACCTCGGGCAGCACCCGCCCGGTCGCCTCGATCAGCACCCAGCGCATGTCGTCCGGGGTGATGGAGTCGTAGTAGCGGGTCGCGTACCGCGCCATGTCCTCCAGCTCGGCGAACGCCTCGATGCCGGCGTAGCCGCCGCCGATGAAGACGAAGGTCAGCGCCCGGCGGCGGTGCGCCTCGTCGGTCACCGAGGCCGCGTAGTCCAGCCGGGACAGCACGTGGTTGCGCAGGTAGATGGCCTCGCCGACGGTCTTGAAGCCGATGCCGCACTCGGCCAGGCCGGGGATCGGCAGGGTGCGGACGACGGAGCCGGGGGCGACGACGATCTGGTCGTACGTCAGGTGCTCCTCGGGGCCCTCGACCGGCAGCACCGTGGCCGTGCGGTGGGCGTGGTCGATGGAGGTGACCATCCCGGTCACCACCCGGCAGTGCTTGAGCACCTTGCGCAGGGGAACCACCACGTGCCGCGGCTCCAGGGACCCGGCCGCCGTCTCCGGGAGGAACGGCTGGTAGGTCATGTAGTTCTGCGGGTCGACAACGGTGATCCGCGCACTGCGCCGCAGCTTCCGCTGCAGCCGCAGGGCGGTGTACATCCCGACGTAGCCCCCGCCGACGATGAGGATGTGTGGCCTGTCCGGCATGGCCCCACGGTACCCAGGGTGGGCGCGGCATATCAGCGGCGCCGGTCACTCCGCCCGAGCAGGACCGGCAGGGCGGCCGCGAGCACCGCGGCGGCCAGCCCGAGCAGCTCCAGCGGCACCGAGCCCGGCCGGTCCGGCAGGCCGAGGGCCAGCCCGGCGACCACGGCCGACAGGACCAGGACCAGCCCGGCGTGCCGGGCGAACCGGACCAGCACCGCCCGGTCGACCCGCGCCGCCGCGGGCAGCGCGGCGGCGAGGGCCGCGGCCTGGTGGTGGGTGGCGACGGCGGACGCGACGAGCAGCGTGGCCGCCGCCGGCGGCAGGTCGGTGCCGTGCTTCGCCGTCCAGGCCACCGCGGCCGCGACGAGCACCCCGGCCGGGGCGGCGCTGCCGGGCCGGAGGACCGCGCCGGCCAGGCCGAGCAGCCCGAGCAGCACCGCGCCGGCCGGCACCCCGGGTGCCCAGCCCGGCAGCAGGGCGAGGACCCCGGACACCCCGACCAGCGCCCGGAGGGCGAGGACGACCCGGCTCACCGGGCGGTCCTCGCCGCCCGGCCGGCGTCCCGCAGCACCGCGTCCAGGCTGCCGGCGCCGCGCCACGGCACCACCGGCACCCCCAGCTCGGCCAGCCGGCCGAGGTCGGCGTCCCGGCGCAGCCGCCAGAGCCGGAACGCCAGCTCCGTCCAGTCCCCCCGCGGGTCCGGCCGCAGCCCGTCGGGCAGCGTGTCCACCGCCACCACCGACCGCCCGGACCGGGCCAGCGCGGCCACCGCGGTCAGCGACGAGGCGGTGGCCAGCGGGCTGAGCAGCACGACCAGGGCGTCCGCCGCGGCCGGCGCGACGACGTCGGTCACCGTCGGGCCCGGGGTGTCCGACCGGAGCGCCCGGGCGTCGACGAGCACGTCCAGCAGCCGGACCAGGTGCGAGCGGCCGTTGCGGGCCGGCACCGACCGGTACGGCCGGGCCAGGTCGACCAGCGCCACCCGGTCCCCCGCCCGCAGGTAGTGCTCGGCCACCGCGGCCGCCGCCCGTACGCCGGTGTCCAGGGAGTTCTCCGGCGGCCGGCCCAGGTCCTGGGTGCTGTCCAGGACCAGCAGCACCTCGGTGTCCCGGTCGGAGTACGTCGAGGTGACGTGCAGCGCGCCGGTCCGGGCGGTCACCCGCCAGTTGACCCGGCGCAGCCGGTCGCCGACCGCGAACGGCCGCACCCCGGCCAGCTCGCCGCCCTCCCCGGGAAGCCGGGACCGGTGCCCGCCGACCAGCCCCTCCGCCCGGGGGACCGTGTCGGAGGCGCCGAAGCCGTCCCGCAGCGGCCAGGTGGTCACCGAGGCGACCTCGGTGCGGACCGGCGGCCAGGACAGCAGGCCGTACGCGCCGGTGGCCCGCAGCACCGCCGGGCCCACCGGGTGCCGCCCCCACCGGGTGGCCCGGACCGACAGCGGCACCGGCACCGGCACCCCCGGCCCGACCGGCACCGCCCGGACGACCGCCGCGCCGGAGTCCGGGGTCAGGCCGGCCGGCAGCGGCAGCTCCACCACGGCCACGTCGATCCGGTCGGCCGCGGTGACCGTCGCGGCCAGCTCGGCCCGGCCGCCCTCCAGCAGCGCGTCGGCGGGGATCCGGATCGCCAGCGCCGGGGCGGCGTACGGCCGGCCGGCCAGCCCGAGGACCGCGCCGAGCAGCAGCGGGGCGGCCAGCACCACCAGGTCGACCCGGCGCAGCAGCACCGCGGCCAGCAGCAGCGCGCCGCCGAGCCCGACCGCGCGGACCAGCGCGGCGGTGGGCCGCCAGCCCGGACCGGACACCGCTCAGCCGACCCGTACGGTCGGCGGGGTGGGGACCTCACCGAGCACCTCGCGGACGACGTCCTCGGCCGACACCCGGCGCAGCCACATCTCCGGCTTCAGCGTGATCCGGTGGGCCAGCACCGGCAGCGCCACCGCCTTGACGTCCTCCGGGGTCACGTAGTCCCGCCGGCGCAGCACCGCCAGCGCCCGGGCCACCAGCAGCAGCGCGAGCGCGCCGCGCGGCGAGGCGCCGACCAGCACCTGGGAGCGGGACCGGGTGGCGACGGCGAGGTCGACGCAGTAGCCGGCCACGGTGTCCTCGACGACGACCCGCTCCACCGCGCGCTGCGCCCGCAGCAGCCCCGCGGCGTCCAGCACCGGGGCCAGCGTCGCGGCCTCCTGCTGCCGGGCCATCCGGCGCCGCAGCACGTCCAGCTCCTCGGCCCGCTCCGGGTAGCCGAAGGCGACCCGGAGCAGGAACCGGTCCAGCTGCGCCTCGGGCAGCGGGTACGTGCCCTCGTACTCGATCGGGTTCGCGGTGGCGATCACGTGGAACGGCTCGGGCAGCGCGAAGGTCCGCCCCTCCACCGTGACCTGCCGTTCCTGCATGGCCTCCAGCAGCGCGGACTGCGTCTTCGGCGGCGTGCGGTTGATCTCGTCGGCGAGCAGCAGACCGGCGAACAGCGGCCCGGCCCGGAAGTCGAACTCCCCCGAGCGCTGGTCCCAGACGAACGAGCCGGTCACGTCGGCCGGCAGCAGGTCCGGGGTGAACTGCAGCCGGCGGAAGTCCAGCCCCAGGGTCTGCGCCAGCGACCGGGCGGCCAGCGTCTTGCCCAGGCCGGGGAAGTCCTCCAGCAGCACGTGCCCGCCGGCCAGGACGCCCGCGAGCACCAGGGTGAGCTGCCGGCGCTTGCCCACCACCACCTGCTCGACCGAGTCGAGGACCGCCTCGCC
Source organism: uncultured Mycobacteriales bacterium (assembly GCA_902805565.1). GTDB lineage: Bacteria > Actinomycetota > Actinomycetes > Mycobacteriales > CADCTP01 > CADCTP01. The sequence goes on from CADCTP010000002.1 coordinate 25,359, forward strand.
GGCGGTCCACACCGCGGCCAGCTCGGCGCTCAGATCCGCTCCAGCGCCGCCACCAGGGCGGTCAGCTCCGCCCGGCTCGGACTGCGTGCGGGTGGGGCGGTCCTCAACGTCCACAGCGGTTCTCCCAGGATCTGGCGGGCGCGGTCGGGGTCGGCGTCCGGGTCGACGCCGCGGCGGGTACGCAGCCGGTAGTCGGCCAGCTCCACCAGCAGCGGGCGGACCCGCTCGCGGAACCGGTCGGCGTCGGTGGCGCCCCAGGACAGCCGGCTCTCCAGGCCGGTCAGCAGGAGCAGGCCGTCGCCGCCCGGCCCGCTGTCCGGCTGCGGTACGACCGGGTCGGGCGGCGGCCGGACCAGCCGGGTCAGCCGCCAGCACAGCGCGGCCGCGACCCCGGCGACCACGCAGAGGTCCCACCGGGCGCGGTACTCCAGGCCGAAGGCGACCACCCACAGCGCCCCACCGCCGGCCGCCGCGACGGCCAGCAGCGCGGCGGCCTCCCGTACGGCCCTCACCGGCGGCCGCCGACCGGGTTGGCCGCCAGCTCGGCCCGCAGCTGCTCCAGCGCCGCCCGCGCCTCGGCCCGGTTGCGCTCCGGGACGTCGTGCGCGGAGAACCGGGCCTCCCGGTAGAGCTCGGCCAGCCGCAGCAGCGGGGCGGAGGACACCCCGTGCCGGTCGATCAGCTTGCCGGCCAGCTCGGACGGGGTGTCCGGGGCGGCCCGGTGGGTGCCGGCATCGGCGGCGGCCCGCTCCAGCAGCACCCAGCTGGCCAGCACGCCGGCACCGGGACCGCCCTGGTCCAGCTCCCGCAGGCCGGCCGCCACCGCCCCGGCCAGCTCGGCCCGCACCTCGTCGTCGGTCTCCGGGGCCGGCTCGTCGGCCCCCTCGGCCCGGCCGAACCGGAGCCGGCGGCGCAGCGACGGCATCGACACCAGCTGCCGCAGGAACCACGCGGCCATCGCCACCGGCAGCACGACGAGCACGATCAGCGCCCAGAACAGCGGCTCGGGGATGTTGTCGGAGGTGTCCCCCGGCGCCTCCTCGACGCCGTCGTCCGGCTCCGGCAGCTCCTCGGGCGCCTCCGGCGCCACGGCCACCAGGTCGGTCGGCTCGCGCGGGGTGAGCGTGGCGGCCCGGTCGCTGCCGGCGGCCAGCACGACCAGGACGAGGGCGGACAGCACGGCCGCGGTGACCGCGACCGCCCGGTTGCGCCCCATCCGGTCAGCCTCCCACAGCGGCCGTTTCCTTGGCCCGCGCCAGGACCGCGTCCAGCATCGGCTCGGTGAGCCGGCCGGTGAAGGTGTTCTGCTGGGAGACGTGGTAGCAGCCGAGGACGGTCAGGCCGCCCGCCCGGACCTCGACGCCGTGGCCGAACCTCGGCACCGGCCGGGGCACCGGGCCGCCCAGCACCGGGGCCACCGCCGGCCACAGCGCCTGCCAGCCGAAGCCGCCGAGCACCACGACCGTGCGCAGCGTCGGCGCGAGCAGCTCCAGCTCCCGGGCCAGCCAGGGCCGGCACGCGTCCCGCTCGGCCGGGGTCGGCCTGTTCGCCGGCGGGGCGCACCGGACGGCGGCCAGGATGCGGGTGCCGGTCAGGACCAACCCGTCCCCGGCGTGCACCGAGGTCGGCTGGTTGGCCAGGCCGGCCCGGTGCAGGGCGGCGTACAGCCAGTCGCCGCTGCGGTCGCCGGTGAAGACCCGGCCGGTCCGGTTGGCGCCGTGCGCGGCCGGGGCCAGGCCGACCACGGCGATCCGGGCGTCCGGCGGGCCGAAGCCGGGGGCGGGCCGGCCCCAGTACGGCTGGCCGGCGTACGCGGCCCGCTTGGTGACCGCGACCTCCTCCCGCCAGCCCACCAGCCGCGGGCAGGCCCGGCACACGCTGACCCGGGCGTCCAGCGCGGCCAGGTCGGCGGTCGCCGCCAGCCCGGCCACGCCGGCGGGGTCCCGGGAGATCGGAAGAGCGTCGTGTAGGGAA
>CADCTP010000003.1 GCA_902805565.1 uncultured Mycobacteriales bacterium
CCGGCGCCGCCGCGCGGTCGGCAGACACCGCCGGGCGGGCTCCACCCACCGGGGCGGACAGGCCGGGGCGGACAGGCCGGGGCGCGTCCCGGCGGGGTCGCCGGTGCGCCGGCGGGGGCGGCGTGCCAGGGTGATCGAATGGTGCTCGCGATCGGGGTCGACATCGGCGGGACCAAGGTGGCCGCCGGGGTGGTCGACGAGGACGGCGGGGTGCTGGCGCTGGTCCGCCGGCCGACCCCGGGCGACGTGTCCGGCACCGAGGACGCGATCGCCGGCTGCGTGGCCGAGCTGGCCGACCGGTACGACGTGGTCGCGGTGGGCATCGGCGCCGCCGGCTGGATCGCCAACGACCGGGCGACCGTGCTGTTCTCCCCGCACCTGGCCTGGCGGGACGAGCCGCTGCGGGAGTCCCTGATCGGCCGGATCGGGCTGCCGGTGACCGTGGAGAACGACGCCAACGCCGCGGCCTGGGCCGAGTACCGTTTCGGCGCCGCCCGGGGCGAGCGCGTCGTCTGCTGCGTCACGCTGGGCACCGGCATCGGCGGCGGCATGGTCGTGTCCGGCGTGCTCTACCGCGGCGCGAACGGGGTGGCCTGCGAGTGGGGGCACATGGCGGTCGTCCCGGACGGTCGCCGGTGCGCCTGCGGCAACCGCGGCTGCTGGGAGATGTACGCCTCCGGCACCGCGCTCGCCCGCGACGCCCGGGAGCTGGCCGAGATCTCTCCGGTCGCCGCCCACCGGCTGCTCCAGCTGGCCGGCGGCGAGCCGGCCCGCCTCACCGGCACCGACGTGACCGCGGCGGCCCGGGAGGGGGACGGGGCGGCCGTGGAGATCTTCACCGCGATGGGCCGCTGGCTGGGCCGGGGCATCGCCGACCTGGCCGCGATCCTGGACCCGAGCGTGGTGGTGATCGGCGGCGGCGTGTCCGAGGCCGGCGACCTGCTGCTGCGACCGGCCCAGGAGGCGTTCGCGGCGAACCTGACCGGCCGCGGCTTCCGCCCGGTCGCCCCGGTGCGGATCGCCGCGCTCGGCCCGGACGCCGGCCTGATCGGCGCGGCCGACCTCGCCCGCCGCCGGATCTGACCGCGCCGGGTCAGCGCTCGACGACCGTCATCTCGACGGAGTAGGTCTCCGCGCGGTAGGCGTGCTCGCCCAGCTCGACCGCGCGCCCGGACCCGTCGTACGCGACCCGCTCCATGGTGAGCACCGGCGCGCCCTTGCGGACCCCGAGCAGCCGGGCCTCCGGCGCGGTCGCGCCGCGGGCGGTGATCCGCTGGGTGGCGATCCGCAGGTGCACGCCGGTGCCGCGCATCAGCTCGTACAGCCCGCGGGCCTCCAGCGCGGCCGCGGTCAGCGCGGGGGCCAGGTCGACCGGCAGCCAGTTGCGCAGCACCGCCAGCGGCTCGTCCCGGGCCGAGCGCAGCCGCTCCAGCCGCAGCACGTCGGCGTCGGCCGGGACCCCCAGCCGCTCGGCCACCGGGGCCGGGGCCCCGACCACCTCCCGGGCCAGCACCCGGGTCGCCGGCCGCTGGCCGGACCGGGCCAGGTCGTCGAACAGGCTGGTCAGGTCCATCGGCCGCTTCACCCGGGCGTGCACGACCTGGGTGCCGATGCCGCGCCGGCGCACCAGCAGGCCCCGGTCGACCAGCTCCTGGATGGCCCGGCGCATCGTCGGGCGGGACAGCCCCCAGCGGTCGGCCAGGCTGATCTCGTTCTCCAGCCGGTCGCCGGGCGCCAGGTCGCCGGAGTCGATCGCGGCCTCGATCTGCCGCGAGACCTGGAAGTAGAGCGGCACCGGGCTGGACCGGTCGAGAGCCAGGGTGAGCTCGGCCATGGACGCCCCCTCGGTTGCCGGCAGCCTAACCCGGCGGCCGACGCACTGTCGTCAGGATGTCCTGACATACTGACCAACCTTGACAACCGCTCGGGCCGTGGGCGACGCTCCGGCAACGCGGCCGGCCCGGCCGCGACGGTCCGGGGAGGTGCCCGTGGAGTCCCCGCCCAGCGCCCCGGAGGACCAGCCGCACGACCCGCCGTACGACCCGCCGTACGACCCGCCGTACGACGTGGTGGCGGTCGGTCGCGCCGGGGTGGACATCTACCCGCTGCAGGTGGGCGTCGGGCTGGAGGACGTCGAGACGTTCGGCAAGTTCCTCGGCGGCACCGCGGCCAACGTCGCCGTCGCCGCGGCCCGGCACGGCCTGCGGACCGCCCTGGTCAGCCGGACCGGGGACGACCCGTTCGGCCGCTTCGTGCACCGGGCGCTGCGGGAGCTGGGCGTCGAGGACCGGTACGTCACCCCGGTCGGGGACCTGCCGACCCCGGTGACGTTCTGCGAGATCTTCCCGCCGGACGACTTCCCGCTCTACTTCTACCGCCGGCCCACCGCCCCGGACCTGCAGCTCACCCCGGCGCACCTGCCGGCCGGGCTGGTCGCCCGGGCGCGGGTGCTGTGGACCACCGGGTCGGCGCTGTCCGAGCAGCCCAGCCGGGATGCCCACTTCGCCGCCTGGGCCGCCCGCGGGCGCCGGCCGCTGACCGTGCTCGACCTCGACCACCGGCCGATGTTCTGGCCGGACCGGGCGGCCGCGACCGCGCAGCTGTCCGCGGCGCTGGAGCAGGTCACGGTGGTCGTCGGCAACCTCGACGAGTGCTTCACCGCGGTCGGCGAGCGCGACCCGCACCGGGCCGCGGCCGCGCTGCTGGACCGTGGCCCGGACCTGGCGGTGGTCAAGATGGGCCCGCGCGGCGTGCTGGCCCGGACCCGGGACGAGCTGGTCGAGGTGCCGCCGGTGCCGGTCGAGGTGGTCAACGGCCTGGGTGCCGGGGACGCGTTCGGCGGGGCGCTGTGCGCGGGGCTGCTCGCCGGCCGGCCGCTGGCCGAGACGATCCGGTTCGCCAACGCCGCCGGCGCGATCGTGGCCTCCCGACTGGAGTGCTCGACCGCGATGCCGACCACCGCGGAGGTGGCCGCGGTGCTGGCCCGGGCGGAGGCCGTCCGTGGCTGACCGGCGCCCCCCGTCCGCACCGTCCGCACCGTCCGCACCGGCCGCGCCCGCCGGACCGTTCGCGCCGGTCGGACCGACCGCCGACCGGGACCCGGCGGCCGGGCCGGAGGTGGCTGGGCCGGAGGTGGCTGGGTCGGAGGTGGCCGGCCGGGACCTCGGGCCGGTCCTGG
>CADCTP010000004.1 GCA_902805565.1 uncultured Mycobacteriales bacterium
GTCCTGCCCGGCCGCCGCGCCGAAGACCCGGAACGAGCCGGCGTCCGCGGTCTCCGGCACCAGCACCAGCTGCAGCGTGGCGGCCGCGGCGAGGTCCTCGACCACGGTGAGCCGGGTGAACCGGACGTCCTCCACCGCCGCGGGCCGCCCGTCCAGGGCCACCCCCGCCGCGGCCAGCGCCGCGTCCAGCAGCACCGCCGCCGGCAGCACCGCGGTGCCGTCCACCCGGTGGTCGCCCAGGTACGGGAAGCCGGCCAGGTCCACCGTGGCCGACCAGTGCAACGCCCGGGGCTGCACCGCCGAGCGGACGAAGGTCTCCAGCACCGGGTGACCGCCGCCGGCGCGCCGCCGCCGCGGCTCGTCCAGCGCGTACCGCTGGCGCTGCCACGGGTAGCCGGGCAGCTCCACCATCGGCACCGGGCCGCCGCCGTGCACCCGGGCCCAGTCCACCGGGAAGCCGGCGGTGTGCAGCCGGCCCAGCTCGCCCAGCACGGCGGCCCGGGCCGGCTCGTCCCGGCGCAGCGACCCGACCACGGCCCCGGAGGCCTCCTCGGCGGCCATCCGCTCGGCGATCGCGTCGCCCAGCATCGGGTGCGGCGACACCTCCACGTACGTGTCGTGGCCGGAGCGCAGGAGGGCGGCGACGGCCTGGTCGAACAGCACCGGCCGGCGCAGGTTCGCCGCCCAGTACGCCGCGCCGAGGTCGGTGGCCGGCTCGCCGGTGACCGTGGAGATCATCGGGATCGCGGTCGGGCCGGCCCGCAGCCCGGCCAGCGCCCGCTCCAGCTCGCCCCGCAGCGGGTCCATCTGCGGGCCGTGCGAGGCGAAGTCGACCGACTCCAGGACCCGGCAGAACACGCCCTCGGCGTCCAGCGCCGCCCGCAGCCGCTCCAGCCCGGCCGCCTCGCCGGAGAAGACCGTCGAGGTGGGGCCGTTGCTGGCGGCCACCGACACCGCCGGCAGGTCCAGCTCGGCCAGCACCCGCACGGCCCGCTCGTACGGCAGCCCGGCGGCGGCCATCCGGCCCTTGCCGATCGCGGCCCGGATCACCCGGCCGCGGTGCACCGCGACGCGCAGCGCGTCGCCCAGGTCCAGCGCGCCGGCGACGTGCGCGGCGCTGACCTCGCCCACGCTGTGCCCGACGACCGCGGCCGGCTCGACGCCCCAGGACCGCCAGAGCGCGGCCAGCGACACCTGGACCGCGACCAGCGCCGGCTGGGCCACCGCCGGGTCCGCGAGCGCCGGCTGGTCCGGGCCGGAGCCGAGCAGGTCCAGCAGCGGCGGGTCGACGTGCCCGGACAGCAGCGCGGCGCAGCGCTCCAGCGATTCCCGGAACACCGGCTCGGTGGCGGCCAGGTCGGCGCCGAGCGGCCACCACCGCGGCCCCTGCCCGGGGAAGACGAACGCCACCGCCGGCCGGCGGCCGACCCGCCGGCCGCCGGTGGACAGCCCGGGCCGCTCGCCGCCGGCCGCGTACGCCCGCAGCGCGTCCCGCAGCTCCGCCGCCGTCGACCCGACGCAGGCCAGCCGGAGGTCGTGGTGGGTGCGCCGCAGCGCCGCGGCCCGGCACAGCTCCCGCAGCGCGCCGTCGGCCACCCCGTCCAGCCGGGTCTCCCAGCGGGCGGCGAGGTCGCGCAGCGCCTCCGGGGACCGGGCCGACAGCGGGAGCAGCTGGGCACCGGCCGCGGCCGGCCGGTCGTCCCGCACGACCGGCGGCGCCTCCGCCAGCACCACGTGCGCGTTCGTGCCGCCGAAGCCGAACGAGCTGACCCCGGCCACCGCCGGGGAGTCCCCCGCCGGCCAGGACCGGGCCGAGCCGGCCACCTCCAGCGCCAGCTCGCCGAACGGGATGTGCGGGTTCGGCCGCTGGAAGTGCAGGCTCGGCGGGACGGCCCGGTTGCGGACCATCAGCGCGGCCTTGATCAGCCCGGCGACGCCGGCCGCCGCCTCCAGGTGGCCCAGGTTGGACTTCACCGACCCGACCAGCAGCGGCCGGCCCGGGTCCCGGCCCGGGCCGGTGACCGCGGCCAGCGCCGCCGCCTCGATCGGGTCGCCGAGCAGCGTGCCGGTGCCGTGCGCCTCCACGTAGTCGACCCGGTGCGGCGGCAGCCCGGCGTCGGCGTACGCGGCCCGCAGCACCGCCCGCTGGGCCTGCGGGTTGGGGGCCATCAGCCCGTTGGTCCGGCCGTCCTGGTTGACCGCGGCGCCGCGGATCACCGCGTACACCCGGTCGCCGTCGGCCAGCGCCCGGGACAGCGGCTTCAGCACGACGACCCCGGCGCCCTCGGACCGGACGTAGCCATCGGCGCGGGCGTCGAAGGTCTTGCACCGCCCGTCGGCCGCCATCGCCCCGGCCTTGCTGAAGTTGATCGCCAGCGCCGGCGAGAGGATCACGTTGACCCCGCCGGCCAGCGCGAGGTCGCAGTCGCCGCGGGCGAGGCTCCGGCAGGCCTGGTGCACCGAGACCAGCGAGGACGAGCAGGCGGTGTCCACCGCGATGCTGGGGCCGCGCAGGTCGAGCAGGTAGGACAGCCGGTTCGCGGCGATGCTCAGCGCGTTGCCGGTGCCGGTGTACGCGTCGATCCGGGTCAGGTCGGCGAACTGGTGCCCGTGGTCGTTGGTGGAGATGCCGACGAACACGCCGGTGTCGGAGCCGGCCACCCGCTCGGCCGGCAGGCCGGCGTCCTCCAGCGCCTCCCAGGCGACCTCGGCCAGCAGCCGCTGCTGCGGGTCCATCCGGGCGGCCTCGTGCGCGGAGATGCCGAAGAACCGCGGGTCGAAGCCGTCCACCCGGTCCAGGAAGCCGCCCCACCGGCTGGTGGTCCGGCCGGGCACGGCCGGGTCGTCGGTGTGGAACTCGGCGGCGTCCCACCGGTCCGCCGGCACCTCGGTGATCGCGTCCCGGCCCTCGGTGAGCAGCCGCCAGAACGACGCCGGGTCGTCGGCGCCGCCGGGGAAGCGGCAGCCGATCCCGATGATCGCCACCGGCTCGCCGGTCCGGCCGGGCGACCGGTCACCGCCCGGGTCGGCGGCCCTGTCGGCGGCGCTGTCGGTGGCGCTGTCGGTGGCGCTGTCGGTCGCCTGGTCCGTGACAGGGCCGCCGGCCGTGGGGTCCTCGGCGGGCGGGCCGGCGAGGACGTCGGCGAGCGCCGCGACGGTGGGGTGCTCCCAGGGCAGCGTGGCCGGCAGGCTCCGGCCCAGCCTCGCCTCCAGGGCGCCGACCAGGCCCACCAGCTCCACCGAGCCCAGCCCGTACGAGGCCAGCGGGGCGGTCGGGTCGACCGACCCCGGCCCGATCCCGACCCGGGCGGCGACCTCGCCGGTGAGCCAGCGCTCCAGCGCCACCCGCTCGGCGCTGTCCCGGACGGGGACGGGCCGCGGCGCGTCGACGGGGCCCGCCACCGGCCCGGCGGTCGGGGACGGCCCGGCGGTCGGGATCGGCCCGGCGGTCGGGATCGGCGCCGTCCAGTCGACCAGCGCGGGGAACTCCCCCGCCAGGACGGCGGCCCGGCAGGCGGACCGCTGGACCTTGCCGCTGGAGGTCTTCGGCACCGCGCCGCGCCGGGCCAGCACCACCCGGTGCACCGGCAGGTCGTGCTCGGCGGCCACCGCGGCCCGGATCGCCGGGACCAGCCGGTCGAGGTCCGCCGGCAGCGACCGGGCCGTGACCTCCTGGACGATGAGCAGCCGCTCCTGCCCGCCCTCCTCGATGGAGCAGGCGACACCGCTGCCGGCGGCCAGCGCCGGGTCGACGCCCGCCACCGTCCGTTCGACGTCCTGCGGGTAGTGGTTGCGGCCGGCGACGATGAGCAGGTCCTTGCGCCGGCCGGTGACGTGCAGCTCGCCGCCGTCGAGGAAGCCGAGGTCGCCGGTGCGCAGGAACGGGCCGGCGTCGGGCCCGGCCGGCCGGGCCCGGAACACCTGCTCGGTCTCCTCCGGGCGCCCCCAGTAGCCGGCGGCGACGCTCGGCCCGGCGACCCAGATCTCGCCGACCCGCCCGTCCGGCCGCGGCGTGCCGGTCTCCGGGTCCACCACGAGGACCCGGTTGCCCGGGGCGGCGGCACCGCAGCCGACGCTGACCCGGACGTCCTCGCCCTCCCCGGGCACGGCCGCGTCCGCGGTCAGGGCGGCCGCGCTCAGCCGGCGGACCACCGGCGGGTCGGCCCGCCGGCCGCCGGACACCAGGAGGGTGGCCTCGGCCAGCCCGTAGCAGGGATAGAACGCCTCCCGGCGGAACCCGTACGGCTCGAAAGTCCGGCAGAACCGGTCGATCGTCTCCGCCCGCACCGGCTCGGCCCCGCTGAACGCCAGCGTCAGGCTGCTGAGGTCCAGACCGGCCCGGTCGGCCTCGGTCGTCCGCGCGACGCACAGCTCGAAGGCGAAGTCCGGCGCGCCGGTGTGGGTGGCCCGGTGGTCGGAGATCGCCCGCAGCCACCGGGCCGGCCGTTTGAGGAAGGACAGCGGCGGCATGAACGTCACCGGGAACCCGGCGTACGCCGGCTCCAGCAGGCAGCCGATCAACCCCATGTCGTGGTACGGCGGCAGCCAGCTGACCAGGTGGCAGTCCTCGGGCCGGTCGTCGCGCAGGAACAGCCGCCGGATCCCGGCCAGGTTGTGCAGCAGGTTGGCGTGGCTGACCATGACGCCCTTCGGGGCGCCGGTCGAGCCGGAGGTGTACTGCAGGAACGCCGTGTCCGAAGCGGTGCCGGCCGGCCGCCGCCAGCCGTCCGCGGCGGCCGGGTCGACGGTGTCGACGGCCGTCCAGCCGAGCCCGGCCAGGCCGGGGGCCAGCTCGGCCAGGGCGCCGGCCGTCGCGACGGTCGCCTCCGGGGCGAGCACGACCACCGGCCGGGCGTCGGAGATGACGCCGACCAGCCGGGGCAGGGTGCGTTTCAGCAGCGCCGGGTTGGGCGGGTAGACCGGCACCGCGACCAGCCCGGCGTACAGGCAGGCGACGAACGCGGTGACGTAGTCCGGTCCCGGCGGGCAGACGATCAGCGCCCGCTCGCCGGGGCCGTACCGCTCGCGCAACCGCACGGCGAGGGCGCGGGCGCGGGCGTCCAGGTCCGCGTCGGCCAGCTCGACCGGCTGCCCGTGGCCGTGCGGCAGGAAGCGGTACGTCCGCGAGCCCGGACGGCTCAGCAGCATCTCGCGCAGGTGGTCGACGAGGGTTGCCTCGCCCCCTCGCCCGGCCGGGCCCGCGGCGGTCCGTTCGGAGCCGGTCATGGGCGAGTTGCCCTCCTTGCACCATCGGGGATGTACCACACCTGCACGGTGCGGCTGGCTCATCTCACCGCTTGGTGAACATTCCTGTCCAGAGGGTGATCGGTGGAAAAACCACCAACACTTGCTACTTGACAGCTATGCGACTCACTCAGACGGGTCAAGCCATTTGCGGCCGTACGTCCGATTGTGTTGATCTAGTCGGATGCGGTCGCCCGGGCAGCCGGCCCTGGCGGCGTCGGGTCGACGGACCCGGACCGCCGCCGGCGGGCGGCGAGTGCCGTCGCCCGGCCGGTGAGCGCCGTCGCCCGGGTGGCCAGGGTGCCGCAGCCGATGCCGACGGCGAGCGAGGCGACCCAGGCCAGCAGGGGCGACTCGTCCCGCAGGTGCGGGTAGACCTGCCAGTGGGTCAGGTAGATGTACAGCGAGCTGCCGGCCAGCGTGCCGGCCACCCGGTTCACCAGCTGGCTGCCGGGGACCGTGGGGACCCAGGTGAGCAGCACCATCCCGGCCATCATGAGGAGCTCGCGCGGGAGGTCGCCGTGGAAGCCGGGGACCGTCGCGACGGCGGCGAGGGTGACGTAGAGCCGCTGCCGGTCGGTGCCGGCCTTGGCCGCGGCCCAGCCGAGGGCGAACAGCCAGACCGCCACCACCGGGGTCGGGAAGTCGACCCCGGGGACGAGCTGGTAGCGGGCGACCAGGCCGGCCGCGCAGAGGGCGAGCGGGAGGGCGAAGGGGAACCGCCGCTCCGCCCGGTCGACCAGCGGGACGGCGACGGCCACCGCGAGCACGGCCAGCAGGTAGACCAGGGTCTCGATGAACCAGAAGTCGTTGTGGCCCCCGGGGTCCACGAGGTAGTCGACCAGCAGGACGTTGGCCATCGAGTACTGGTGCAGGACCGTGAAGGCGAAGGCGATCCAGACCATGCTGGGGAGCGCGATGCGCAGCATGCCCCGCCCGATGCCCCGGGCCCGCTCCGACCGCGCGGCCGGGGTCAGGTGGAAGCGGGCGACGTTGAAGCCGGCCACCGCCAGCAGGAGGTGCGCCCCGCCGGGGAGGTCGAACAGCCCGGCGTGGGTGCCGACGATGGCGAGGATCGCCACCGCCCGAAGCGCCACTCCGGTGTCCAGCGTCCGGCTGCGCCCCGCGGGCCGCCGTACGGCCCGGCGCAGGTCGCGGATCGGGGTCGTGGGCCAGTCGGCCGGCAGGTGGCCCAGCGCCTCCTCCAGCCGGATCGACATCGCGACGTAGGACAGCGAGTCGCCGCCCAGGCCCACGAACGTGCTGTCCTCGGTCACCCGGGACGCGCCGAGGATCTCGGCGAACAGCTGCGGCAGGTCGGCCGGGGGCGTCCGGACCGGGTCCGGGTCGTCGGTGGCCGCGGTGAGGGCGGGGTGGTCGATCTTCCCGTTGGCCAGCCGGGGCAGCTCGGCCAGGAACCGGACCCGGACCGCACCGGCCGGCAGCCGGCAGTGCCGGGCGACCAGGCGCCGGACGTGCTCGGCGTCCCCCGTCCCCTCCACCGCCACGACCAGCCGGTCGTCGGCGCCGACGCACCCGGCGGCCAGGCCGTGCGCCGCCAGGACCGCCTCGACCCCGTGCGGGTCGATCCGGACGCCGGCGATCTTGACGAACCCGGAGCGCCGGCCCACCAGCTCGTACAGCCCGTCGGCGGACCGGCGGGCGAGGTCGCCGGTGTGCAGCTCGTCGACGGTGCGGCCGAGGCCGAGGTCGGCCGGGGTCCCGGCGTACCCGAGCATGACGTTCGGGCCGGCGTACACCAGCTCGCCGCTGTCCGGGCCGGGCAGCTCCGGGACCGGTTCGAGCCGGAAGGACCCGCCGGGGATCGGGACGCCGACGCAGTGCGGGTGCGTCGGCGCGAGGGCCGGCGGCAGGTACGCCATCCGGGCCGTGGCCTCGGTCTGGCCGTACATGACGACGAAGTCCCAGCCGTCGCGGCGGCCGAGGGCCGCGTAGCGCCGGACCCGGTCGGGCGCCAGCCGGCCGCCGGCCTGGGTCACGTACCGCAGGTGCGGCAGCCGCATCGTGTCGAAGCCGACCCGGTCGAGGAGGTCGAAGGTGTACGGGACCCCGGCCAGGGTGGTGCCGCGGTGCTCGCCGAACAGCTCCCAGAAGGCCGGGTCCGCGACCGACCGGTCGGTCAGCAGCAGGGACGCGCCGCGCAGCAGGTGGCTGTTCACCACCGAGAGGCCGTAGCTGTAGTGCATGGGCAGCGTGGTCGCGGCCCGGTCGCCGCCCTCGATGCCCAGGTAGTCGGCGATGGACTCCGCGTTGGCCTGGAGGTTGCCGTACGACAGCCGCACCAGCTTCGGCGAGCCGGTCGACCCGGAGGTGCTCAGCAGCAGCGCCAGCTCCGGGTGCAACGCGTGCGCGGGGGCCGCCCGCCGCTCGGTGATCGTCCAGGACCCGCCGGCCGCACCGATCACCACGTCGGGGTCGTACGCCGCGACCACCGGCTCGACCGCGGCCGGGGTGTCGCCGGGCACCAGGATGACGGGGTGGCCGGCGGCCACCGCCGCCAGGTAGCCGACCAGCGAGTCGAGCGTGTTGCCGGCGGCCAGCAGCACCAGCCGCCGCGGGCCGCCCAGGCGCCGGGCCGTCGCCGCCACCCGGGCGGCCAGGTCGCGGTAGGACAGGCTCTCCTCCGGCGTGACGACCGCGGTCCGGTCGCCGAAGGAGGCGAGCGCGCGGGCGAAGGGTGCGCCCGCGAGGTCCGTGCGTGCGGAGGGCGAGGAGCTCACCGGATCAGCTTAGGGTGCCCTAACTCACGCCTGCGGCGGCTCCGGCCCGGTCCCCGCGCCGGCCACCGGCCGGGCGGCTGCGGCTAGCCGAGGTGCGGCTGGCCGGTGGAGGCGGTCGTCCCGCCGTCCACGGCCAGCGTCGCCCCGGTGACGTACGCGGCGTCCGCGCTGGCCAGGAACAGCACGGCCGGCGCGATGTCCGCCGGCACGGCGGGCCGGCCGAGCGCGATGCGGTTGACGAACGGGGCGAGCCGCTCCGGGTCGTCGCCCATCCCCTCGGCCGCCCCGCTCCGGGTGAACGACGGCGCGACCGTGTTGAGCCGGACGCCCCGGCCGCCGTAGTCCAGGGCCAGCGACTGCACGAAGTTCATCACCAGCGCCTTGGTGGCGTTGTAGCCCGACTGCCCCCAGTCGCCGCGCATCCCGGACACGGACCCGACGGCGACCACGTTGCCGCCGGTGCGCTCCAGCTCGGGCAGGGCCGCCCGGGCCAGGTGGACGAACGCGTCGACGTTGGTGCGGCGCAGATCGTCCCACTGCTCGTCGGTCATCTCGGCGAACGGCCCGGAGAGGTAGCGCGCGGCGTTGTTGACGAACACGTCCAGCCGGCCGAAGTGCGCGACGACGTCGGCGACGACCCGGCGGGCGGCCGCGGGGTCGGCCACGTCGGCCGGCAGGGCCAGCGCGGTCGACCGGTCGGCGTCCCCGAGGGTCTCGGCCAGCTTCTCCGGCCGCCGGCCGACGACGGCGACCTTGGCCCCGTTGTCCAGGAAGGCCCGGGCGATGGCCTGCCCGATGCCGCTGCCCCCGCCGGTGACGAGGACGACCTTGCCGGCGAAGTCGTACCTGTTGTGGGTCAGCACGGACCCGGCAACCCGGCCCGGCGGCCCGGCATTCCGGGTCGGAGCCGGCGGTTCGGCCGAGTCCGGCCGGTCAGGAGCGCGGGCCGGGCGGGGTCGCGCCGGCCCGGGCCGGCCGCCGCCGGGCCGCGGCGGCCGGCAGGAACCGGTCGAGCACCGTCCGGGCCAGCTCGGGGACGTAGTCGGTGAGGTAGAAGTGGCCGCCGACGAACGACGTCAGCTCGAACGCGCCGCGGGTGTGCTCCCGCCACGCCATCGCCTCCTCCCGGTGCACCACCGGGTCCCGGTCGCCGACCAGGACCGAGACCGGGCAGCCGATCCGCCGCCCCGGCTCGGGCCGGTACGTCTCCACCACGGTGAAGTCCGCCCGCAGGACCGGCACGATCATCGCCCGCAGGTCCGGGTCGGCCAGCACCTGGGGCTGGATCCCGCCCAGGGTGAGGACGTGCCGGACCAGCTCCTCCTCCGGCCGGGCGTGCAGGTGGTCGTCGGTCCGCAGCCGGGACGGCGCCCGCCGGCCCGAGGCGAACAGCCACCGCGGCGGCGGGTCGCCGGCCCGCTCCAGCCGCAGCGTCAGCTCGTAGCCGACGAGCGCGCCCATGCTGTGCCCGAACAGCGCGTACGGCCCGGCCGCCGCGACCGGGCGGACCTCCTCGAGCAGCTCGTCGACCAGCTCGTCCATGGCGACGGCGGCCGGCTCGACGTACCGGTCCTGCCGGCCCGGGTACTGCACCGCCACCACGTCGACCGCACCCCGCAGCCGCGCCGACAGCGCGAAGTACGAGCTGGCCGACCCGCCCGCGTGCGGCAGGCACAGCAGGGTCGGCAGGTCGCGGTCGTCGGGATGGAACCGGCGCAGCCAGGCCGAGTCCGGGGTGACCATCATCAGAGCTGGCTGTCGATGAACTGGAACATGTCCTCGTCCGAGGTCAGGTCGAGCGACGACAGCGGGTCGTCGTCGTCCGCGGCCCCGCCGAGCCGGGCCGTCGCCGCCCGCAGCACGGCCAGCACCCGGTCCCGGTCCTCGGCCCGGTCCTCGCCGCCGTCGAGCTGGGCGACGACCTGGTCGATCGCCTCCCGGAGCACCTGGTCCGGCGCCGGCGCGGCCGGGGCCAGCTCGGTGAGCAGGTAGTCGGCCAGCCCGGTCACCGTGGGCAGGTTGAACACCAGCGTGGACGGCAGCCGCAGGCCGGTCTCCGCGCCGAGCCGGTTGCGCAGCTCGACCGCGGTCAGCGAGTCCAGGCCCAGCTCGCTGAACGGCGCGTCCATCTCGACCGCGCCCGGCGAGCCGTGGCCCAGGGCCACGGCGACCTGCGTGCGGACCAGGTCCCGGACCGTCTCGGCGGCCGCGGCCCGGCTCAGCCCGGCCAGCTTGGCGGCCAGGCCGGTCGGGGCGGGGGCCCCGGACGCCGTCGCGACCGGCACGGCCGCCGCG
>CADCTP010000005.1 GCA_902805565.1 uncultured Mycobacteriales bacterium
TACGGCGCCGGCGCCCGGACCTGCTCCGGACCCGGTTCGCATTCCGGGTCGCGGCGCTGCTGGCGCTGCTGGGCCTGCTCACCTCCACCGTCCTGGTCGCCATCGGCACCCAGGCGGGCCCGGCCTCGGCGGCCATCACCGGCCGCGACCTCATCACCGGAACCTGGACGAGGGACGCCAACCGGGACTACACACTGACCATCCGGAGCGACGGCACCGCCACCACGAAATACCGGGGCCAGGTCCTCTGCTCCGTCAAGCTGACGAACATCACCGGGTCCTGGGACACCTTCTCCGCAACGGAGTACGCGGACTGCGTCAACCGGGATGCCTACGGCGCGCTCACCGGGCTCAATCTCACCGCCCGCGGGAACCTGCTCCATCTCTCCCAGTTCAACCAGAGCTACACCTACGTCTACTGGTCCCGAACGGTGAGCAATTTCGCCGTCTGCAACGGACGCGCCGTCACCATGGAACAAGCATTCCGCGACGTCGAGGCCATGCGCACCCTGGGCGCCACCGCCACACAGATCAACGACTACAAGATGTACGCATGCTCCGGATACAAGGTCTGCGACACCACTACCTCCCTCTCCCCCACCGAGGTGGTGCGGTTGGTGGCCGGTGCGCGGGCGTCGGGACTGTTCGACCAGGCCGGTCTGGACCTTGTGAAGAACGACCCGTGCGCGTTGTTCGCAGGCCGGGCCCGAGCGGGCACGATCGAGGTCGCCGGCACGGGGACCGGTCCGGGCACGGGCACCGGCCTGTCGGGTCTGCCGTTCACCTCGGCCCTGGACCCGCGCAACGTGTGGGCCAGCAGCAGCGTCACCACCAGGCGGGTGACGCTGGAGCTCGCCCCCAATGTCCGCGTCACCCGTGCGGCGCTGTGCCGTGACCTGGCCACCCGCTTCATCATCGAGTACCCGTCGCCGCGATGGCCCACGATCTACCTGGCGGGTCCGGGTAACGGGCACCTGGAGGTCCGCCAGACGGTGTGCGCCGCCAAGCACCCGGTCTCGGGCAACCCCGTCCTGACCAACGGCAACGCCACCGTGGTCAACAACCAGTTCAGCTGGTCCCCACCCGACCAGCCCATCGTCACCGCGGTGTCCTACCGCGGTGCCCTGCTCAGCTACACCCTTCCCTCCACCCGGTGGGGGACGGGGGTCCTGAACCTGATCGTCGACCAGGACAACACCCGCCTCCGCGTCCAGGTCGGCGCCCAGGAACAGATCTTCGGGGTCGGGCTCCCCGTGGGCTTCGTCTCCGGGGCCCCGGTCGGCAAGACCGCCGACTACCAGTGGGCCGCCACCGACATCTGTGGCGGCACCGGCGGCCTGCGCTGCCCGTAGTCCGTCGGCCAGCTGCTCGGCACAACCCGTGTCAGGACGGGCCGGCCCCCACCACCCGGTGCGGGGCCGGCTCCGGGCGGGTCACAGGTCGGCGAGCCAGCGGTGGCCCGGGTGTACGCGCGCGAGCAGCTCGGCCAGGGTGTCGCGCTGCGCCGTGGTCAGGTCCGGGACGGTGGCGTCGAAGTCCGCCTGGTCCTTCGGGCGGGCGGCCTTGGCCTTGAACAGCAGGACCAGCTCCGGCACCAGGTACGGGATGCCGTCGTCGGTGCGGCGGACGATGTCGCCGTAGGGCAGCCGGATCGTCCCGTCCCGCCGGCAGATCCAGGTGTCGCCGTCGTGCGGCTCCCGGAAGACGTCGAGCAGGTAGTCGCCGGTGTCCGGGCGGCGTACCCAGGTCTGATGGACGGCCGCCAGCACGTCCCGTCCGGCGTCCGCCCAGATCCGGCCACTGCCGACCGCGTCGAAGGCGTACCCGGGGAGGCGGTCGCGGATCTCGGGGTAGCGGGCCGCGGGTACCCCGATCTCGATGTCGCCGTGCGCACGCGTCCGCGTGCCGAGGAACAGGTCCACCGCCCAGCCGCCGGCCACGTACCAGGGCGTGCCGACCCCGGCGAGGAGGCCCGCGACCTCGCCCGGCGTCCAGTACGACGCCCAGCGGGCAGGGAGCGCCGCGATCTCGTCGGGTGACAGCTCGACGCCACCGCCGGGCAGGTCCTCGCTCACCGGGAACAGCCTGATGACCGGCCGGAGGCGGGCGCGGTAGGCCACGGACCGCATCCGCACCCGAGCGCACGGCCCGCGACCGCAGCGGCACCGTCGCGGGCCACTCAGGACGGGCTACTTGATCCCGGTGTTGGCGATGCCCTGCGTGATCTGGCGCTGGAAGAGCAGGAACACCGCGAGCAGGGGGAGGATGCCCAGCACCGCGGACGCCATCGTCTGGGAGTACTGGATGGCGGAGCCGCCGATGAGGCTGCTCAGGCCGACCGGGATGGTCTGGGACTTCGTCTGGGTCAGCACGAGCAGCGGCCAGAGGAACGCGTTCCACGAGGTGACGAAGGTCAGGATCGCCACTGCCGAGATCGCCGGTCGGCACAGCGGCATGCAGACCTGGTAGTAGATCCGCCACCAGTTGGCGCCGTCCAGCCGCGCGGCCTCGATCAGGGCGATCGGGATGCCGCGGAGGAACGAGTAGAAGACGAACACGGCGACCGGGGCCGCCACCGCCGGCAGCACCAGCGCCCAGTACGTGCCGAGCAGGTTCAGGGCGCGGAACTCGATGAACTGGGGCAGGACCATCGCCTCGGCGGGGAGCATCAGGCCCGCGAGGATGATCCCCAGCACCAGCGGCTTGCCGCGGAAGTGCAGGTGGGCCAGCGCGAAGCCGATCATCGAGCAGACGACCACGGTGAAGATGACCGACAGCGAGGAGACGATGAAGCTGTTGAGGTACCACCAGCCGATGGGGTTGCTGCTCAGGGTGCCGCGGTAGCCCTCGAGGTTCCAGTTGTCCGACCACGGCGTGGTCGGGTTCGCGGTGATCTCGTTGTCGGGGCGCAGCGAGGTGATCACCGCCCACACGAACGGCACCAGCCAGATCAGCGCGAAGAGGGTCAGGCAGGTGGCGGCGAGGCGGTTGAACGCCTTGGCGCCGCGGTCGGAGTCGGCCCGTTCGGCCCGCTCGGCCCGTGCCGGCCGGGCCGCGATGGTAGCGGTCATGACGCTCGGCCTCCCTTCACCCGATGACGGAGTTCTGTTGGCGGCGGCGGACCAGGTACCAGCCGGCCGAGATGGCGACGAGCAGCAGGAAATACACCATCGTGGCCGCCGCGGCGTAGCCGCCGCGGTAGGACGTGAACCCGGTGTCGAAGATGTACTGGAGGGCCGGCCGCGTCTTCTGGTCCGGACCGCCGGCGAGCAGGATGTAGATCTGGTCGAACACCTTCAGCGAGGCCAGGACCTGCAGCAGGAGGATCAGGCCCGTGGTCGGGGCGAGCAGCGGGACCGTGATCGACCGGATCTGCTGCCAGGGACTGGCGCCGTCGATCGACGCGGCCTCGTACACCTCCTCGGAGATGTCCTGGATGGCCGCGGTGTAGAGGATGAAGTTGAAGCCGAAGGTCCACCACAGGGTGAGCAGGACGACGGCGAACCAGGCGCCCCACTCGCTGCCGAGGAAGTTCGGCGCGGGCAGGCCGACCCAGCCGAACGCGTTGGTGATGAGCCCGGTCTCGGGCGTGTACATGAACGCGAAGATCAGGCAGACCGCCGAGGACGGCACCACGTACGGGGCGAAGAACGCCAGCCGGAAGAACCACCGGTTGCGGGTCAGCCGGGACGCCAGGATCGCGAACAGCAGCGGCAGCGCGATGAGCAGCGGCGTGGTCAGCAGGGTGAACAGCACCGAGTGCCAGATCGAGGCCCAGAAGTCGGAGTTCCGCAGCACGGACGTGTAGTTGGAGATCCCGACCCAGTCTCCGAGACCCGCCCGCACCGTCGTGGTGTTGAAGAAGCTGATGACCAGCCCGATGAGCACCGGGCCGATCAGGAACAGCACGTACAGCGCCAGGAACGGGGCGACGAAGAACCATCCCGCCCGGTTCTCCCCGGCCGGCGGTCGGACCGACTCGGTCGTCGCGGTGGGCAGCGGTGTGGCTGATGCGGTGTTGACGCCCGCGGTGGTGGTCATGGGGCCTCCTGCCTACTGCACGGGCGGACGGGCGGTGGCGAATCGCTGCAGGGTCGCGGTCATGGCCCCGACCGCGTCGCGGGGGTTGGTGGCGCCGGTGAGGACGTTGGTGATCACCGCGCCGACCCTGGTCTGGAAGTCCGAACCGGCGCCGGTGTACCAGGACTCCGGGTCGTAGACCGCGTCGAACGCCGCCTGGACGTAGTTGCTCTGCGGCTCCTGCTTCCGGAACTCCTCGCTCTCCTGCACCGGCAGCCAGGCCGGGATGTGGCCGCCCGCCGCCCAGGTGGAGCTGTTGTCCAGCAGGCCCTTGATGAAGCGGACGGAGTTCGCCGTGCGCTCGGCCGACCGCCCGGGACTGCGCGGGATCACCAGTGCGTGCGAGTCGGCGTACGCGACCGCCTTGTCGCCGAGGATCGCCGGGAAGGGGACGACGTTGAAGTTCAGCGGCTCGCCGTTGGGCAGGGTGACCCCACGGTAGGTCGGGATCTGCCACTCGCCCTCGAACAGGAAGCCGACGTTGCCCTGCCCGAAGAGGGTCGAGGTCGTGGTGCTGGTCGCGTTGCCGGGCATCAGTCGCTCGGCCCCGGTCAGGCTCTGCATGAAGGCGAAGGTCTCCTCCGCCGCCCCCGCGTCGATGGCGACCCGGGTCCCCTGGTCCGTGAGGATCGGGCCGGCCAGCCCGGAGTAGAGGGTCATGAACCAGCGCCACGTCGTCGACGGGTCGGCGGTGATCGACATGACCGCGCCGTACCGGCCGCCGGCCTGCTTCATCGCCCGCAGCGCGGCGAGGAAGCCCTCCCGGCCCTCGATCGGCTTCAGGTCGTCGCCCCCGGGTTTCAGCAGGCCGGCCTTGCGGGCCAGGTCCACGTTGTAGAACAGCACGAACGGGTGGGTGTCCAAGGGCACCGCGTACGCGGTGCCGTTCACCGTGGCCCTCTTCCACGCCGCCGGGGTGAACTTGTCCTGCGTGATGCCGGCGGCCTCGGTGCCCTCCTCCGCCACCGGGGAGAGGAGGCCGGCCCGGGCCAGCAGCGGCAGCCGGGACAGGTGGGTGATCCCCACGTCCGGCGGACGCCGGCTGGAGGCCGACAGCGCCAGCTTGGTGTAGTACGGGTTGCCCCAGGACAGCAGCGTCGCCTCGACCGACATCCGGTCCGCGGCCTCGACGTCCTGGACCATCTTGGTCAGGTTCTCGCCGTCGCCACCGCCGAACAGGTGCCAGAAGATGACGTCGGCCGTGGCCGGCTGACCACCGGTCAGGTTGGTGGCGACCGGGGTTCCGCAACCGGACAGCATCCCGGCGGCGGCCAGGCCACCGCTCGCGGCGAGGAAACTGCGACGGGACATCGAGTTCATACCTGCGCTCCTGGGTGACTGTGACCGGAGTCACACCGACTTTGCCATGGTATTTGCCACGATGCAATGCAGGTACGGTCCGATAGTCCGAAACCGACGCCGGGCCGACCGGTGCGCGGCCATCGCCGCACCTGGTCCGCGCTGCGGAGGGATGCGGGGCCTACCCGGCTCTCGGCTCCCGACACTCGCGTACGGGCGACCGCAAATCCGGTTGGCCGTCGGGTGCGGCAGCGGTCGGATCAGGTCCCCGACGCGCACACCGGCGCGCCCGGATGGGGCGCGAGGCGACCGCGCGGTTCGAGGTCGAGCAGACGCGCGACTTCCCGGCCCCGCGCGAGTGGTGGCGCGCGGCGTACACCCCGGGCGGTGAACCGGCGGGATTCGTGCTCCCCACCAGGGACGGCGGCTTACACGCCGTCGGCTACCTCGGGGTGGTGCCCGAGCACCGCGGCCGCGGGTACGTCGACGACCTGCTCGGCGTGGGCACCCGGTTCCTCGCCGTCGAGCAGGACGCGGACCGGATCGTCGCCAACACCGACGTCGGCAACCTGCCGATGGCGGCGGCATTCGCCCGGGCCGGGTACGCCGACACCGGCCGGCACCGCCTCGACCTGGTCTGAGTGGCGCGGCGGGGAGGGTCCGCCCTCCCCGCCGGGGCGGCCGCGGCCGGAAAGGTGTTCCGTCGTCAGTGCGGACGCATCCACTCGTGTTCGCCACCCTCGCCGCGCGCGGGTTCGGACCGATCCACGGCATTCGGACCGGCGGCGGGACGCCCGGTGGCGGCCGCCCTGCCGGCACGCCGATCGTCTGCCGCGTCAGCCGGCTCGCCGGCCACGGCGGCGCAGGTCGAGACCGACCGACAGCGCCGCGACCGCGGCACCGAACGCCTTGACCACGTCCCACACCCACACGTCCCGGCGGTCGATCGCGAAGTACACACCGGCGACCATCAACACGGCCGCCAAGACCAACAACCCACCCCACACCACCGGCGAGGTCTTCCACCCACCACCCACCGACCGCTGCTCCGAAGCCGCCACACCGACGACATACCACCGGCAGCGACCGCGGCAATCCTGCGGTTCGGCACCCAGACCGACACCCAACCCATCAACGGCCCGGCCACCGAGCTGACCACGGAACGGGTCGCCGCTCCTGGTCGAGCGGCCGGCGTGATCGACCACCGGAAGGACGCGCGGGAGTTCAAGAAGCTGTGCGAGCGGGCCGGCATCCCGCCGTACCGGGTGCACGACCTGCGGCACGCCGCGGCAACGCTGCTGATCGCCCAAGGGTCAGCACGCCCGGGTCGTCATGGAGGTGCGCGGGCACTCGCAGATCGCCGTAAGCATGAACGTCCATGGGCACGTCACGAACCCGCAGATGCGGGACGCGCTGCAGGGAAAGGGTGAGTGAGCCTTGGCTACTCGGTTGGCTACTCGGCCCGGGAGTTGGACGGCACGGATGCGACCGACCGTCGCACCCTGCCTCGTCAGAAGGGTGGAGCTGAGGGGACTCGAACCCCTGACCCCCACACTGCCAGTGTGGTGCGCTACCAGCTGCGCCACAGCCCCTTGCTACCCGGGAGATGCTACATGCTGTCCGCGGCGCGGTGTCGCGTGGGGAGGGGTCGGCATGTTCGAGGCGGCGGCGGAGGGGATGTCGGTCGACGAGCGGGCCGCCCTGCAGGCGGGGCGGCTGCGGGACCTGGTGCGGCGGCTGCTGGCGGGCGACGGGGTGCAGGGGCGGCGGCTGCGGGACACCGGGATCGGCCACGAGGGGGACGTGGACGGGCTGGACGGGCTGCCGACGACGGGCAAGCAGGACCTGTGGGAGTCGTACCCGCTGGGGATGCTGGCGGTGCCGCGGGCGGACGTGGTGGCGGTGCACGGGTCGAGCGGGACCGGGGGGCGGCCGACGCTGGTCGGGTACACGCGGGGCGACCTGGAGCTGTGGGCGCGGATGTGCGCGCGGGCGCTGGTGGCGGCGGGGGCGACGGCGGCGTCGACGGTCCACAACGCGTACGGGTACGGCCTGTTCACCGGGGGGCTGGGGATCCACCAGGGGGCGCTGGCGCTCGGGGCGACGGTGGTGCCGATGTCGGCGGGGCAGACCGACCGGCAGCTGCGGCTCCTGCGGGACCTGGAGGCCGACGTCCTCACCTGCACGCCGTCGTACGCGATCCGGCTCGGCGAGGCCGGGGTGGCGACGAAGCTGAAGGTCGGGATCTTCGGGGCCGAGCCGTGGAGCGAGGCGCTGCGGGCCCGGATCGAGTCCCTGCTGCCGATCAAGGCGCTGGACATCTACGGGCTGTCGGAGGTGATCGGGCCGGGGGTGGCCGCCGAGTGCCTGGAGC
Organism: uncultured Mycobacteriales bacterium; assembly: GCA_902805565.1. GTDB lineage: Bacteria > Actinomycetota > Actinomycetes > Mycobacteriales > CADCTP01 > CADCTP01. The sequence goes on from CADCTP010000005.1 coordinate 7,754, forward strand.
AGGACGGGCTGCACGTCAACGAGGACCACTTCCTGGTCGAGACGCTGGACCCGGACGGGCGGCCGACGGCGCCGGGGGTGCCCGGGGAGCTGACGTTCAGCACGCCGACGAAGGAGGCGTTGCCGCTGCTGCGCTACCGTACCGGCGATGTCGCGTCGCTCCGGCCGGGCGCCTGCGCCTGCGGTCGCACGCTGGTCCGGATGAGCAAGGTGACCGGTCGGGTGGACGACATGGTCGTGGTGCGCGGGGTGAACGTGTACCCGAGCGAGGTGGAGGCCGTGCTGCTCGCCGAGCCCGGGGTCTCGCCGCACTACCTGCTCGTCGTCGACCGGCGCGCCGCCGCCACCCGGCTGGTCGTGGCCTGCGAGGGCGGGCACGGGCCGGCGGTGGAGGCCGCGCTGACCGCCCGGCTCGGGGTGCGCACGGACGTACGGGTGCTGCCGCCGGGCACGGTGCCGCGGACCGAGGCCGGCAAGGCGCGGCGCCGGGTGGACTGGACGGACGGACCGGCACCGCTGAGAGGACTGGAATGAGCATCGCCGCCGAGGTCACCATCGCCGCGCCGGTCGACCGGGTCTGGCACGCGCTGCGGGACCGGGCCGAGCTGCGCCGCTGGCACGGCTGGGCGGCCGACAGCCTGGACGCGGAGATCGAGGAGATCTACTTCGCCCAGGCGATCGTCGACGACGAGAAGCACACGCTGATCACCAGCGGCACCCGGATCGAGGTGTCCGAGGGCACCCGGGTGACGTTCGCGATGACGTCGCCGCCGGAGGACCCGATGTGGGACGGCTGGTACGAGACGATCGCCGACGGGTGGGTCGCGTTCGCCCAGCAGCTGCGGTTCGCGCTGGAGCGGCACCCGGGCGAGGACCGGACCACGGTCTACCTGGAGGGGCCGCAGGAGCAGGCGGTCACCGCGGCCGTCGGGGAGCGGTACGGGACGGCCGGGCTGACCGGCACCGTCTGGTTCCGCACCGAGCGGCTGCTCGGCCTGACCGTGGACTCGTGGGGCGACGGGCTGCTGGTGCTGATGCCGGACAGTGCGGTGCTGACCGCGTACGGGACGACGCCGGAGCTGGCGTGACGCACGGGATCCCCGACCTCTGGGACGCCGAGCCCGGTTACCTGAACACCGCCAGCTACGGCCTGCCGCCCCGGCCGACCTGGCACGCCCTGCAGGAGGCGCTGGCGGACTGGCGGGCCGGGCGGACCTCCTGGGAGCACTGGGGGGACTCGGTGGAGCGGGCGCGGCACTCCTTCGCCCGGCTGGTCGGCGCGGACGCCGCGGACGTCGCGGTGGGCAGCCAGGTGTCCTCGCTGCTCGGGCCGGTGGCGGCGGCGCTGCCGGCCGGGTCGCGGGTGGTGGTGCCGGACATCGAGTTCACCTCGAACCTGTTCCCCTACCTGGTGCACGAGCGGCTGGACGTGGTGACCGTCCCGGTCGAGGGCCTGCTGGACGCCATCGACGAGCGGACGACGGCGGTCGCGTACAGCGTGGTGCAGTCGGCGACCGGCGGGATCACCGACGCGGCGGCGGTGGCCGCGGCGGCCCGGGCGTACGGGGCGCTGGTGATCGCGGACGCGACGCAGGCGGTCGGCTGGCTGCCGGTGCACGCGGCGGCCGCGGACGTGCTGGTGTGCGGTGGCTACAAGTGGCTGATGTCGCCGCGGGGCACCGCGTTCCAGGTGATCACGCCGGAGCTGGCGGACCGGGTGACCCCGCTGGCCGCGGGCTGGTACGCGGGCGAGGATCCGCACGGGTCCTTCTACGGGCCGCCGCTGCGGCTGGCCGCCGACGCCCGCCGGTTCGACGTGTCGCCGGGCTGGTTCGACTGGGTGGGCACCGCGGCGTCGCTGGCGGTGGTGGAGTCGATCGGGGTCGGCGCCGCGCACGCGCACGACGTGGCGCTGGCGAACCGGTTCCGCGCCGGGCTCGGCCTGCCCGCCGGCGACTCGGCGATCGTGTCGGTGGCGTGGCCGGACGCGGCGGACCGGCTGGCCGCGGCCGGGATCCGCGCGTCGACCCGGGCCGGCTCGCTGCGGGCCGCCTTCCACCTCTACACGACCACCGCCGACGTGGACGCTGCCGTGGTGGCACTCACCGAGCGTTGACGACCGGTCACCGCACCGCCCGGTCAGGGCATTCCTGGCGCACGTCCCGTCCCGGAAGATCCAGTTGTCCGGATCAGTCGGGGAGGTGAGCGTGTTCGGCAGGATCGGCGGCCGCTCGGCCCGGGACCGCGAGGTCGTCGACACCCTCCGCCGCGCCGACAAGGCCGCCCGGATGGGCAACCCCGCGGCCGCCGCCCGGGAGCAGGCGGCGGCCGCGGCGATCCTGCGGCAGCTGGTCGCGGCCGAGCCGGACGACGCGCAGCCGGGGCACCGCCTCGGCGCCACCCTGTACGCGCTGGGCCGGTCGCTGACCGCGGCCGGCCGGCCGGACGAGGCGGTCGACGCGCTGGACGAGGCCGAGGACACCTACCTGGCCCTGCCGCGCGGGCCGGCCGTCGCCGACCG
>CADCTP010000006.1 GCA_902805565.1 uncultured Mycobacteriales bacterium
GCACTGGTCGCCACGCTGGCCGCGCTGGCCTCCGTCGGCGTCGGGTTCGCCGCGGCCGCGGTGCCCGAGGCGTCGGCCCGCGCGGTGGCGTACCTGCTGGCGGCCCTGCCGCTGGCCCTGGTCGCCCCGGTCGGTTACCTCGCCGCCCTCTCTGTGGCAGGGTGACCCGGCATGCGCCGCCTGGTGATCATCCTGGTCGTCCTGCTCGGGCTGCTCGTCGCCGCCGACCGGATCGGCGCGGTGGCGGCCGAGCGGGCGCTGGCCACCCAGGTGCGCGACCAGCTGAAGCTGGCCGAGACGCCGGGCGTGGACATCCGCGGCGTCCCGTTCCTCACCCAGGCCGTCGCCGGCGACTACTCCGACGTCCGGGTGTCGATCCCGGACGTCGACTCCGGTCCGCTGCAGAACATCCTCGTCAACGCCCGGCTGCAGGGGGTGCAGGTGCCGCTCGGCGAGGTGGTGGACCGGAAGGTCGACGAGGTGCCGGTGGACCGGATCACCGGCGACCTCACCGTCGGGTACGAGGAGCTGGCCCGCGCGTCCGGCATCACCGGCCTGCGGATCGTCCGGGACGGCGACGCGCTGCGGCTGTCCGGCTCGGTCGAGGCGCTCGGCCAGCAGGTCGACGCGAGCGCGGTCGGCCGGGTCGAGGTCGAGGACAACGACATCGTGATCAGCGCCGAGCAGGCCGAGGTCGACGGCATCCCGGTGCCGCAGCCGGTGCTGGACGCGGCGGCCCGGCTGCTGTCCTTCCGGGTGTCGCCGAGCGGGCTGCCGCTGTCGCTGCGGATCACCTCGGTCCGGATCGGCGACACCGCGCTGGCGGTCACCGCCGAGTCCACCGACGTGGTGCTGCGCGCGAGCGACCTGCCGGTGGGCTGAGCCGGGCGGCCGCTCGCGGGCACCGGCCGGCGCGGTCCTCGGCTGCTACCCTCGAGAACATGGGCACCCTGCTCACGCAACGCCGCGCGGTCGACCTGTGCCGCGTGGGCAGCTGCTTGTGTCCTATGCGCTGACGGCTCGCGCGCCTTCTTCCTGATCGGCCCTGGGTTCCGGCATGTGCGACCCCGGCCACTCCCCGTGATCAACCCGCTCCCGACCCGTACAAGGAGGTCCCCGGCATGAGCCGTGCGGACGTGCTCGTCACCGCAGACTGGGCCGAGCAGAACCTCGGCACCCCCGGCGTCGTCTTCGTCGAGGTGGACGAGGACACCAGCGCCTACGACAAGGGCCACCTCGCCGGCGCCGTCAAGCTGGACTGGAAGACCGAGCTGCAGGACCCGGTCCGCCGCGACTTCGTGGACAAGGGCCAGTTCGAGGCGCTGCTCTCGGCCAAGGGCATCGGCAACGATGACACCGTGGTGCTCTACGGCGGCAACAACAACTGGTTCGCCGCGTACGCGTACTGGTACTTCAAGCTCTACGGCCACCGCGACGTCAAGCTGCTCGACGGCGGCCGCAAGAAGTGGGAGCTGGACTCGCGGCCGCTGACCGAGGAGGCCGTCTCCCGCCCGGCGACGCAGTACGCCGCGCAGGAGCAGGACACCTCGATCCGGGCCTTCCGCGACGAGGTCATCGCCGCGATCGGGCAGCAGAACCTGGTCGACGTCCGGTCGCCGGACGAGTTCGCCGGGCGGCTGTTCGCGCCGGCGCACCTGCCGCAGGAGGCGTCCCAGCGCGCCGGCCACATCCCGACCGCGGTGAACGTGCCCTGGTCGAAGGCCGCGAACGAGGACGGCACCTTCAAGTCCGACGACGAGCTGCGCAAGCTCTACGCGGACGCGGGCCTGGACCCGTCGAAGGACACCATCGCGTACTGCCGGATCGGCGAGCGCTCCAGCCACACCTGGTTCGCGCTGCACGAGCTGCTCGGCGAGGAGAACGTCAAGAACTACGACGGCTCCTGGACCGAGTACGGCTCGCTGGTCGGCGTCCCGATCGAGAAGAGCAGCTGACGATGTGCGGCGCGCCCGCGCAGGAGGAGACGCTGGACCGGACCCTGCCGGCGAGCGTCGACCCGGCCACCCAGGCCATCATCCAGGGCCGGGTGGTCCGGGACGGCGACCCGGTGGCGGCGGCGTACGTGCGGCTGCTGGACGCCTCGGGTGAGTTCACCGCCGAGGTCGTCTCCAGCGCGACCGGCGTCTTCCGGTTCTTCGCCTCGCCCGGCAGCTGGACGCTCCGGGCCCTGGCGCCCGGGGCGACCGGCTCGGTCCGGATCGAGGCCGGGCTCGGGTTCACCGAGACGCGGCTCGAGATCGGCTGAGGGCACCCGCACTTCCGGGCCCGCCGGTGACACACTGATCACCGGCGGGTCCGTCGTGCGAGGAGACGTTCTGTGGCGAACAACAGCATCACCGGCCCGCTGGGCCGGGTGGCGCGGTCCGCGGCGATGTTGCTGGTCTACGCCCTGATCGCGGCGCTGGTGACGTGGTTCCTGTTCCCGTCGAGCAGCTCCGCCGGCAGCGACGGCTTCTACGGCATGGTGGTCGGCCCGCAGGTCGACACCGACCGGGCCATCCCGAAGCTGGAGGCGCTCGGCGTCAACACCGTCCGGCTGCGCACGTCGGTCCGGGACTGGGGCCGCCCGGCGGCCAACACCGGCGGCGCGGACTACGACGGCGCCTTCGTCCAGGCCAAGGCGTTGGACGAGGCAGGCTTCCGGATCGTGCTGCAGGTGTCCAGCGAGGGCGGCGCGATGCCGTCGTACGCGCGGGCCCGCAGCCACTTCGAGTGGCTGCTGACCCGGGACGGCGCCAAGGCGGTCGACGTCTTCGAGATCCTCGGCCCGGTCACCGAGAAGGCGGCCAACGCCGACGCGTTCAGCACCACGCTGACCCGCGCCCAGCAGGCCCAGCGGTACGTCGACGGCCCGCTCCGGGCCGGCTGGGACGTCTTCCACACCGGCGCCCGCAAGAAGGTGCTCGGCGGGGCGTTCACGCCGTTCCAGCAGGTGGCCGACGGCCGGGCCGCGGGCGCCTCGACCCTCGCCGTCACCCAGGCGTACGTGCGGGCCGGCTACCTGGACCGGGTCGACTACGCCGGCTTCCACCCGGACCAGTCCACCGCGGCGGCCCAGCAGGCCTGGGTCAAGCGGGCCTCCGAGCTGCTGGCCGGCAAGCCGATCTGGGTGTCGGAGTGGCAGCTCAACCGCAACGCGTTCGGCAGCGACGGGGAGTACCTGGACGCGATGGGCGCCACCGTGGCGGACCTGCGGGGCCGGCTCGGGGTGGCCTGCTACTCCGGGTTCACCGAGGCCGAGGGGGTCGTCCCGGTCACCGAGGGTGGCCTCGGCGGCTACCGGGAGCGCGACCCGGCCTTCACCGCGTACCGGAACTGGCCGAAGGACTAGGACCGGAACCGGCCGGGGGACTAGTAGACGAGGGCCTGGGCCCCGTCCGCCAGCGCCTCCTCGAGGAAGCTGGGCGCGCCGGCGACGCGGATGCCCGGCAGCACGTCGTCCGGGCCGATGCCCCGGCGGGCCGCGCACTGCGTGCACAGGGTCACCGTGCCGGCGGCGAGGACGGCGGCCAGCAGGTCGGCCAGCGGGGCCGCGTGCGGCAGGTCGAACGCCGCCGCCCGGCCGGGGAGCGCGAACCAGGCCGACTCCCCGGTCAGCCACAGCGAGGTCGGCACCCCCGTCGCCACCGCCGTAGCGGCCACCGTGAACCCCTGGCTGCACCGCTCGGGCGCGTCCGCCCCCGCGGTGAGCTTCACGACCAGCGAGCGCGCCATGGCCCGATCGTAGGCGGGGCCGGCCCCTTGCCGGCCCTTGCCCGGGCCGCACCGGGTCGGGACGGGGCGGCGGGCCGATGCTCTAAGTTCGTCGGATGGCCGCACCGAGGTGGGACGACCTGCCGATCCCGGACGAGACCGTCGACCTGCGCGAGGGCCCGGACCTGCATCCGGCGCTGCTGCCGCTGCTGCCGCTGGTCGGCACCTGGCGGGGCACCGGCAAGGGCGGCTACCCGACGATCGAGGACTTCGACTACGGCCAGCAGGTGACGTTCGCGCACGACGGCCGGGGCGTCCTGCGGTACGAGTCGCGCGCCTGGCTGCTGGCCGCGGACGGCACCGTCCTGCGCCCGGCGGCCCGGGAGACCGGCTGGTGGCGGCCCGGTCCCGGGCCGGACGACCTGGAGGTCATGCTGGCCCACCCGACCGGGATCGTGGAGGTCTACGTCGGCCGGGCGAACAGCGCGACCCAGTGGGAGCTCACCACCGACGTGGTCGCCCGCACCGGGACGGCCAAGGAGGTCACCGGCAACCACCGGCTCTACGGGATCGTCGAGGGCGCCCTGCTCTACGCCATCGACATGGCGGCCGTCGGCCAGGAGCTGCAGCCGCACCTGTCGGCCCGGCTGGAGCGCGTCGCCGGCTGAGCCGGGCCCGGGCCGGACAGAAGCGAGGGGCCGCCCGACCCCGGACATGAAGAAACCCCCGAGCACTGCGCTCCGCGTACGGAACGCACCGGCTGGACTGGCCGGCGGCTCGGGGGCCCGGTGGCTGTCTGGAATTCGCCGCCGCCCGAACTTCAGGCGGACAGGTGGCGAGGCCACACAGAGTCCTCAACTGAGGGGCGGCTAGCTGACAGCCACCTCACGCGTCCGAGAATAATGCAACTCTGGACCACCTCCTTCCTCGTGTACGAGAAGGGTACGTCGCCCGCCACGGCCTCGCAAAGCATTTCGCCGTGAGCGATTTCACCTCGCTGACCTGCGCATTCAATGGTCCGGGGGTGCCGCGGACGTCACTGTCCGCAGGCGGCCCGGACCCTCGCGTCGGCCTCCGGGTCGAACCCGGTGGGCTTGCCGTCCAGGCTCGTCACCGCGGCCACCAGCCGGATGCTGGACAGCAGCCAGACCCCGTCCGCAGCCCGCAGGTCCTCCACGGTGCCCCGCTGCGTCTCGGTGCCCAGCCCGTGGTCGGCCGCGAACAGCCGGCGCACCGTCACCCCGTCCAGCAGCCCCAGCGGTCCCGGCGGCGGCGTGCGCAGGACGCCCTCGGACAGCCACACCACGGTCGCGGTCGGCGCCTCCAGCAGCTGCCCGTCGGCGGAGACGAAGACGACGTCGTCGGCCCCGGCGGCGTGCGCGTACCGCAGCGCGGCCATGTTCACCGCGTACGAGACGGCCTTGACCCCGCCGAGCAGCCACGGCGCCTCGACGGTCGCGTCGGCGGTGAGGCCGCGGCTCAGCGTGATCGCGGAGATCCCGTCCCGGCGCTCCCGGAGCTGGCGCTCGCCCACCGGGAACAGCTGCGCGTACGCGGTCGGCGGGCCGCCCTCGGCCAGGCCCCGGGTCACCACCAGGCGCAGCACGCCCTCGCCCGGGCCGTCCCAGGCGGCCACCAGCGCGCCGACCAGCTCCCGCCAGGCGGCCGGGTCGGTCGGCGGCAGGTCCAGCGCGGCGGCCGAGCGGGCCAGCCGGTCCAGGTGCGGGTCCAGGTCGTCCAGCTCGCCGGTGGTCCGCAGCCGCACCGACTCGAAGCACCCGTCACCGCGCAGCACCCCCAGGTCGTCGGCCCGCAGGTGCGGCACGTCCGGGTCGACCAGGCCGACCCCCAGGAACCCGAGCACACGGTCAGTCATGGCGAGGGACCCTAGGGCACGTCTCCCGATTTCCTGGCGGCGCGGGCCGACGCCCGGCCGCTCGACGGACGCGCCCCGGTCCGCGGCGGGAATGCCGGCGGCCGGGCGGCGGATACTGGAGGGGTGACCGCTTCGATCGTGACGGACTCGCCGCTGCTCGCCCTGCCGGGGGCGGTGCCCGCCGCCGGCCGGGACGCCGGCGTCGCCTGGCACCACGGGGACCCGGTGCGCGAGCAGCGGGCGCTGGCCACCCGCGCCGGCTGGGTGGACCGGAGCAACCGCGGCGTGCTCGCGGTGCCCGGCGCCGACCGGCTGTCCTGGCTGCACTCGATCACCTCCCAGCACCTGTCCGCGCTGCCGGACGGCGCCGGCACCGAGGGCCTGGTGCTGTCCCCGCACGGGCACGTCGAGCAGCATTTCGTGGCGGCCGAGACCGGCGGGGTCACCTGGCTGGACACCGAACCCGGCCGGGCCGGCGAGCTGCTGGCCTACCTCGACTCCATGCGCTTCCTGCTCCGGGTCGAGCCGCGGGACGCCACCGCGGAGCTGGCCGTGCTCACCGTGCTGGGGCCGGACGCGCCGGCCGCCCTGGAGCGGGCCGGCCTGCCGGTCCCGGCGGCCGACTGGGCGGTGCTGCCGCTGCCGGCGGGCGGGTTCGCCCGGCGGATGCCCGGGCCGGCCGGCCGGGTCGCCGTGGACCTGCTGGTCCCGCGGGACGGGCTGCGCGCGGTCGCCGACCGGCTCACCGCCGCCGGGGCCGCGCCGGCCGGCAGCTGGGCGTACGAGGCGCTGCGGGTCGAGGACCGCCGCCCCCGGCTCGGCGCCGAGACCGACCACCGCACGATCCCGCACGAGGTCGGCTGGATCGGCACCGCCGTGCACCTGGACAAGGGGTGCTACCGGGGCCAGGAGACCGTCGCCCGGGTGCAGAACCTCGGCCGCCCGCCGCGCCGGCTGGTCCTGCTGCACCTGTCCGGCGAGCACGACCAGCTCCCCGCCGCCGGCACCCCGGTCACCCTGGACGGCCGCGCCGTCGGCTTCCTCGGCACCGCCGTCCAGCACCACGAGCTCGGCCCGGTCGCCCTGGCGGTGGTGAAGCGCACCGTCCCCGACGACGCCCTCCTCCGCACCGCCGACAGCACCGCCGCAATAGACCCCACCTGACCGGACGGGTCCTCCGCGCGCCGGGTCGGGTGGTGGTTGGATCCGGCTGGCGGTGACGAGGGGAGCGGGCATGCGGTGGGGGATCCTGGGGCCGGGGAAGATCTCGCGGTCGTTCCTGACCGGGCTGGCCGGGTCGCGGACCGAGCGCGCGGTGGCGGTCGGCAGCCGGGACCTGGCCCGGGCCCGGGCGGTGGCCGACGACTTCGGCGTCGGGCGGGCGCACGGGTCGTACGAGCGGCTGCTGGCGGACGACGCCGTCGAGGCGGTCTACATCGGCACGCCGAACAGCACGCACGGCGAGTGGGCGGTCGCGGCGGCGAAGGCCGGCAAGCACGTGCTGTGCGAGAAGCCGCTGGGCCGGGACGTGGCCGAGGCGGAGGCGATGTTCGCCGCGGCCCGGGAGCACGGCGTGTGGCTGATGGAGGCGTTCATGTACCGCTTCCACCCGCGGACGCTGCGCCTGCAGGAGCTGGTGGCGGCCGGGGACCTCGGCGAGCCGGTGCTGGTGCGGGCGTCGTTCGGGTTCCCGATCGGCGCCGGGTCCAACGTCCGGCTGTCCGCGGACCTGGCCGGCGGCGCGCTGATGGACGTCGGCTGCTACCCGGTGAACGCGGCCCGGATGCTGGCCGGCCCGGTCCGCGGGGTGACCGCGGTCGCCCGCTGGGAGGACGTCGACGTCACCCTGGCCGGCACCCTGGACCACGAGTCGGGCGCGATCGGCGTGCTCTCCTGCGGCCTGCGCAGCGGCCGGCACAACGAGCTGCAGGTCGTCGGCTCCGCGGGCGTCGTCGACGTGCCGGACGCGTTCACCCCGCCGAGGGACCGCCCGTCGGTGCTGCGGGTGACCGGCGGCCGGGACACCCACGAGCTGGCCTTCGAGCCGGTCGACCAGTACACCGCCGAGGCCGAGGGCTTCGCCGCCCTGGTCGCCGCCGGCCACGACGGCGCGGCCGGGCTGCCGCGGATGCCGCTGGCGGAGTCGCTGGACAACGCGGCCACCATCGAGGCCCTGCTGGCCGCCGCCGGCCGGAGCGCCGGCTGACGCCGTCGGGCTCCGCGGCGGTGTGCGGGCGGGCGGCCGCGTACGCAGCCCCGGGCAGACCACCCGGCCGGCCCGCGCCGCCCGCGGCCGCGGTCTGACACGATCGGGGACATGCCCGCGACGACGATGATCACGGTGGCGCCGACCGGTGCGGAGAGCGCCAAGGCGGACGTGCCGGCGCTGCCGGTGACCCTGGACGAGCTGGTCCGCACCGCGCGCGCCTGCGCGGACATCGGGGCGAGCGTGGTGCACGTGCACGTCCGGGACGCCGACGCCCGCCCGACGCTGGACCTGGCCCGGCTGACCGACACGGTGACCGCGCTCCGGGAGGCGACCGACCTGGTCGTGCAGCTGTCCACCGGCGGCGCGGTGACCGACCCGGAGGCCGACCGGCTGCGCGCGCTGGAGGCCGGCCCGGACGCGGCCAGCTGCTCGATGGGCACGGTGAACTTCGGCTCCGACGTGTTCCTCAACCGGTGGGACTTCATCGTCGAGCTGCACACGGCGATGCGGGACCGGGAGATCGTCCCCGAGTACGAGATCTTCGACCTGGGCCAGCTGACCACCCTGGCCCGGCTGCTGGACAAGCACGGCCTGCCGTACGGCGGGCACGTGCACTGCGACTTCGTGATGGGCGTGCCGGGCGGGATGCCGGGGACCGTCCAGGCGCTGGCCGCGGCCGTGCAGGCGCTCCCGCCGGGCGCGACGTTCTCGGCCACCGGGGTCGGGCGCAGCACGCTGCCGGTGATGCTCGCCGCGCTGGCGGCCGGCGGGCACCTGCGGGTCGGGCTGGAGGACACCCTGACGTACGGGCCGGGCGAGCCGGTCCGGGACAACGGGCAGCTGGTGGCCCGGGCGGCCGGGCTGGCCCGGATCGCGCAGCGGCCGCCGGCGCCGGTGGAGGAGACCCGGGCGCTGCTCGGCGTCCGCGACCGCCGCCCGGCCCGGGCGTGAACGCCCCGGCGGTCGTCGAGGTCGTCCGCTCCGGGTTCGTCGAGTCGACGCACCTGGGCAGCGTGGTGGTGCTGGGCGCCGACGGCCGGCTGCGGCACGCGGCCGGCGACCCGGACGCCCCCGTGCTGCCCCGCTCGTCGAACAAGCCGCTCCAGCTGGTCGGGATGCTGCGGGCCGGGCTGCGGCTGGACGTCCCGGACCTCGCGGTGGCGGCCAGCTCGCACTCCGGCGAGCACCCGCACGTGCGCCGGGTCCGCGACCTGCTCACCGCGCACCGGATCCCGGAGAGCGTGCTGGTCTGCCCGCCCGCCCTGCCGCTGGGCGAGGAGGCCGCGGCGGCGGTGCTGCGGGCCGGCGGGGGCCCGGCCCGGGCGTACATGAACTGCTCGGGCAAGCACACCGCGATGGTGCTCACCTGTGTGGCGAACGGCTGGCCGGTCGCCGGGTACGCCGACCCCGGGCACCCGCTGCAGGTCGCGGTCCGGGCCGCGGTGGAGGACCTGGCCGGGGAGCCGGCGGCCGCGGTGGCCGTCGACGGCTGCGGCGCGCCGCTGCTCGGGCTGACGCTGACCGGGCTGGCCCGCGCGTTCGGCCGGCTGACCACCGCCGGGCCGGGCTCGGTGGAGCGGGCCGTCGCGGACGCCATGCGGGCGCACCCGGACCTGGTCGGCGGCACCGGCCGGGACGTGACCGACCTCATGCGGGCGGTGCCCGGGCTGCTGGCCAAGGACGGCGCCGAGGGCGTGTACGCGGCGGCGCTGCCGGACGGCTCCGCGGTCGCGGTCAAGGTCGCCGACGGCACCGGCCGGGCCCGTACGCCCCTGCTGGTGGACGGCCTGCGCCGGCTGGGTGTGCACGGTGAGGCACTGGACGAGCTCGCAGCGGTGCCGTTGCTCGGCGGCGGTCACCCGGTCGGGTCCATCCGGCTCCGCCACGACGCCCGGGTGTGATCGCCCGGCCCCCCGGGTGCGGTACGTTCTCGCGCCGTGGGCGACCCCGGCGATCATCAACTCCCGGCGGACTCCGCGCTCGCCGTCGGGCTGGGTCGCGGGGAGCCGGCGGGCCTGCTGGCGGCGTACGACGTCTACGGGGCCGACCTGGTCGGCTACGCGGAGTTCCTGCTCGCCGCCCGCCCGCACGACGGCGCGGCCGGTGACCCGCACCTGGCCGACGACGCCGCCGCCGCGTTCCTGGACGCGCTGCTGGTCGCGGCGGGCGCGGTCGTCGACCTGACCGACCCGGACCGGATGCGGTCCTGGCTGCTGTCGATCACCCGCAACGAGTGCCTGCGGCGCCGGCCGGGTCCGGCCGCGGTGTCGCCGGCCCGGGAGGCGGCCGAGCTGGACCGCCGCGGGATGCCGCCGGCCGAGATCGCCGCCCTGCTCGGCCCGGTGCCGGAGGATGTGCCGGCCGCCGCCGGTGCGGCCGGGGACCCGGTCGCGCCGGCCTGGCTGCGGCCGGCGCTGGCCGCCG
>CADCTP010000007.1 GCA_902805565.1 uncultured Mycobacteriales bacterium
CCGCGGCCACCGGCCGGCACCCCGGTGCCGCCGGTCGGCGCCGCCTCCACGCCGGAGCCCGCCCCCGGCTCCGATCCCGGGACCGGGCACCGCCCGGAGCCCGCCCCCGGCTCCGACCGCGGGACCGGGCACCGCCCGGAGCCGACCGGCCCCGAGCGGGACGATGCCTCGCGCCGGAGCACCCGGTGACCGTCTGGGACGAGGTCGTCGGCCAGCGCCGCGCGGTCGCGACCCTCCGTGAGGCCGCGGCGGCCGCGCACCGGGTGGCCGTCGGCGAGGAGGTCGCCGCGGGCGAGATGACGCACGCCTGGCTGTTCACCGGTCCGCCCGGCTCCGGCCGCTCGGTCGCGGCCCGGGCCTTCGCCGCCGCGCTGCAGTGCGAGCGGGACGGGACCGGCTGCGGCGAGTGCCCCGGCTGCCACACCGTCAGCACCCGCACCCACGCCGACGTCCACATCGTGGTCCCCGAGGGACTGTCGATCGCCGTGCAGGAGATGCGCTCGATCGTGCTGACCGCCGGCCGGCTGCCGTCCCTGGGCCGCTGGCAGGTCGTGCTGGTCGAGGACGCCGACCGGCTCACCGAGGCCGCGTCCAACGCCCTGCTCAAGGCGGTCGAGGAGCCCCCGGCCCGGACGGTCTTCCTGCTCTGCGCCCCCTCCACCCACCCCGACGACGTGTCGGTCACGATCCGGTCCCGGTGCCGGGTCGTCCCGCTCGGCACCCCGTCGGCGGAGGCCGTCGCCGACGTGCTGGTGAAGCGGGACGGCATCGACCCGGCCGACGCCGAGTGGGCCGCCCAGGCCGCGCAGGGCCACGTGGGTCGGGCCCGCCGGCTGGCGCGGGACGCCGAGGCCCGCCGGCGCCGGGAGGCGGTGCTGTCCGTGCCGGCCGCGCTGACCAGCATCGGGGCCTGCTTCGACGCCGCCGACCGGCTGGTCACCTCGGCCGAGCAGGAGGCCGCCGCCCTGTCCGCCGAGCTGGACGGCCCGGAGGCCGACGCGCTCAGGCAGGCGTTCGGGGCGGGCGGCACCGGCAAGGGGGCCGCCGCGGCCACCCGCGGGACCGCCGGCGCGCTGAAGGAGCTGGAGCGGCGGCAGCGGTCCCGCTCGACCCGGACGCAGCGGGACGCGCTGGACCGCGCGCTGGTCGACCTGGCCGCGTTCTACCGGGACGTGCTGCTCGCCCAGTGCGGTGCCGCGGTCCGCCCGGCCCACCCGGACGCCGCCGCGGACGTCCGCCGGCTCGCCGGCGTGCTCAGCCCGGAGGGTGCGCTGCAGCGGCTGGACGCGGTGCTCCGGTGCCGCGAGGCGCTGGAGCTCAACGTGAAGCCACGGATCGCCGTCGAGGCGATGACCGTCGCGCTCCGGTTGCCCTAGACCGCCCGCGGCCCCGCGACCGGGAACGGCGGCCGTCCCAGCCCGCTCACCCGGTAGCGCCCCCACACGTCCGGGTCGCCGACCGCCCCGGCCGCCTCGCCGTGCGGGGTCCGCAGCACCGCGTCGGTGGACCGGGTGCCGGCCGCCTCCCGCACCTCGTCGGAGACGGCGAGCCGGCCGTACCAGTGGAACCGGCCGTCGATCGGCTCGAAGAACCCGCGCAGCCGCACCTCCACCGGCACCTCGCGCTCGCCGAGCACCAGGGTCGCCGAGCCGGCGTAGTCGTCCATCGCATCTCCTAGGCGTCGCAACGATCATACGAAATATCGGGGGACTCACTGCACCGGTTACGTACTCGTCGTGTCAGGTCTGCATAACCCGTCCCGATTCGAGGCTCGCGATGACTCTCTCCATCGACCCCGAGGCCACCACCGGACCCTCCGCCGACCGGGAACGGACGGCCAACCGGCTGCTCACCGCGTCGGCCCGCCGCTCGTACGACCCGGAGCTCGACCTGGACTGGACCGCCGAGGAGATCGACGGCGGCTGGCACTGGGTGCCGGAGCGGCTGAGCCTCTACGGCACACCGATGTGGGACGGGCTGACCCAGGAGCAGAAGGTCACCCTGTCCCAGCAGGAGGCGGTCAGCGTCGCCAGCGCCGGCATCTTCTTCGAGGTGGTGACGCTGCAGCTGCTGGCCCGGTACGTCGCCGGCCGGCAGGCCACCGAGCGGCACGCCCAGTACGCGCTGACCGAGCTGGCCGACGAGTGCCGGCACATCACGATGTTCGCCCGCAGCGTCGAGTGGGGCGGCAACACGGTGCACCGCCCCGGCCCGCTGACCCGCACGCTGTCCCGCGGGCTCGCGCACACGGCGTGGGGCCCGTCGATGCTCGGCGCGATCCTCACCGCCGAGGACATCATGGACATGTTCAACCGGGAGAACATGGTCGACGAGCGGGTCCAGCCGATGGTGCGCCAGGTCAGCCGCATCCACGTGGTGGAGGAGGCGCGGCACCTGCAATGGGCGAAGGAGGAGGTCGCCCGCCAGGTCGCCGGGATGAGCCGGCCCGCCCTGGAACTGCACCGGGCGATCGTCGCCAACGCGACGGTGATCGTGGCCCGCAACCTCGTCAACGGCGCGGCGTACCGCTCGGTCGGCCTCACCCCGTGGAAGGCCCGCCGGGTCGCCCGCCACAACCCGCACTACCAGGCGACCCTGCGCTGGTCGGCGTCCCGCGCGGTGGCGTACCTGCGCGAGGTCGGCCTCATCGGCGGGCCGTCGGAGCTGCTCTGGAAGCGGGCCGGGCTGATCTGAGTCGTACGCTCGCGGCATGGGCATGGTCTGCGCGGTCAGCTTCGAGCGGTACGGCCGGCTCTACTACTTCGACCCCGGGCCGTACGCGCCGAAGATCGGCGACAAGGTCCTCGTGCCGACCGACGACGGCCCCGAGGTCGCCGAGTGCGTGTGGGCGGCGCAGTGGGTCGGCGACGACACCGCCGGGATGCCGGTCCTGGCGGGTCTCGCCGGCCCCGCCGACCTGGAGCGCGACACGCTGATCCGCAAGCGCAAGGCCGCCGCCCGGGTCGCGGCGAAGCGGCTGGTCCGCGAGCACAAGCTGCCGATGAAGGTGGTCGGCGTCGACCACGTCCCGGACACCAACCGGACCACGATCTACTTCTCCGCCCCGCACCGCGTCGACTTCCGCGGCCTGGTCCGGGACCTCGGCGCCACCCTGTCCTGCCGGGTGGAGCTGCGCCAGCTGTCGCCGCGGGACGAGGCGCGGGTGCAGGGCGGGATCGGGTCGTGCGGCCGGGACCTGTGCTGCGCCACGTTCCTCAAGGACTTCGAACCGGTGTCCATCCGGATGGCCAAGGACCAGGACCTCCCGCTCAACCCGCTGCGCATCTCCGGCGCCTGCGGCCGGCTGCTGTGCTGCCTGAAGTACGAGCACCCGCTGTACGTCAAGGCGCAGGAGACGGTGCCCCCGCGCGGCGCCGAGGTCGACACCCCCGAGGGCCCCGGCCGGGTCGTCGAGGTCAACGTGCCCAGCGAGACGGTCAAGGTCCGGCTGGCCGACGGCGGCCGTACCTGCTCCTGCTCGTTCGCCTCGGTCTGCGCCCCGCGGACCGCCCACGACGAGCGGTACAACGCCTGACCGACGGGGAATGCTCGACACGTGGCCAAGGAACTGGACGACCGCTGGTACTACAACGTCGAGACCGGCCGGGCCGAGAAGGGCCCGGCCAAGCGCGGCTTCCTGGAGAGCCGCCTCGGCCCGTACGACACCCAGGCCCAGGCCGAGCGCGGCCTGGCGGACCTCAAGGCCCGCGAGAAGCGCAAGGAGGACGAGGACCGCACCTGGAACGAGGGCTGACCACCCGGCCCGGTACACTGTTCCGGCTGGCACGCCACCACGGGTGCCTGCGCCGCCTTAGCTCAGTCGGCAGAGCGATTCACTCGTAATGAATAGGTCATCGGTTCGATTCCGATAGGCGGCTCCACCTCTGACCTGCGGGTTCGTCCCTCCGGACGGACCCGCTTCGTCGTCCTGGTCTCCGGAGGCGTTCGGGTGACCCCGTACCGACGCGGTCGTGGCCGGCGAGACCGAGCGCGGGCCGGTCGGCCCCTGGACACCTGAGCGATGCGCATTGAATGCCGAGAGGTTCTGTTACCTTTCGCGCACTTACCGCTGCACGGGTGATGCCGCAATCGTCGCCGCTACGGCCCGACTTCCAGTCGGTATCAGCGATGTGAGGTCGCCACAGTGGCGATACGGAGCACGACGCAACGGAGGAAGCAGTGTCGGCGCAGAACCTGCCTGAGCGGGCGGCGGACGGCCTGATGGTTGCCTTCGACGCCGCCGTCGACCAGCAGTGGCAGCGAGCGCGAGCCAGGGTCGCCAGTGAGCAGCGACGTAGGCCGGATGCCGACGCGCACGGCATCGCCGCCTCGATAGTGCGGGACTTCCGTCGAGACCTCACGGTCATCGGCGGTGTCGCGGGAGGCGCCGCGGCCATCCCGGGCGCGGGAACGGCAGTGCGCATCGTCGCCGGGCTCAGTGTCGAGGGCGTGGTGATGCTCGAGCGCTCGGCCCTCATGACCTTGGCGGTCGCGCACGCCTACGGGCATGACCTCACCGACATGGAGATTCGCAAGTACGCGCTGCTGCGGGTGCTCGGCGTATGGGCCGGCGCGGCCGAAGGCATGACGAGATTTTCCAGCCTGGTAGCCACAGGACTCGGCACCAAGGCGACCAAGGCGATCCCCATGTCCACCGTCCACGCCATCAACCGGGCGGTAGGGAAGCGGGTCGTGGTCAAGTGGGCCGCCAAGAGCGGAGTACTGCGGCTCGGCTCGCTGCTGCCCTTCGGTATCGGGGTCGGACTCGGCGCGGGGAGCAATCACCTGATGGCGCGGGGTCTGGGGAAGGCAGCCATCGCAGAGTTCCGGTGAGCGCCCCGGCGCCGGCGAACCGTCACGGTGGCCGTTTCGTCCGGCGGGACCGTGCCGAGGGTGATCGACCGGTCGGCGTACGGCGTCGGCCCGGCCTTCGACTGCTCCGCAGCCCGCGCCGGGTCCGCGACCCGCGCCGACCTGGCCCGCGCTGACCCGGCCGTCCTGCGCGGCTTCGCGCCGCCGGGTCGACGGACGCCGTGAGCGGGGTGCCGCCGCTGTCGGTGTGGCGGTGGAGGCCCGGCCGCGGATGTCCGTGGTCGACGTCGGGCAGCCGAGGTCGGCCGCTTGGCGGCTTGTGTACGGGCGGGTGCGGTGTCCTTAATATCCTGGAAGGTCGGCGCCCGGGTAGTCTCGCGGTGGTCCGAACAGAATCACCACGTTTCCCACAGTCGTACCCGGTCTCAGCGTTCCATCAACCACGCCCCCTTGACGTAACGAAGGAGAGCCGATGTCCGACCCCCGCACCGAGCCGAAGGTGGGTGCGCTAGGCCGGCTGGCCGGGGCCGCACACCGCCGCCGCGGCCTGGTCCTCATCCTGTGGCTGCTCGCGGTCGCCGCGTCGATCGGCCTGTCCGGCGCGGTCTCCGGCGAGTTCCGGGCGGACTACACGGCGCGCGGGTCGGACTCCCGTGCTGCGCAGGACCTGCTGGCCGAGCGCTTCCCGGAGATGTCCGGCGAGCCGATGGAGCTGGTGGTCCGGTCCACCGACGGCCCGGTCACCGACCCGGCCGTCCGGGCGGACGTGACCCGCCTGCTCGCCGACATCGACGGCTCGCCCAGCGTGCGCTCCGCCCCCGACCCGTACGGGTCGCCCGGCGCGGTGTCCGAGGACGGCAGCACGCTGCGCGCCACCATCCGGCTCGAGGCAGCCAACCCGGACGAGATGCCGGTGGAGGACACCAAGCGGATCCTCGCGCTGGCCGAGGACGCCGCCCGGCCGGGGCTGGACGTCGCGCTCGGCGGCGAGACGATCTTCCTGGCGCAGGGCACCGAGGTCGGCTCGGAGGGCATCGGGCTGGCCGCCGCGGCGATCATCCTGCTGCTGGTCTTCGGCTCGGTGGTGGCCGCCGGGCTGCCGATCGTGGTCGCCATCGTCGGTCTGGGCGTGAGCGCCTCGCTGGTCGGGGTGATCGCCGCGATCATCGACGTGCCGGAGTGGACCAGCTCCCTCGCCACGATGATGGGGATCGGCGTCGGTGTCGACTACGTGCTGCTGATGGTCACCCGCTACCGCGAGTTCCTGCACCGCGGGCTCGACCCGCGGGCCGCCACGATGGCCACCGCGGACACCGCCGGCCGCGCCGTCCTGGTCGCCGGCAGCACGGTCGTGGTCAGCCTGCTCGGGCTCTTCGCGATGGGGCTGAGCGCCATGCGGGGCGCGGCCGTGGTCACGATCCTCGCCGTCCTCGTGGTGATGGCCGCCGCCGTCACCCTGCTGCCCGCGCTGCTCGGCTTCATCGGGCACCGCATCGACCGGCTGCGGCTGCCCGGGCTGCGCAAGGACCGCTCGACCGGTGGCGGCCGGCTCGCCGCCCGCTGGGCCGGCGGCGTGCAGCGCCGGCCGTGGCCCGCGCTGGTGGGCGGCGTGCTGGTGCTCGGCGTGCTCGCCGCGCCGTTCCTGGGCGTCCGCTACGGCTTCCCGGACGCCGGCAACGACAAGACCGGCACCACCACCCGGCAGGCGTACGACCTGCTCGCCGACGGCTTCGGCCCCGGCGCGAACGGGCCGCTGATGCTGGTCGCGGACGGCTCGCCGGCCGAGCTCGCCGCGGTCGGGCAGCGCATCGCCGGCACCCCGGGGGTCGCCGAGGTGCTGCCGCCGGTGGCCAACCAGGCCGGTGACACGGCGGTGATGACGGTGGTGCCGACCACCAGCCCGCAGTCCGAGGACACCGAGCGGCTGGTCCGCACCCTGCGCTCGGAGGTCGCCGGGAGCGGCGTGCACGTCGGCGGGGTCACCGCCGCCGCGATCGACATGACCGAGGACACCGCGTCCCGGCTGCCGCTGCTGATCGGCGGCGTGGTCGGGCTGTCGTTCCTGCTGCTGCTCATGGTGTTCCGCAGCGTCGCGGTCGCCATCAAGGCCGCGCTGCTCAACCTGCTGTCCCTCGGCGCCGCGTACGGCGTGGTGGCGTACGTCCTGGAGGGCGGCTGGGCCGGCAAGCTGGTCGGCATCGACACCCCGACGCCGTTGCCGATCTTCATCCCGGTGCTGATGTTCGCGGTGCTGTTCGGGCTGTCGATGGACTACGAGGTCTTCCTGCTCAGCCGGATCCGGGAGTACTGGCTGCGCACCGGGGACAACGAGCGCAGCGTGACCGACGGGATCGCGGCGACCGCCCGGGTGATCACCGCGGCGGCGGCCATCATGGTCGCGGTCTTCGCGGCCTTCGTGCCGAGCCCGATCCTGTTCCTCAAGACGATCGGCATCGGGCTGGCCGCCGCGATCCTCATCGACGCGACGATCGTCCGGCTGGTGCTGGTGCCGGCGGCGATGCAGCTGCTCGGGCGGGCCAACTGGTGGCTGCCGGGCTGGCTGGACCGGGTGCTGCCGCGGGTGCACGTGGAGGGGGCGGCCGACCACGGCTCCGCGCCCGAGCCGCCGCACGAGCGGGAGCGGGAGCCGGCGCTCGGCTGAGCTCGACCGGGAGGTGCACGGTGGCCGCCGGCCTGCGGGCCGGCGGCCACCGTGCGTACGGGCGGGACCGCCGCGCCCCGCCGTCAGCCGCCGGCGGGCAGCAGGGCGGCGTAGCGGGCCAGGTACAGCGGCCAGCCCTGGTCGCCGTCGACGCCGTCGACGACGGACTCCCAGCCGGGGCCGTGCCGGTCGAGGTGGCGGTGCTCGAGCCGCACCCGGGTGCGGTCCGGGGTCTCCGGGACGAACCGGACCTCGACCTCACTGGTACGGGCGGCGTCGGTCTCGACCTGCCAGGTCGGGCTGATGTCCCAGCTGAACACGACCCGGTTCGGCGGGTCGTAGGCGAGGATCCGGGCCCAGCGGCACTCGCTGCCGTCGGTCGCCCGGTCGACGATGTGGCCGCCGACCCGCGGCTCGAAGACGGTCTCGGTGATCGGTGCGCCGAGCAGGTTGTGCTCCGGCGGCTTGAAGTCGCCGAACCGCCCGGTGAACGTGGCGAAGGCCCGGTCGATCGGCACCGGGACGACGACCTCCTTGCGGACGACGCCCGCGTCGGTCCTGGTCATTACCCCTCCTCGGTCTCGTGCTCGACGATCTCCGCGTATCCGGTGAGCGACCGCTGCCAGAAGGTGTCGAGCTGGTCCCGGAGCGCGGCGAGCGCGACCGGGTTGAGCCGGTAGATCCGCCGGGTCCCGGCGGCCTTCTCGGAGACCAGGCCGGCGTCCTTGAGCACCTTCAGGTGCTGGGACACCGCGGACCGGGTCACCGGCAGCTCCGCCGCCAGCGCCCCGACGGTCACCGGGCCCTCGGCCAGCCGGGCCACGATCGCGCGCCGGGTGCCGTCCGCCAGGGCGCTCCAGCCGTCACCAGCTCGGTCAGTACTCACTAACGGTTAGCGTGATCTAACGTAAGACCGCGCGTCAAGGGCGTAATTGCGTTGAACGGACCGGGCGTCGTGCCGCAGGCTGGAGCCTCCCCGCCACGACGCCCGAGGAGGCCCGGCATGGGCCTGCTCCGTGATCTGCTGGCCACCGCACCCCGCCGTACGGTGCTGGTGGCGTGCCTGGTGGTGCTGGTCGGCGGCGGGCAGGCCGCCGCGGCCGCGCTGGCCGGGCCGGTGCTGGTGCAGCGGTCGACCACCCTGTTCGCCGTGCTGGCCGGGGCGCTGGTGGTGGCCGTCCTCGGCGACCTGGCGGTGGGGCTGCTGGCCGCCGGGATCACCGCGGACTGGTCCGCCGACCTGCGCCGCCGGCTGTGCCGGGTGGCCTTCGGGCAGCACCTGCCGACGCTGGAGACGACGCCGGTCGGGGAGCTGCTGGACCGGATCGACGGCGACGTGCAGCAGGTGGCGACCGAGCTGCGCGGCAGCGGGGTGCGCATCCTGCTGTCGCTGACCACGGGCGTGCTGTCCGCGCTGACCGCGCTGGCGGTCTGGTGGCCGGCCGGGCTGGGGATGCTGCTGCTGGCCGGGGTGCTCGCGGTCGGCCTGGCCGGGCCGGCCCGCCGGATCGCGCCGGCCCGGATGGGCGAGGAGGAGGCCTGGTCGGACCTGGCCGCGGTGATGGAGGAGTCCATCCACGGCCAGGACGACGTCCGGACCAGCCTGGCCCGGCCGTACGTGCTCCGGCTGTACGCGCAGCGGGCCAGCCGGGTGCTGGCCCGGGGTCGGGTGGTGTGGCTGCTGGGCGCCCGGCTGACCGCGATCGCCTCCGCCGCGACCCGGGCCGGGATCGCCGGGATCGTGCTGGGCGGGGTGTGGGCGCTGGCCACCGGGCGGGTGGACGCCAGCCGGCTGACCGCGATCTGGCTGCTGGCGCTGGCCTTCGGGGCGACGGTGGAGCAGGTCAGCCGGATGGTGCCGGAGCTGCAGTACGCGCTCGGCGCCTGGGGGCGGGTGCGGCTGCTGGCCACCGCGCCGCAGGAGCCGGCCGGCGGGGCGGCCCCGGTCGACGGCGACCTCAGCATCCGCGGCCTCACCTTCACGTACGGCGGCTCCGACCGCGCCGCCGCGCTGCGGGACGTGCACCTGCACTTCGCGCGCGGCCGGTCGTACGCGGTGATCGGGCGGACCGGCTCCGGCAAGTCGACGCTGGCCAAGGTGCTGACCCGGGCGGTCGACGTGCCGCGCGGCACGGTGTTCCTCGGCGGCACCGACCTGCTGGACCTGGACCTGGAGAGCCTGCGGCGGTGGGTCGCGATCGTCCCGCAGCGCACCGAGATCCTGGCCGGCACGCTGGCGGAGAACGTGGCCCTGTTCGACCCGGACCTGCTGGAGCCGGCGGCCCGGGCGATGGGCGAGCTCGGCCTGGCCGGGTGGGTCGCCGACCTGCCGGACGGGATGGCGACCCGGCTGGGCGAGGGCGGGTACGTGCTGTCGGCCGGGCAGGAGCAGCTGGTCGCGTTCGCCCGGATCCTGGTCCGCGACCCGCACGTGGTGATCCTGGACGAGGCGACCGCGCGGATGGACCCGGTCACCGAGGCCCGGGTGCAGCGGGCCACCGAGCGGCTGCTCCGCGACCGGATCGGCATCGTGATCGCGCACCGGCTGTCGTCGGTGCGCCGGTGCGACGAGGTGGTGGAGCTGGCCGACGGCGTGGTGGTGGAGGCCGGCCCGCTGCGGGACTCGCAGCGGTTCGCCCGGCTGCTGTCCACCGGGCACGCGGCCGGCGCCGAGGCCGCGGGACGCTCCGCCGCCGCCGGCGGGGTGCTGGCGCTGGCCGAGCCGGTGCTGGCCGAGCCCGAGG
>CADCTP010000008.1 GCA_902805565.1 uncultured Mycobacteriales bacterium
CCAGCGCGCGGACCCCGGCCAGCAGCTCGTCGCGGTCCCGGCCGACGACCACCGCCCGGTGCTCGAACGCCGACCGGGTGGCCCCCAGCGACCATGCGACGGCGACCGGGTCCAGGTCGGGACCGGCCGCGACGTACGCGGCGAGCGCGCCGGCCTGGGCCCGCAGCGCGGGCTCGTCGCGCCCGGACACCGGCCAGGCCACCGTCCCGGTCGGGGCCGGCGCGGCGGGGCCGGCGGCGGGTGCGGCCGGCGGCTCCTCCAGGACCAGGTGGGCGTTGGTGCCGGACACGCCGAAGGAGGAGATCCCGGCCCGGCGCGGCCGCTCGCCGGCCGGCCAGGGCAGGGCGGAGGTCAGCAGGCTGACCCGGCCCGAGCGCCAGTCGGCCAGCGGGGTCGGCTGGTCCACGTGCAGGGTCGGCGGCAGCACCCCGTGCCGCATGGCCTGCACCATCTTGATGATCCCGGCGACGCCGCCGGCGCCCTGGGTGTGTCCGGTGTTGGACTTCAGCGAGCCCAGCCGCAGCGGCCGGTCCGCCGGCCGCTGCCGCCCGTACGTCGCCAGCAGTGCCTGCAGCTCGATGGCGTCCCCGATGGGCGTGCCGGTGCCGTGCCCCTCGACCGCGTCGACCTCGTCCGGGGTCAGCCCGGCGGTGGCCAGCGCCTGCCGGATGACCTGCTGCTGCGACGGCCCGTTCGGCGCGCTCAGCCCGTACGTCGCCCCGTCCTGGTTGACCGCGGAGCCGCGGACCAGGCCCAGGACCGGGTGGCCGTTGCGCCGCGCGTCGGACAGCCGCTCCAGCAGCAGCAGCCCGACCCCCTCGGCCACCCCCATGCCGTCGGCCCCCGCGGCGAAGGACTTGCAGCGCCCGTCGGCGGCCACCCCGCCCTGCCGCGCGTACGCCCGCAGCAGGTGGGTCGTGGACATCACCGTGCCGCCACCGGCCAGCGCCAGCGGGCACTCGCCCTGCCGCAGGGCCTGGCTGGCCAGGTGCACGGCCACCAGCGACGACGAGCAGGCGGTGTCCAGGGTCACCGCCGGGCCCTCCAGGCCGAGCGCGAAGGCGACCCGGCCGGAGGCCAGGCTGCCGGTGGTGCCGCCGCCGAGGTGCTCCACCAGGTCCTCGGGCACCCGGTCGAGCGTGGCGGCATAGTCGTGGCAGGTGGCCCCGACGTACACGCCGGTCGGCGTGCCGCGCAGCGCCCGCGGGTCGATGCCGGCGTTCTCGGTGACCTCCCAGGCCAGCTCGAGCAGGATGCGCTGCAGCGGCTCCATCGCCACGGCCTCGCGCTCGTCGACCCGGAAGAAACCGGCGTCGAAGCCGGCGACGTCGTCGAGGAAGCCGCCGGCACCCGGCCCGACCCGGTCCTCGGCGGCGTCCCAGCCGCGGTCGGCCGGGAAGTCGCCGATGGCGTCCCGCCCGTCGGCGACCAGCTCCCACAGCTGCTCGGGGGTGCGCACCCCGCCGGGCAGCCGGCACGCCATGGCCACGATCGCGACGGGCTCGCGCCGGTCCGCCTCCAGCTCCTGCAGCCGCTGCCGGGTCTGGTGCAGCTCGGCCGTGGTCCACTTGAGGTAGTCGACGAGCTTGTCTTCCTTCGTCACGGGTTCGACAGCCTCTCTGGCCGTGGCTGAGCCGCCGGGCAACCACGGTGATGCTCGCCGCCCGCCCTTAAGTTGCGCTAACGTCCGGCGCCCCGCGCCAGGATCACCTCTCCGGTGTATTACCGTTGCCGTCCTCTCGGCTGTACGGTCGGAGAGCCGACTATCCGCGCGTACAGGATTGGACATGGCCTTCCCCTCGCCCCCCGGCCCGGCCTTCGAGGACCTGACCGCCCGCGCCCGGATCCGGGACGCGGCCCTGCGGCTGTTCGCCGAGCGGGGCATCGGGGGCGTGTCCGTGCGGGACATCGCCGGGGCGGCCGGGGTCTCGCCCGGGCTGATCCGCCACCACTTCGGCTCCAAGGACGGCCTGCGCGACGCCTGCGACAGCCACGCCGTCGACTCCCTGATGCGCATCAAGGAGCAGGGCGTGGGGGAGGGGCAGTACGCCGCTCCCGGGTTCCTGCCGGCCACCGAGCCGACCCGGCTGCTGCTGCACCGCTACCTCGGCCGCTCGATCATCGACGGCTCCCCGGCCGCCGCCGCCCGGTTCGCCGACCTCGTCGACCTCACCGAGCGGTGGCTGCTGCACGAGAAGGTCGACGTCGAGGACGTCCGGGCGTACGCCGCGGTGTTCGTCGGCTCGCACGTCGGCCTGCTGGTGCTCTACGACCACGTGCAGCGGGCCCTGGGGTCCGGGCCGGAGAGCGTGGCCGGCAACATCCGGATCAGCAAGGGGCTGCTGGAGCTGCACTCCCACACCCTGCTCGACCCGGACCTCGCCGGCCGGATGCGCGCCGCCTACGACCGGATGAACGACCAAGGACGGTCCACACCGGACCCACGCTTTCCCGAAGGAGCATCGTGATGACCGAGGCGATCCGCGTCGAGGGCCTGGTGAAGACGTTCGGGCAGTTCCGTGCTCTGGACGGGCTGGACCTCGAGGTGCGGACCGGCGAGGTGCACGGCTTCCTGGGCCCCAACGGCGCCGGCAAGACGACGACCATCCGGGTCCTGCTCGGGCTGATGCGCGCCGACGGCGGCACCGCCCGGCTGCTCGGCGGCGACCCGTGGTCGGAGGCGACCGCCCTGCACCGCCGGCTGGCGTACGTGCCCGGCGACGTCACGCTGTGGCCCAACCTCAGCGGCGGCGAGGTGATCGACATGCTCGGGCGGCTGCGCGGCGGGATCGACACCGACCGCCGGGACGAGCTGATCGAGCGGTTCGCGCTGGACCCGCGCAAGAAGTGCCGGACGTACTCCAAGGGCAACCGGCAGAAGGTCGCGGTGATCGCCGCGCTGGCCTCCCAGGTCGAGCTGCTGATCTTCGACGAGCCCACCTCGGGGCTGGACCCGCTGATGGAGGTGGTGTTCCGGGAAGTCGTCGCCCGGGAGCGGGACGCCGGGCGGACCGTGCTGCTGTCCAGCCACATCCTGTCCGAGGTCGACGCCCTCTGCGAGCGGGTCACCATCATCCGCGCCGGCCGCACCGTGGAGTCGGGCACGCTGTCGGACCTGCGGCACCTGACCCGCACCTCGATCCAGGCCGAGCTGGCCCGCCCGGCCGACGGCCTGGACACCCTGGCGGGGGTGCACGACCTGGTGGTGGAGGACTCCGGGGTCCGCTTCTCGGTCGACGCGGAGCAGCTGGACCAGGCGCTGGCCCGGCTCAGCGCGGCCGGGGTGCGCTCGCTGGTCAGCCAGCCGCCCACGCTGGAGGAGCTGTTCCTGCGCCACTACGAGTCGGCCCCGGCCGCCGCGGCGCCGGTCGAGCGCCCGGCGGGGGTGGCGCGGTGAGCGTCTCGACCCGGCCCGCGCCGGCCGGCACCGCGACGCCGGCGCCGCGGTCCTCCGACCTGACCGGCACCGGCAAGCTGGTCCGGCTCATCCTGCGCCGCGACCGGTGGCTGCTGGTCTGGTGGCTGGTGCTCGCGCTGTACCCGGCCAGCGCCGCCCGCTCGCTGGACAACCTCTACCCGACCGCCGCGGACCTGCAGCGGTTCGCCGACGACATGCTGGCCAACTCGGCGCTCACCGCGCTGTACGGCCAGCTGCACGGGGCCAGCCTCGGCGAGGTGACCGCCTGGCGGATCGGGTCGTACCCGGCGATCCTCGGGCTGCTCAGCCTGCTCGTCGTCATCCGGCACACCCGGGTCGAGGAGGCGGCCGGACGCCGCGAGCTGGTCGGCTCCACCGCCGTCGGCCGGCACGCGGGCCTGGTGGCCGCGCTGAGCGTGACCTTCCTGATCAACATCGTGGTGGCCCTGGTCATCGCGGCCACCCTGCGCGGCGCCGGGCTGCCGGGCGCGGGCTCGCTGGCCGTGGGGGCGCAGTTCGCCGTGGGCGGGTGCGTGTTCGCCGCCGTCGGCGGCCTGGCCGCCCAGTTGACCACCAGCCCGATGGCGGCCCGGGGCATCGCCCTGGGGACCCTCGGCGTGACGTTCCTGGTGCGGGCGCTCGGGGACGTCAGCGCGGTCAACGGCGGCGCCCTGGGCTGGCTGACCTGGCTGTCGCCGATCGGCTGGGCGCAGCAGATCCGGGCGTACGACAGCAACCGCTGGTGGGTGCTGCTGGTCGCGCTGGCCGCCGTGGCGGTGCTGTCCGCGACGGCGGTCGCGGTCTCCGCGCGGCGGGACATCGGCTCCGGGGTGATCGACGAGCGCCCGGGACCGGCCACGGCGGCGCCGGGCCTGCGCTCGGCGGGCGCGCTGGCCCGGCGGCTGCAGCGCGGCTCGCTGCTGGGCTGGCTGGTCGCCTTCGCCGTCGCCGGCCTGCTCTACGGCAGCGTGGCCCGGACGGTGGCCGACAGCATCGACGACGACGGCAACGGCCGGCTGCGGGACGTGCTGGCCCGCCTGGGCGGCACCGGCGCGGCCGTCGACGCCTGGCTCAGCGCGATGATGGGCCTGATGGCGATCCTCGCCGCCGGGTACGCGATCCAGGCCGCCCGCCGGCTCGACGCCGAGGAGTCCGGCCAGCGCTCGGAGATCCTGCTCGCCACCGCGACCGGCCGGCTGCGGTGGGCCGCCGGCCACCTGGTCTTCGCCTTCGTCGGTCCGGCGCTGCTGCTGGCGGTGGGCGCGCTGGCCGCCGCGGCGACCAGCGGGGAGGCCGGCCGGCAGACGTCCCGGCTGCTGGGGGCCGGGCTGGCGCAGCTGCCCGCGGTCTGGGTGCTCGCCGCCGTCACCGTCGCGCTGTTCGGCCTGCTGCCGCGGCTTGCGGCGGCGGCCTGGGGGGCGCTGGCCCTGTGCGTGCTGCTCGGCGACGTCGGCGCGGCCCTGGACCTGCCCCAGGGGCTGCTGGACGTCTCCCCGTTCACCCACACGCCGAAGCTGCCCGGCGGCGACTTCTCGGCCATGCCGCTGATCGTGCTGACCGCCGTCGCGGTGGTCGTCACCGCGGTTGGCCTGACCGGCCTGCGCCGGCGGGACATGCCGGCCAACTGAGAGCGGCCGGGGTGGCCGGTTAGGGGTGGCTACGGGGCGGTTCAGGGGTTGTCGAGCGGCGCCGCCGATTGAAGCATCCGTGCTGTGACGGCCAAACGACCTGCGACGGTCAACCGGACGGCGGCGCCGAACCCGATTGTCATCGGGAAGTACTACGACCATCGCGTCTTCGACGTGATGGCCGAGGGCGACGCCAACCTCCACTTCGGCTACTGGTCGGGCGATGACGACCCGGCGACCTTCGAACAGGCCATGGCCGAGATGACCGACCAGAT
The DNA here is from genome assembly GCA_902805565.1 of uncultured Mycobacteriales bacterium. Lineage (GTDB taxonomy): Bacteria > Actinomycetota > Actinomycetes > Mycobacteriales > CADCTP01 > CADCTP01. Next base: position 5,322 of record CADCTP010000008.1, read on the forward strand.
GATCCGGCGGGTCGATCCCGGGCCGGGCCAGCGGATGCTCGACGTCGGCTGCGGCAACGGCGCCCCCGCGCTGCAGCTGGCGCGGGCCCGCGACGTCGAGGTGGTCGGCATCTCGGTCAGCGAGCGGCAGGTGGCCCGCGGCAACGACGGCGCCCGGGCCGCCGGCCTGGCCGACCGCGTCCGCTTCGAGCAGGTGGACGCCATGAACCTGCCGTTCCCGGACGCCTCGTTCGACCACGCCTGGGCCCTGGAGTCCATGCTGCACATGCCGGACAAGGGCCGGGTGCTGGCCGAGATGGCGCGGGTGGTGCGGCCGGGCGGGCGGATCGCGATCGCCGACATGACCTACCGGGAGCTGCCGCCGGAGCAGCGCAGCGCGGTGCCGGTCAGCGACACCACGGTGTACGCGTCGCTGGCCACGCTCGCCGAGTACGAGGAGCACATCAGCGGCGCCGGCCTGGTCACCACGGACGTCACCGACGTGACCCGGGAGACCGCCCGCAACCACATCGAGTACGTGAACTGGATGACCGCGCGGCGCGAGCAGTACGTCGACATCCTCGGTGTCGAGGGCTTCGAGCTGTTCGTCAGCAACCAGGCGGCGCTGGGGCGGATGCCCGAGCTCGGCTATGTCCTCATCACCGCACGGCGTCCCTGACGCGCCGCCGGCGGCGCCGGTCGTCGAGCGGTTCGTCGTCGTCGACGAGGAGGACGGCGCGCCGGTGTCGCTGTCCGTCCGGCAGCGGCGCGGTACGGGCACCGGCCGGCCGTTCCTGCTGCTGCACGGCCTGATGTCCAACGCCCGCATGTGGGACGAGGTGGCCGACCGGCTCGCCGGGCACGGCCACGACGTGCACGCGGTCGACCTGCGCGGCCACGGCCGCTCGGACGCGCCGGCCGGCGGGTACGACAACGCCACCGCGGCCCGGGACCTGGCCCGCGCCTGCGCCGGGCTCGGGCTGACCGGCGCGCTGGTCGCCGGCCACTCCTGGTCCGGGACGCTGTCCCTGCGGCTGGCCGTCGAGGAGCCGGCGCTGGTCGCCGGGCTGGCCCTGGTCGACGGCGGCTGGTTCGACTTCGACACCCCGGTGAGCCGCATGTTCTGGGCCCACATCACCGAGGTCTTCCGCCGCGCGCAGGTGGGCACGTCGACCCCCGACGCCATGCGGGAATACCTGCGGTTCGTGCATCCCGGGTGGTCGGCGACGAGCATCGAGGCCCGGCTGGCCGACTACCGGCTCGGGGCCGACGGCCTGCTGGTGCCGCGCCAGTCGGAGGAGCAGCTGGACTCGATCGTGCGCAGCCTGCGGGCCGAGGCCCCCGAGCAGTGGCTGTCCCGGGTCGCGGTGCCGGTCCTGCTCATGCCGAACGTGCCCACGGCCCTGGCCACGTACGCCGACGAGGTGCGCCGGCGGGTGGCGGAGGCGGTCGAGGCCCTGGCCCGGCCTACCGTGTCCTGGTTCCAGGACGCCGACCACCACCTGCACGCCGAGGCGCCCGACCGGGTGGCCGCCGACCTGCTGGACCTGGCCCGCCAGGTCGGGTAGCGCCGGCCCGGGCGGGCCCGCCCAGCGGGCGGCCTCACCCCCGGGACAGCACCGGCTGCCCCGGCCCGCTCCACGGCTCGAGGCGGTCGTCGTCGGCGGTGAGGATCGCCTGGTGCAGCTCCTGCAGCGCCCGGCAGGGCGGCAGCCCCAGCTCCTCGTCCAGCAGCCGGCGTGCCACCTGGTACTGCCGCAGCGCGTCGGCCCGCCGCCCGCACCGGTGCAGGGTCAGCATCAGCTGCTGGTGGAAGGTTTCCCGGAGCGGGTGCTCGGTGGTCAGCCGGACCAGGTCGTTCACGGTCTCCCGGTGCCGCCCGAGCGCCAGGCGGGACTCGACCAGCATCTCCAGGCACTCCAGCCGGGCCTCCCGCAGCCAGGTCTGGAACCCCTGCAGCACCGGCCCGTGGCACTCGTCCAGCTGCGGGCCCCGCCACAGCGCCAGCGCCTGCTCGAAGTCGGCCGCGGCCGGCTCGTGCCGGCCGGCGCGGGCGTGCGCGCGGCCCTGCTGCATCAGTTGCTCGAAGCGGCGGGAGTCCAGCTCGTCCGAACCCAGCTGGAGCACGTAGCCCGGCGAGCGGGTGCTGACCGGCCCGCCGTCCCGGCCGGGGCGCTGCAGGAACTTGCGGACGTGGGAGATGTACACGTGCAGCCCGGCGCTGGCCCGGCGGGGCGGCACGTCGCCCCAGATCTCCTTCATGAGCTCGCCCGCGGGCACGACCGAGTCGGCCCGGACCAGCAGCACCGTCAGCAGGATCTCGATCTTCCGCGCCCCGATGGTGTAGGTCTCGCCGCCGTCCACGACCCGCAGCGGTCCCATGATCTCAAAGCGCATGGCGCGCCCCCTCCGGTGCGTTCCGCGCCGCCCCGGGCAGCCCCCGCAGCGTGCTGGTGATGACGTCGAGCACGGCGGCCCGGCAGTTGTCGAGGTAGAAGTGGCCGCCCGGGAACACCCGCAGGTCGAACCCGGCCGTGGTGCACGCGCCCCAGCCCGCGGCCTCGCGCGGGGTGGTGCGCGGGTCGGCGTCGCCGATCAGCGCGGTGATCGGGCAGTCCACCCGGGCGCCGCCGCCGGGAGGGACGTACCGGGCGATCGCCCGGTAGTCGGCCCGGACGGCGGGCAGCACCATCGCCTGCAGCTCCGCGCTGTCGAACAGCCGGTCGTCGGTCCCGCCCATCGTGCGCAGCTCGGCCAGCAGCCCGGCGTCGTCGGCGACCCCCGCGGTGCGGTACGGCTGCACCCGGCCACCGGAGAGGAACAGGTGGGCCGGTGGCCGGCCGGTCGCGCGCTGCAGGCGCAGCGCCACCTCGAAGGCGAGGACCGCGCCGAGGCTGTGTCCGAAGAGGACCAGCGGCCGGTCGTCGCCGGCCGGCGTCTCGGCCCGCAGCCCGGCGAAGATGCCGCCGGCCAGCTCCGGGACGGTGTCGACGCACGGCTCGTGGTGTCGGTCCTGCCGGCCCGGGTACTGCACCGCGAGGACCTCGATGCCGGGGGCCAACAGCTGGGAGAACGGGAAGTAGTAGCTCGCCGAGCCGCCGGCGAACGGGAAGCAGACCAGCCGCACCGCGGCCTGCGGGCTGGCGTGGTACCTCCGCAGCCAGGTGCCGGCGCCGCTCGACGCCAGGGCCATCGCTTCCCCTCTCGTGGCCCGACGGCCGGCGGGCGGGTCGCGCCGTCGGCTCGGAGCCACCCTCAATCTAGGAAGCGGAGGTCCGCCCGCTGAACCCTTGTCCGGGCCGTCCGGGCCCCTAGTGTCGGCGGCCGGCCGGGACGTGGTGAGGGGTGGCGCGGGCGGGGCGGGGAGGCGTGCCCCTAGCCGGGAGCCCCTACCGGCTCCGGGCCGGGCCGTCGGCGGCGGCGGCGCGCTGTGGTGCGGCCATGGTCGGCCGGGGTCCTGCAGTGCCGATAGCGTCCGGCTAAATCACCTGGTCGTCCCGGGAACCGCGCCGCGTTTGGGCCCGCTTTAGAGGGCTCGCCGACGATGGCGCGGTGCCCGTACCCATCAGCGAACCGGCCGCGGGCGAGCCCGTCGCGGTCGTCGGGCTGGCCTGCCGGCTGCCCGGGGCACCCGACCCCGCGGCGTTCTGGCGGCTGCTGCGGGAGGGCGGCGACGCGGTCACCGCGTTCCCGGCCGACCGGGACGGCACCGACGCCACCCCCGGCGGCTTCCTGGACCGGGTGGACGCCTTCGACGCCGACTTCTTCGGCATCTCCCCGCGCGAGGCCGCGGCGACGGACCCGCAGCAGCGGCTCGTGCTCGAGCTGGGCTGGGAGGCGTTGGAGGACGCCGCGATCCGCCCCGACCGGCTGGCCGGCAGCCGGGCGGGCGTGTTCGTGGGCGCGATCTGGGACGACTACGCCGACCTGCTGCGCCGGCACGCCGCCGTCACCCGGCACACCATGACCGGCTCGCACCGCGGCATGATCGCCAACCGCCTGTCGTACGCGCTGGGCCTGACCGGCCCCAGCCTGACCGTGGACACCGCCCAGTCCTCCGGGCTGGTCGCCGTCCACCTGGCCTGCGAGAGCCTGCGCTCCGGGGAGTGCGAGCTGGCCCTGGCCGGCGGGGTCAACCTCATCCTCACCGCCCGGAGCACCGACCTGGCCTCCGCCCGGTTCGGCGGGCTGTCGCCGGCCGGCCGCTGCCACACGTTCGACGCGCGCGCGGACGGGTTCGTCCGGGGCGAGGGCGGGGTGGTGCTCGCGCTCAAGCCGCTGCGGGCGGCGCTGCGCGACGGCGACCCGGTCCACTGTGTCATCGCCGGCAGCGCGGTCAACAACGACGGCGCCACCGACGGGCTGACCGCGCCGAGCCCGGCGGCCCAGCGGGCGGTGCTGCGGGCGGCGTACGGGCGGGCCGGGGTGGACCCGGCCGACGTGCGGTACGTGGAGTTGCACGGCACCGGCACCCGGGTCGGCGACCCGGTGGAGGCGGCCGCGCTGGGTGCCGTCCTCGGCGCGGGCCGGCCGGCCGACGCGCCGTTGCTGGTCGGCTCGGCGAAGACCAACGTGGGCCACCTGGAGGGCGCCGCCGGCGCGGTCGGCCTGCTCAAGGCGGCGCTGAGCGTCGAGCACGGCCGGATCCCGGCCAGCCTGCACTTCACCCGCCCGCACCCGGGCATCCCGCTGGCCGAGCTGGGCCTGCGCGTGGTCGGGGAGCTCACCGACTGGCCGCGCCCGGACCGGCGGCGGGTGGCCGGGGTCAGCTCGTTCGGCATGGGCGGCACCAACTGCCACCTGGTGCTCACCGCGGCGCCGGCCGGCGCGCCGGCCCCGGCCCCGGCCCCGGACGCGACGGGCGGGCCGGTGCTGTGGCCGATCGGCGGGCGCGGTGCCGCCGGGCTGCGGGCCCA
>CADCTP010000009.1:0-21301 GCA_902805565.1 uncultured Mycobacteriales bacterium
CACGGCGGCCGGCCCGGGCAGCGCCCGGCCGCGGCGGCGGACCCGGCTGGTCGGGATGTGCGGCGTCATCGGCGTCCTCCTCGGGGACCGGGGGCGTACGGGTCAGGCCGGGGAGTTGGTGGTCCCGGCCGGCGGCAGGATCCGGATCACCCGGTCGTCCTGCGGGGTGGGCTTCCCGGCGCCGTCCTTGTTCGACGTGGTGAGCCAGAGCGCGCCGTCCGGGCCGGCGACGACCGTTCGCAGCCGCCCGTACGCGCCGGCCAGGAAGTCGGCGGGCAGGCCGACCCGGCCGGAGCCGTCCAGCGGCAGCGCGTACAGCCGCTGGCCGGTGGTGCTGGCCACGAACAGGCCGCGCTCGAGCACCGCGCAGCCGGCCACCCCGGCCCGGGCCGCGGGCAGCGTCCGCTCCGCCGCCGCCGACCCGGCGCGCGGGCTCGGCCAGCCGTGGTCGCGGCCCGGCTCCACCCGGTTGACCTCGTCGGTCGCCGCCGAGGCCGGCTCCGTCGTGTAGACCTGGTCCGACCCGCTCAGGCACATCCCGGCCACCGCGCCGTGCCCGGTGCTGAGGACCGGCGAGGCCGGGTCCGGGTTGCCGGGCGCAGGCCGGCCGAAGGTGGTGATCCGCAGCACCTTGCCGGCCAGGCTGGCCCGGTTCGCGGCCAGTGCGGGCCGGCCGGCGTCGCCGGTGGCCACGTACAGCGTCCCGTCCGCGCCGAAGGCGATCCGGCCGCCGTTGCCGGTGCGCCCGCGCGGGATGCCGGTCAGCACCGGGGTGACCTCGCCGCCGACGGTGAACCGGACGACCCGGTTGTCGGCGCGGGTGGTCACGTACGCGTAGACCAGCTCGTCCTGCCGGAAGGTCGGCGACAGCGCCAGCCCGAGCAGCCCGCCGTCGCCGGCGGCGTCCAGGCCGGGGACCCGCATCAGCGGCTTGGCCGGCGCGCGCTGCGGCTGGACCTGCAGCAGCCGGCCGGTGGTCCGCTCGCCGACCAGCGCCGTGCCGTCCGGCAGCACCGCCAGGCCCCAGGGGAGGGTCAGCCCGATGGCGACCACGTTCGGGTCGTCGGCGGTGCCGGCGTCCGGGCCGCCCGGCTCGCCCGGCTCGCCCGGTGCCGGCTGGGCCCGCTCCGGGGCCGGCTGCGGCAGCTCGGCCGGCGGCGGCCCCTCCGGCTTGGGCACCCAGGTCGGGTCGGGGCGCAAAGCCTCCGCGGCGCTGCAGCCGGACAGCAGCAGCGCCGTCGCCAGCGCCAGCAGCCCGCGCGAGGTACGCCTCATGCCGAGCAGTCTTCCCGGGCGGCTGTGTGCTACCCGTGAGCCGCGGCCGCCGCGCCGGGCCACTGTGGCGCCGGGTCGCGCCTCCGTCACCCGCCGGCCCGGTACGCGGTCCCGCCACCGGCCGTCCGGGGGATCGCCTAGGCTCGCCGGGTGCCGTCCCGTGTCGCCGTGCTGCCGTCCGTACAGGGCCGTGACCTGCTCGGACCGCTGCCCGACGGGGTGCGGGTCGCGGTCTGGGCGCCGGACGGCGACCCGCCCCCCGAGGCGGCCGAGGCCGGCTTCTGGGTCCCGCAGTACATGTCGCCGGACGCCCTGGACCGCCAGCTCGCCGGGCTGCCCCGGCTGGAGGTCGTCCAGCTGACCACCGCCGGCGCCGACGCGTACGTGGGCCGGCTGCCGGACGGCGTGCTGCTCTGCGATGCCCGCGGCGTGCACGGCGGCTCGACGTCGGAGTGGGTGCTGGCGGCGGTGCTGGCCTCGCTGCGGGAGATCCCGGCGTTCGTCCGCGACCAGGCCGCGCACCGCTGGGGCCAGCGGTTCACCGGCGAGCTGGCCGGCAGCCGGGTGCTGGTGGTCGGGGCCGGCGACGTGGGGGAGTCCGTCCGGCGCCGGATGCTGCCGTTCGACACCACGGTGACGATGGTGGCCCGGCGGGCCCGGCCCGGCGCCCACGGCGTCGAGGAGCTGCCCGACCTGCTGCCGCACGCGGACGTGGTCGTGGTGGTGGTGCCGCTGACCGACGCCACCCGCGGGCTGGTGGACGCGGCGTTCCTGGCCCGGATGAGCGACGGCGCGCTGCTGGTGAACGCCTCCCGCGGCCCGGTCGCCGACACCGGGGCGCTGCTCGCCGAGCTGACCGCGGGCCGGCTGCGGGCCGCGCTCGACGTCACCGACCCCGAGCCGCTGCCGCCCGGCTCCCCGCTCTGGGACGCCCCGGGCCTGCTGCTCACCCCGCATGTCGCCGGCGCGGTCACCGGCTTCCCGGCGCGGGCGTTCGCGCTGGTCGCCGAGCAGCTCGGCCGCTGGGCCGGCGGCGAGCCGCTGGCGAACGTGGTCTCCGACGGCTACTGAGCGCCGGCCGAGGGGTCGGGCAGCCGGCCGCCGCTGACCGAGGCCAGCAGCGGCAGGTGCCGGGGCCGGACCACCGGCAGCCGTACCGCCGAGTCGTCGGCCAGGACGGCCCAGACCGTGTTCCGGCGGATCCGCAGCCCCCGCACGCCGTCCCAGCGCAGCGGCCGGGCGCCCCGCAGCGTGTGCACGGTCAGCCCGGCGCGGTCGGCGTCCACCCCGCTGCGCAGCACCGCCACCAGCCCGACCACCGGGACCAGCCAGAGCGGCGCCAGCCACGGCCAGGCGAAGACCAGCGGGAGCGTGACGAACGCGGCCGTCCCCAGCCCGATCAGGGACTGCCGCGGCATCCGGATCCGCAGCAGCGGGTCGCCGTCGCCGGGCGCGGCCGCGGTCACGACCCCGCCCGCGGGTACGGCACCAGCTCGGCGTGCCAGGCGTCGTGCCGGTCGCAGTCGCCGGCACCGAGCACCAGCGCCGCGCACCGCTCGCAGCGCAGCAGCACCGGGCGCAGCAGTTCGCGGTCCCAGTCGGGCGCGACCACCGCGTACCCGGGCGGCGCGACGTACTCGCTCACGGGCTCCATCCTTCCATCCCCCGCCCGGAGTAGCCTGCGCAACCGTGAGTGACGCACAGGGCCGGCCACAGGCACACCCGAAGCCGCGCAGCCACGAGGTCACCGACGGCATGGAGCGGGCGCCCGCCCGGGCGATGCTGCGGGCCGTGGGCATGACCGACGAGGACTTCGCCAAGCCCCAGATCGCCGTCGCCTCGTCCTGGAACGAGGTGACCCCGTGCAACCTGCCGCTCGACCGGCTGGCCAAGCGGGCCAAGGAGGGCGTGCGGCAGGCCGGCGGCTACCCGATGGAGTTCACCACCATCGCGGTCTCCGACGGCATCTCGATGGGCCACGAGGGCATGCGGGCCTCGCTGGTCTCCCGGGAGGTGATCGCCGACTCGGTCGAGCTGATGGTGCACGCCGAGCGGCTGGACGGCATGGTGCTGCTGGCCGGCTGCGACAAGTCGCTGCCCGGGATGCTGATGGCCGCGGCCCGGATGGACCTGGCGGCGTGCTTCCTCTACGGCGGCACGATCCTGCCCGGCCGGCTCGGCGACAAGGACCTCACGATCCTGGACGCCTTCGAGGGCGTCGGCGCCTGCGCGACCGGCCGGATCACCCGGGCCGAGCTGGACGACATCGAGCGGCACGCCTGCCCGACCGAGGGCTCCTGCGCCGGCATGTACACGGCGAACACGATGGCCGCGGCGGCCGAGGCGCTGGGCATGGCGCTGATCGGCTCGGCCTCCCCGCCGGCGGTGGACCGCCGCCGCGAGGGCTTCGCGGTGCGCAGCGGCGAGGCGGTCCTCACCCAGCTCGACGCCGGCATCACCGCCCGGAAGATCCTGACCAAGGAGGCGTTCGAGAACGCCATCGCGGTGGTGATGGCGGTCGGCGGCTCCACCAACGCGGTGCTGCACCTGCTGGCGATCGCGGCCGAGGCCCGGGTCGAGCTGACCCTGGACGACTTCAACCGGGTCGGCGACCGGACCCCGCACCTGGCCGACGTGAAGCCGTTCGGCCGGTACGTGATGACCGACGTCGACCGCATCGGCGGCATCCCGGTGGTGCTGCGCGCGCTGCTGGACGCCGGCGTCCTGCACGGCGACACGCTCACCGTCAGCGGCCGCACCCTCGGCGAGGAGCTGACGGCGATCTCCCCGCCCGACCCGGACGGCAAGATCATCCGCGCGCTGGCGGAGCCGATCCACCGCACCGGCGGGCTCACCGTCCTGCGCGGCTCGCTGGCGCCCGAGGGCGCCGTGGTGAAGAGCGCGTCGTTCGAGATGGCGGTGCTGGAGGGCACCGCCCGGGTCTTCGACGACGAGAAGGACGCGATGGCGGCCGTCGTGGACGGGCACATCCGGGCCGGCGACGCCGTCGTCATCCGGTACGAGGGCCCGGCCGGCGGCCCCGGCATGCGCGAGATGCTCGCCGTCACCGCCGCGATCAAGGGCGCCGGCCTCGGCAACGACGTGCTGCTGCTCACCGACGGCCGGTTCTCCGGCGCCACCGCCGGCCCGTGCATCGGCCACGTCGCCCCGGAGGCCGCGCACGCCGGCCCGATCGCGCTGGTGCGCGACGGCGACCGGATCCGGCTCGACATGACCGCCCGCACGCTCGACCTGCTCGTCGAGCCGGCCGAGCTGGAGCGCCGCCGGGCCGACTGGAAGCCCCGCCCGCCCCGGTACGAGACCGGCGCCCTGGCCAAGTACGCCAAGCTCGTCGGCTCGGCCGCCCAGGGCGCCGTCTGCGGCTGACCCGACCGGCCGGGACCGGCGGGAGGGCGGGACGGGCGGCGGCCGCCCGGTAGTCCGGTCGCCGCCCGTGCCCCCGATGCTGCCGCACCCCACCGGGGGTGGCAATGTTGCGTCCGGTTCAGGCCAGCGAAGTGGCCACCTTCTCCAGCTCGTCGTACGAGGACTGCATGCCGCCCTCCATGCCCGAGTCGATGACCGCGTCCCGGACCTCCCGGGAGCCGTACTCGCAGAGCTGGGTGAGCAGGGTCCGGCCGTCGGTCTCGGTGAAGGTGCTGGTGACCACGCTGACGCCGCCCTCCGGCGCGCCCTCGTAGATCTCCGTGTTGACCAGCCGGTCGTACGGCCGGACCTCGCGGTACTCCCCGTGGAAGCCGACCTCGGCGTCGTCGCCGGTGACCAGCACGTGCCGCCAGCGCCCGCCGACCCGCAGGTCCACCTCGGCCACGGTGACGGTGCCGTGGCTGCCGGCCCACCAGCGCCGGATCAGCTCCGGCGTGGTGTACGCCTTCCACACCAGGTGCCTGGGTGCGTCGAACTCCCGCGCGATGTGGATCTGGGTGTCGGTCGGCAGGGTCACCGTCGCCGAGTTGGTGGTGATCATCGTCCGTCCTCCTGTGCCTTGAGCTCCTGGATCACGTCGTCCATCAGGTCGAACCGCTCCGACATGGCCTGCTCGAACGGCCGCAGCCACTCCGAGATCGACCGCAGCGGCCGGGCGTCGAGCCGGTAGAGCCGGCGTCGGCCCTCGTCGCGCACCTGGACCAATCCCACCTCCCGCAGCACCCGCAGGTGCTTGGACACCAGCGGCTGGGCCAGGCCGAGGTCCTCGACCAGGTCGTTGACCGGCCGTTCACCTGCCGCCAGGAGGTCGAGGATCTGTCGTCGCCGTGGCTCGGCCACCGCGTTGAACGCGTCGGTCGTCGTCGCCGCTCGTGCCATGACCCGAAGTTACATGCCCACATGGGAATGTGTCAAGGGACGGTCCGCGAACCGGGCCGTGGGGCGGTCGGATCCGGGACAGTGATCCCAAGTGCTGGGACGACGAGTTGACGCCGCCCGACGGATCCGCCTACCGTCCCGTTCGTGAGCATCTGCCTGACCCTCGTAATTGAGTAGCGCGCCGGCCCGACAGGTCGACGCGCAGCCCCTCAGTGCCCCGCGGCACGAGGGGTTTTTTGTTGGGCAACTTCAGTTATCCGACCCGTGGAGGGGTCCGCAGCGATGACAGACAGCAACAGATCGGTCACCGGTGCCCAGTCGCTGGTGCACTCGCTCGAAGCGGTCGGGGCGGATGTCGTCTTCGGCATCCCGGGCGGCGCGATCCTCCCGGCGTACGACCCGCTGTTCGACTCCACCGCCGTCCGGCACGTGCTGGTCCGGCACGAGCAGGGCGCCGGCCACGCGGCCGAGGGGTACGCCCAGGCCACCGGCAAGGTCGGCGTCTGCATGGCGACCTCCGGCCCGGGCGCGACCAACCTGGTCACCCCGATCGCCGACGCGTACATGGACTCGGTGCCGATCGTGGCCATCACCGGCCAGGTGCCGTCCGCCTCGATCGGCACGGACGCCTTCCAGGAAGCCGACATCTGCGGCATCACCATGCCGATCACCAAGCACAACTTCCTGGTGCAGGACGCCGCGGACATCCCGCGGACGATCGCCGAGGCGTTCCACATCGCGCTCACCGGCCGGCCCGGCCCGGTGCTGGTCGACCTGCCCAAGGACATCCTGCAGGCGCAGACGACCTTCGCCTGGCCGCCGGCGCTGGACCTGCCCGGCTACCGGCCGGTGCTCAAGCCGCACGGCAAGCAGATCCGGGAGGCGGCCCGGCTCATCGCCGAGGCCAGGCGCCCGGTGCTCTACGTCGGCGGCGGCGTGCTCAAGGCGCACGCGGCGGCCGAGCTGCGCCGGCTGGCCGAGCTGACCGGCATCCCGGTCGTCACCACGCTGATGGCCCGCGGCGCGTTCCCGGACAGCCACCCGCAGCACCTGGGCATGCCCGGCATGCACGGCACGGTGGCGGCGGTCAGCGCGCTGCAGAAGGCGGACCTGCTCATCACCCTGGGCGCCCGCTTCGACGACCGGGTCACCGGCAAGCTGTCGTCCTTCGCGCCGCACGCGCTGATCGTGCACGCCGACATCGACCCGGCCGAGATCAGCAAGAACCGGATGGCCGACGTGCCGATCGTCGGTGACTGCAAGGAGGTCATCGCGCAGCTCGTGGCCGCGGTCCGGGCCGAGTACGAGGCCGGCCACCGGGCCGACCTCACCGGCTGGTGGGCGCAGTGCGACTCCTGGCGCACCACGTACCCGCTGGGCTACGAGGAGCCGACCGACGGCTCGCTGGCCCCGCAGTACGTCATCGAGCGGCTCGGCAAGATCGCCGGCCCCGAGGCCCTGTACGTCGCCGGCGTCGGCCAGCACCAGATGTGGGCCGCGCAGTTCATCCAGTACGAGAACCCGTACACCTGGCTGAACTCCGGCGGCGCCGGGACCATGGGCTACTCCGTGCCGGCCGCGATGGGCGCCAAGATGGGCCGCCCGGACGCGACGGTGTGGGCGATCGACGGCGACGGCTGCTTCCAGATGACCAACCAGGAGCTGGCCACCTGCGCGCTGGAGGGCATCCCGATCAAGGTGGCCGTGATCAACAACGGCAACCTCGGCATGGTCCGGCAGTGGCAGAACCTCTTCTACTCCGAGCGGTACAGCCAGACCGACCTCGGCACCCACAAGCACCGGATCCCGGACTTCGTGAAGCTCGCCGACGCGCTGGGCTGCGTCGGGCTGCGCTGCGAGTCCCGCGAGGACGTCGACGCGGCGATCGAGAAGGCGATGGGGATCAACGACCAGCCGGTCGTCATCGACTTCATCGTCGGCCAGGACGCCCAGGTGTGGCCGATGGTGCCGGCCGGCACCAGCAACGACGAGATCATGGCCGCCCGCGGCGTGCGGCCGGTCTGGGACGAGGTCGAGGGTTAACCGTGAGCACTCATCACACGCTGTCGGTGCTGGTCGAGAACAAGCCGGGCGTCCTGGCCCGGGTGTCCGGGCTGTTCAGCCGGCGCGGCTTCAACATCGAGTCGCTGGCGGTCGGGCCGACCGAGCACGCCGACATCTCCCGGATGACGATCGTCGTGGTCGTCGACCAGCTCCCGCTCGAGCAGGTCACCAAGCAGCTGAACAAGCTGGTCAACGTGATCAAGATCGTCGAGCTGGACGCCGCCCAGTCGGTGCAGCGCGAGCTGCTGCTGGTCAAGGTGCGGGCCGACGCCGCGGTGCGCAGCGCGGTGCTGGAGCTGGCCCAGCTGTTCCGGGCCAAGGTGGTCGACGTCGGCACCGAGACCGTCACCATCGAGGCGACCGGCACCGCGGACAAGCTGTCGGCGCTGCTGAAGGTGCTGGAGCCGTACGGGATCCGCGAGATGGTCCAGTCCGGCATGGTCGCCGTCGGCCGCGGCCCCCGCTCGATCACCGGCACCGCGCTGCGCTCGCTCGACCGCTCCGCCTGAAGTCCGTCCGCACCAGACACCGCCAGAGAGGGTTTCCATGCCAGCCCGGATGTACTACGACGACGACGCCGACCTCGGCCTGATCCAGAACCGGACCGTGGCCGTGCTCGGCTACGGCAGCCAGGGCCACGCGCACTCCCTGTCCCTGCGCGACTCCGGCGTGGACGTGCGGATCGGGCTGCCGGAGGGGTCGAAGTCGCGGGAGAAGGCCGAGTCGGAGGGGCTGCGGGTGCTCACCCCCGCGGACGCCTGCGAGGAGGCCGACCTGATCATGATCCTCGCGCCGGACACCGTGCAGCGCACGCTGTTCACCGAGGCGGTGGCGCCGAGCCTGGTCCCGGGGGACGCGCTGTTCTTCGGCCACGGCCTCAACATCCGGTACGGCCTGATCACCCCGCCGGAGGGCGTGGACGTGGCCATGGTCGCGCCGAAGGGCCCCGGCCACCTGGTCCGCCGGCAGTTCTCCGACGGCAAGGGCGTGCCGTGCCTGGTCGCGGTGGAGCAGGACGCCTCCGGCACCGCGATGCCGCTGGCGCTGTCGTACGCCAAGGGCATCGGCGGCACCCGCGCCGGGGTCATCCAGACCACGTTCACCGAGGAGACCGAGACCGACCTCTTCGGTGAGCAGGCGGTGCTCTGCGGCGGCACCACCGCGCTGGTGCAGGCCGGCTTCGACACCATGGTCGAGGCCGGCTACCAGCCGGAGGTGGCGTACTTCGAGGTGCTGCACGAGCTGAAGCTGATCGTCGACCTCATGTACGAGGGCGGCATCGCGCGGATGCGCTACTCGGTGTCCGACACCGCCGAGTACGGCGACCTGACCCGCGGCCCGCGGATCGTCGACGAGCACGTGCGGGCGTCGATGAAGCAGGTGCTGGCCGAGATCAAGGACGGCACGTTCACCCGCGAGCTGATCGCCGACGACGACGCCGGCCGGCCGAACTTCACCGCGCTGCGGGACAAGGCCGCCGGCCACCCGATCGAGGAGGTCGGCGCGCGGCTGCGCGGGCTGATGTCCTGGGTCGACCGGCCGATCACCGAGACGGCCTGACGCCGGCCCGCACGCTCGACCGCACGGCCCCGAGGGCCGGCTCCCACCGGAGCCGGCCCTCCGCCGTCGGCGCTCCCACCAGGTAACATACCGGCGGTACGGATTTGGCGGCCCGGCGACTTGACTCTCGACATACCGAGGGTATGGAATTTCGTCGAAGCAGGACCTGTCCCGTACCAGCTGGTGAGGAGCTCGCACCTTGGCGCAGACCACCGGCTCGGCGGCCACCACGCCCGTCAAGCCGTCCACCTTGTTGATGATCACGTCAGGAGCCACCTTCCTGGCGTTCCTCGACGCCACCGTGGTCAACGTGGCCTTCCCCGCGCTGGCCGAGGACTTCCCCGAGACATCGGTGTCGACCCTGTCCTGGGTCGTCAGCGCGTACGCGGTGCTCTTCGCCGCGCTGCTGACCGGGGCCGGCCGGCTGGCCGACGTGCTCGGCCGGCGCAAGCTGTTCGTCGGCTCCGTGCTGCTGTTCACCATCGCCTCGCTGGCCTGCGCGATCGCCCCCTCGATGGAGTTCCTCATCGCGGCCCGCGCGCTGCAGGGCGCCGGCGCCGCCGGCATGATCCCGGCCTCGCTCGGCATCGTGCTGCACGGCACGGCCCCGGAGCGCCGGACGGTCGCGATCGGCATCTGGAGCGCCGCCGGCTCGATGGCGGCCGCGGCCGGACCGGTCATCGGCGGCCTGCTCGTGGAGTACACGAGCTGGCGCGCGGTCTTCTTCATCAACATCCCGATCGGCCTGCTGGTCGTCGCGGGCGCGCTCAAGCGGCTGACCAACGACCGCCCGACGGCCAGCCGGGTGCCGGACCCGCTGGGCTCGCTGGTCCTCACCATCGGCATCGCCCTCATGGTCGTCGGCCTGACCAAGGGCACCGACTGGGGCTGGTCCGAGCCGTCCACCATCGGCAGCATCGTCGGCGGTGCCCTGCTCACCCTCTACGGCGTCCTGCGCTCCCGGACCCAGGAGGTCCCGGCGGTCGACACCTCGCTGTGGAAGAGCCACGCGTTCGCCTCGGCCAACGTCGTGTCCCTGCTGGCCGGCGCGGCGATGTTCGGCTGGCTGCTCACCGGCCCGCTGTTCGTCACCTCGGTCTGGGGCTACTCGATCCTGGAGGGCGCGCTGGCGGTCACCCCGGGCGCGGTCACCTCGGCCATCGCCTCGATCATCGTCGGCAAGCGGGCCACCCCGCGGGCCCAGCGCCTCGCGATCGTCGCCGGCATGCTGCTCTTCGCCGTCAACGGCTGGGTGATGTACGCGGTGATCGACGAGGAGCCGGCGTTCCTCACCGTCTGGCTGTGGGTCGGCCTGGTCGGCGGGGCCGCGCTCGGCATGACCATGACCGGGCTGTCCACGGTGTCGGCGCTGGCGGTGCCGCCGCTGAAGTTCGCCACCGGCGTCGGGCTCAACACCACCGCCCGCCAGCTCGGCGGCGCCCTCGGCATCGCCGCGGTGGCCGCGGTGCTGGCCGCCCGCGGCGTCGGCGTCCCGCTCGGCTACCGCGAGTCCTTCCTGCTGACCGGGATCCTCGCGCTCGCCGCCGCGATCGCCGGGCTGCTCCTGCTCCGCAAGTCCGCGGCCGGCCCGGGCCTGGCCCCGACGGCCGACGCCGCACCGGCCCGGGACGCCAAGGTGGCCGTCGAGAACACCTGACCGGTGGTGAGGAGGGGAGGGGGTCCGCGGCGGCGGGCCCCCTTTCCCGTTCCCGGGCGTCCCCGGTGCCCCGGGAACAGGGGTTTACCGACCGGGAATCCGGTGACAGTGGTCCTTTGGGCGACCGCGCGGGCTGCCGCCCCTGGTGCGTGTGCGCGTAGGAGGCCCGGATGACGGACAGGTCATTGATCCTGGCGGCGGAGAGCACCCGGCTGGGGGTGAACCTCCTCGACTACGCGATCCTCACCTTCTACTTCGTGGTCGTCGTCGCGATCGGCCTGCTGGCCCGGCGGGCCATCGCCACCAGCGAGGACTTCCTGCTGTCCGGCCGGTCGCTGCCCGCCTGGGTGACCGGGCTGGCCTTCGTCTCGGCCAACCTGGGCGCGATCGAGATCCTCGGCATGGCCGCCAACGGCGCCGAGTACGGCATCTCCACCGTGCACTTCTACTGGATCGGCGCCGTCCCGGCGATGGTGTTCCTCGGCCTGGTGATGATGCCGTTCTACTACAACTCCCGGGTCCACTCGGTGCCGGAGTACCTCCGCCGCCGGTACAACAACGCCACCCACCAGTTCAACGCCTGGACCTTCGCGGTGGCCTCGGTGCTGATCGCCGGGGTCAACCTCTACGCGCTGGCGCTGGTCATCCAGAGCCTGCTCGGCTGGCCGATCTGGGTCTCGATCGTGGTGTCGGCGGGCTTCGTGCTGGCGTACATCACGCTGGGCGGGCTGTCCGGCGCGATCTACAACGAGGTGCTGCAGTTCTTCGTGATCCTGGCCGGGCTCATCCCGATCGTCATCGTCGGCCTCAAGGAGGTCGGCGGCTGGAGCGGCCTCGTCCGGTCCATCGAGGCCCGCGGCGCCGAGGGCGAGGCGCTGTTCAGCCAGTGGGGCGGCACCGCGGTCGGGAACCCGACCAACCCGCTCGGCGACTGGATCGGCATCGTCTTCGGTCTCGGCTTCGTGCTGTCCTTCGGCTACTGGACGACGAACTTCGCGGAGGTCCAGCGGGCGCTGGCGGCCAAGGACTTCTCCGCGGCCCAGCGCACCCCGCTCATCGGGGCGTACCCGAAGATCTTCATCCCGGCGCTGACCATCATCCCGGGCCTCATCGCGCTGGTGCTGGTGCCGAACCTCGGCCAGGGCGGCGACAACCCGACCTACAACGACGCGATCCCGCAGCTGATGGGCCAGCTGCTGCCCAACGGCGTGCTGGGCATCGCGCTGACCGGCCTGCTGGCGGCGTTCATGGCCGGCATGGCGGCCAACGTCAGCGCGTTCAACACCGTGTTCACGTACGACATCTGGCGGCCGTACTTCCGGCCGGGCCGGCCGGACGCGTACTACCTGCGGGTCGGCCGGGTGGCGACCATCGCCGGCGTGGTCATCGGCATCGGGACCGCGTTCATCGCCTCGGGCTACGAGAACATCATGAACTACATCCAGCTGCTGTTCTCGATCTTCAACGCGCCGCTGTTCGCCACGTTCATCATCGGCATGCTGTGGAAGCGGACGACCCCGTGGGGCGGCTTCTGGGGCCTGGTCTCGGGCACCGTCGCCGCCACCGTCGCCCACTTCGCCTTCACCGGGCTCAACATCGGCGGCTGGGACGTGTGGGAGCCGTGGGTGACCATCGAGTCGACCCAGTCGCAGAACTTCTACGGCGCGATCATCGCCTTCGTCGCCGACGCCGTGGTGACGGTCGCGGTCTCGCTGGCCACCACCCCCAAACCGGTCCACGAGCTGGCCGGGCTGGTGGCCGGCGTGCCCAACCCGGGCGCGCCGCCCAAGGGCCCCAGGCCGGTCTGGTGGGAGTCGCCCAAGCTGCTCGGCTTCACCGCGCTGGGCATCACCGTCGTCCTCAGCCTGATCTTCCTCTAGGAGCGCGGACATGACCGACAACGTCAAGGACGGGGCCGGGCGCGAGCCGGCGTCCGCGGCCTCCAAGCTGTTCGACCTGCGCTACCTGATCGGCGGCCTGATGGGCCTGTACGGCGTCGTGCTGATCGTCGTCGGCCTGTTCGACTCGCCGGCGGAGATCGACAAGGCCGCCGGCATCCGGATCAACCTCTGGATGGGTCTGGGGATGCTGGCCGTGGGGCTGCTCTTCCTGCTGTGGGCCCGGACCCGCCCGCTGCGGGTGGGCCGGCCGGACGCCGGGGACGCCCCGGCCGAGGGCAAGACCGCCGGCGAGGTCCCGCGGCACTGACCGTTGCCACCGGGCCGGGCCGCGGCCCCCGTCCGGCGTGGACGGGGGCCGCGGTGCGCTCGGTCAGATCGCCGGGTAGGCGTTCTCCACGAGCATCCGGAACTGCGCCGGGAACCAGCTGCCGGCCGACGGCGCGTTCGGCAGGGCCCCGGTCGGCGCCCCGGTCAGGGAGCCGGTCTTGGTCGGGTCGCAGTTGGGGTCGTACCGCTTGCCCTCGTCGTCCGGCGTGGTCTGGCGGGAGTCGCTGGTGCCGTCGGACTCACCCGGCGGCTTGATCCAGACGTACGCGTCCAGCGCCGTGCCGGCGACGGGGTTGGCCGTCGGCCGGGCGCCGATGCCCGCCCCGGCCTGGTTGCACCAGGAGCCGCGGTGCCCGCGCCGGTCGATCCGGCCCGAGTTCGCGTACGTGTCCACGGTCGTGCCGGACGCGCCGGACGGCCGGGCCGCGCCGCCCCAGCCGTTGCGGGAGGTGTCGATGAGCATGCCGAGGCTGCTCGGGAAGCCGGCCGAGACGAACGCCCGGTGCAGCGCGGTGGTGAAGTCGACCTCGTCGAACTGCGGGTTCCACTCGTAGAACTTCGCCGAGCGCAGCGGCTGGCCGCCGACGTTCAGGTTCGGGTCGGTCAGGTACGGCTCGACCGCCGGGGTGTAGTTGGCGGTGTTGCTGATGAAGCCGTCCACGATGCCCAGGCTGCCGCCCGGGGTGGCGCCCCGCACGGTGGAGGTCAGCAGCTGCACGGCCGGGCCGAAGTTGGAGTCCCAGCCGAGCCAGCCGGAGTGCGCGATGTCGATGTACTTGTAGACGTTGGAGATCGGGTTGAGCTTCGCCAGCGCGTACTGGACGCCCTGCACGTAGGCGCCGCTGGAGTTGGCCTCGGCGCACTTGGCCATGTTGAGGTTGGTGACCAGGTTCGGCAGCGAGTCGGGCTCGATGATCGTCACGATGCGCAGGTCGCGGTACTTCGGGTTGGCGAAGGTCGCGGCGATCGGGTCGATGTACTCGGCCTTGTAGCGGGCCAGCCCGTTTGCGGCGATCAGCAGCTCACCGTTGGAGGCGGCGGCCGCGCAGTCCCGATTGGGCAGGTTGTAGATGACGATCTGGATGGTGATCGGGGTGGTGCCGCTGCGCTGGGCCAGCGCGGCGTCGAGGTGCTGGGTGAGGCTGAGCCGGCCCGGGCCGCCGGCGATGGCGCCGATCCGGTCCATCCACACGGCCGTCGGGTAGTTGGCGACCGCGCGCATCTTGGTGCCGAGCGTCCCGCCGACCGCGTTGGCCGCGGTGGTGACCAGCGCGGTGTAGTCCGGGTTCAGGTACGAGGTGGCGCCGGCGTACGGGTTGTCGACGTGCGAGCCGGGCGGCGGCGGGTCGGTCGGCGGCGGCGTGGTGGGCGGCGGCGTGGTGGGGGGCGGCGTCGTGGGCGGGGGCGTCGTCGGGCCGGTGCCGCCGGTGCAGCTCACGCCGTTGAGGGTGAACGCGGTCGGCGCCGGGTTGGACCCGGACCAGGTGCCGTTGAAGCCGGGCACCACCGAGGCGCCGGTGCCCAGGCTGCCGTTGTACGGCGCGTTGGTCACGGTCACCTGGTTGCCGGACTGGCTGAAGTTGCCGTTCCAGCCCGAGTCGACCCGCTGGGTGCCCGGGAACGCCCACTTCAGGGTCCACGAGGACAGCGGATCGCCCAGGTTGGTCACCGTGACGTTGGCGCCGAAGCCGGTGTTCCACTGGTTGGTCACGGTGTAGTCGACCCGGCAGCCGGCGGCGGCGCCGGCCTGGCCGGCCGTGGCGACGGCGAGCGGCAGGCCGAGCGCGCCTGCGGCCAGCAGCGCCAACGCGGCTCTCGGCCGGCCTCTGACCAGGCGGGGGAGGGAGGACATGCGGCTCTCCTGAAGGGAAGGGGGACGTTCGGGAACGCCCCGGCGCACACCGGGGAGTGCACGCCGTCGCCGCACGGCGACCCGCCGGAAGCTCGATGTGAGCGCTCCCACGGGCAGCACCGAATGTAACGTGCGTCACCACTTCTGTGAAGACAGTGTGGCGCGGAACGCTCTCCCGGTCCCCGTGCGGGGCCCGGTCCCGCTGCTGTGCGTAGCTACGATGGCAGCGAGTCGCACGTCCGCGTACCAGGAGGAATCCCCAGTGGCCCAGCCCGAGCGCCGTCCGGTCGTCCTCGTCGCCGAGGAGCTCGCGCCGTCCGCGCTGGAGGTGCTGTCGGCGGACTTCGACCTCCGGCACGTCGACGGCGCCGACCGCGCCGCCCTCCTGCCGGCCCTGGCCGACGTGGACGCGGTCCTCATCCGCAGCGCCACCAGGATGGACGCCGAGGCCCTCGCCGCCGCGGCCCGGCTGTCCGTGGTCGCCCGCGCCGGCATCGGCCTGGACAACGTGGACGTGCCGGCCGCCACCGCCCGCGGCGTGATGGTGGTCAACGCGCCGACGTCCAACATCGTCAGCGCGGCCGAGCACGCGGTCGCGCTGCTGCTGGCCGTGGCCCGCAACGTGCCGGCCGCCGACGCGTCGCTGCAGGCCGGGCAGTGGAAGCGGTCGAAGTTCACCGGCGTCGAGGTGGCCGACAAGACCGTCGGCGTGGTCGGCCTGGGCAAGATCGGCGTGCTGGTCGCGCAGCGGCTGGCCGCGTTCGGCGTCCGGCTGCTGGCGTACGACCCGTACATCCAGCCGGCCCGGGCCGACCAGATCGGCGTCCGGCTGGTCGGGCTGGAGGAGCTGCTGGCGGAGAGTGACTTCGTCACCATCCACCTGCCGAAGACCCCGGAGACGCTCGGCCTGATCGGCGCCCGCGAGCTGGCCCTGGCCAAGCCGGGCGTGCGGATCATCAACGCCGCCCGCGGCGGGCTGGTCGACGAGGCCGCGCTGGCCGACGCGATCCGGTCCGGGCACGTGGCCGGGGCCGGCATCGACGTGTTCCCCAAGGAGCCGGCGACCGAGAGCCCGCTGTTCGGGCTGCCCGGCGTGGTCGTCACCCCGCACCTCGGCGCCTCGACCGTGGAGGCCCAGGACAAGGCCGGCCTCGCGGTCGCCCGCTCGGTGCGGCTCGCGCTGATGGGCGAGTTCGTCCCGGACGCGGTGAACGTGCAGGCCGGTGGCCCCGTCGCCGAGGAGGTCCGGCCCGGGCTGCCGCTGGCGGAGAAGCTGGGCCGGGTGTTCACCGCGCTGGCCGCCGGGGTCGCGCAGAGCATCACCGTCGAGGTCCGCGGCGAGATCTCGGCCTACGACGTCAGCGTGCTGCAGCTCGCCGCGCTCAAGGGCGTGTTCTCCGACGTCGTCTCCGAGCAGGTGACCTTCGTCAACGCGCCGCTGCTGGCCAAGGACCGCGGCGTCGACGTCGGCCTGGCCACGTACGCCGACGCCGAGGACTACCGCAACCTGGTCACCGTGCGCGGCGTGCTGGCCACCGGCGAGCCGGTCAGCGTGTCCGGCACCCTGACCGGCCCGACCCAGCAGGAGAAGCTGACCGAGGTCGACGGCTACGACGTGGACCTGCGGCTGGAGGGGCACCTGCTGTTCTTCCGCTACACCGACCGCCCGGGCGTGGTCGGCGCGGTCGGCGCCCGGCTGGGCGACGCCGGCGTGAACATCGCCGGGGCGCAGGTCAGCCGCACCCGGCGCGGCGGCGAGGCCCTGATGGTGGTCACCGTGGACAGCAACGTCCCGGCCGACGTCCTGCAGGGGATCGGCACCGCGATCGGGGCCACCGCCGTCCGCGGCGCCGACATCGACACCGAGTAGGGCAGCCTGCCGGCGGGCCGCGGTGGGGGTCGACTAACCTGCGAGCCCATGAGGCTCGCGGTGATCCCCGGGGACGGCATCGGTCCCGAGGTTGTGGCGGAGGGCCTCAAGGTCCTGCGCGAAGTGGTGGCCGAGGTCGACGCGACGACGTACGACCTGGGGGCCGCGCGCTGGCACCGCACCGGCGAGCTGGTGCCCGACTCGGTGGTCACCGAGCTGCGCGGGCAGGACGCGATCCTGCTCGGCGCGGTCGGCGACCCCAGCGTGCCGCCGGGCGTGCTGGAGCGGGGCCTGCTGCTGCGGCTGCGGTTCGAGCTGGACCACCACGTGAACCTGCGGCCGGTCCGGCTCTTCCCGGGCGTACGGACCCCGCTGGGCGGCAACCCCGCCATCGACATGATCGTCGTCCGGGAGGGCACCGAGGGGCCGTACTCGGGGGCCGGGGGCGCGCTGCGCAAGGACACCCCGCACGAGGTCGCCACCGAGATCAGCGTGAACACCGCGTTCGGGGTCGAGCGGGTCGTCCGGGACGCGTTCGGCCGGGCCATGGCCCGCGAGCGCAAGCACCTCACCCTGGTCCACAAGACCAACGTGCTGACCCACTCCGGCTCGCTGTGGTCCCGCAAGGTCGAGGAGGTCTCCCGGGAGCACCCGGAGGTCACCGTGTCCTACCAGCACGTGGACGCGGCGGCGATGTACTTCGTCACCGACCCGGGCCGCTTCGACGTGGTCGTCACCGACAACCTCTTCGGTGACATCCTCACCGACCTCGGCGCCGCCGTGACCGGCGGCATCGGGCTCGCGGCCAGCGGCAACCTGGACGTGAGCCGGACCAACCCGAGCATGTTCGAGCCGGTGCACGGCAGCGCGCCGGACATCGCCGGCACCGGCCGCGCCGACCCGACCGCGACCGTGCTGTCGATCGCCCTGCTGCTCGACCACCTCGGGCACGGCGACCAGGCCCGCCGGGTGGAGGCCGCCGTGGCCTTCGACCTGGCCACCCGCGACCACACCGACCCGGGGCGTACGGAGTCGATCGGGAACCGGCTCGCCGCCCTCACCAGCCAGCACACCCCCGTGTGAGCCCGACCCGGTGGCGCCGCGGCGGCCCCGGGTGCGAAGGTAGGACGTCCTAGTACCTCCGACCGGGCTGTACGCCGCCGAAGGAGTCGACCGTGCCCCTGACCCCGACGAAGAAGATCTGGATGAACGGCACGCTCGTCGACTGGGACGATGCCAAGATCCACATCCTCAACCCGACCCTGCACTACGGGTGGGGTGTGTTCGAGGGGATCCGCGCGTACGAGACCGACCGCGGCCCGGCGGTCTTCCGGCTCACCGACCACATCGCCCGGCTCTACCGCTCGGCGAAGATCTACCTGATGGAGCCCGGCTTCACCGAGGCGGAGATCGTCGCGGCGACCAAGGACGTCGTGCGGATCGCCGAGGTCGGCTCCTGCTACATCCGCCCGCTGGTCTACCTCGGCTACGGCGAGATGGGGCTGAACCCGCTGCCCAGCCACACCGAGGTCGCGATCGCCTGCTGGCCGTGGGGTCTCTACCTCGGGCCGGAGGCGATGGCGAACGGCTGCCGCGCGATGACCTCCAGCTGGCAGCACATCAACCAGAACTCGATCGCCCCGCAGGGCAAGGGCACCGGGCAGTACGTGAACTCCTCCCTGTCGAAGGTGGCCGCGCTCAAGGCCGGCTACGACGAGGCCGTGCTGCTGTCCCCGGCCGGCAACGTCGTCCAGGGCACCGGCGAGAACATCTTCATCGTGCAGGGCCGCACGCTGGTCACCCCGCCGATCCAGGAAGGGCTGCTGGCCGGCATCACCCGCGAGTCGGTCATGCAGATCGCCGCCGACCAGGGCTACCAGGTCGTCGAGCACGCGCTGGTCCGCACCGACCTCTACATGGCCGACGAGGCGTTCTTCACCGGCACCGCCGCGGAGATCGTCCCGATCGCCTCGGTCGACGACCGCGAGGTCGGCACCGGCAAGCCCGGCCCGGTCGCCAAGGAGATCATCGACATCTTCGGCGCCGCCACCCGCGGCGAGCTCGACCGCTACAAGGAGTGGAACGAGTACGTCGGCGAGTAGGACGCCCCGGCCCGGCGGGCCGGCTCAGGAGTCGGGCCGGAGCACCAGGACGGCGATCGCCAGCATCAACAGGACCAGCAGCACGACCCGGATCGCGGCGCGTCCCCGCTCCCCGCGGGGCGCCCGCCCTTCCGCCGGGACCGCCATGGCCGCGGGTCCTGGCACGGCCGCGGGTCCTGGCACGGCCGCGGCGCCGGCCGGCGCCTCCAGCGCGACCCGGGGGACCAGCCGGCCGAGCCCGGTCGGCAGCGCCCACGCCCGCCGGCCCAGCAGTTGCATCACCGCGGGCACCAGCAGGCACCGGATCACCACCGCGTCGAGCAGCACCGCGACCGCGAGGCCGAGGCCGAACTGGCGCAGCATCCGGTCCGGGCTGAGCAGGAACGCCCCGAAGACGACCACCATGATCGCCGCCGCCGCGGTGACCACCTGCCCGGTCGCGGCCAGCCCCTCCCGGACCGCGCGCGGCGCGTCCCCGTGCCGCTGCCACTCCTCGTGCATCCGGGACAGCAGGAAGACCTCGTAGTCCATCGACAGGCCGAACACGATCGCGAAGATCAGCACCGGCACGTACGCCTCGACCGGGCCCGGCGTGACGCCGAACCAGCCGTGCTGGAAGACCAGCGTGAGCACGCCGAGGGACGCGCCGATGCCGAGCAGGTTGAGCACGGCGGCCTTGACCGGGATCAGCAGCGACCGGAAGACCACGAGCAGCAACAGCGCCGACAGCCCGACCACGATGCCGACGAAGAGCGCCAGCCGCCCGGCCACGGCCGCGGCGAAGTCGTCGGCCGCGGCCGTGGACCCGCCGACCAGGAACTCGGTGCCGCCCGCCTCCAGCGGTGGCAGCACGTCCGACCGCAGCCGGTCGACCAGCTCGTGGGTGGCCTGGTCCTGCGGCCCGGTGTCCGGGATGACCAGCAGGGTGGCGACCCCGGGGTCCGGGGACGGGAAGGGACCCTGCACCGCGGCGACACCGGCCGCGCGGTCCAGCACCGGCGCGGCCGCGGCCGCCGCCGTCCCCGCCCCGGCGCCGTCCACCACCACGACCAGCGGACCGTTGACGCCGGGGCCGAACCCGGCGGAGAGCAGGTCGTACGCGCGGCCGCTGGTGCCCGGGTCGTTGCCGGCGTCGGCGAAGCCGAGCCGCATCCCGAGCGCCGGCGCGGCCAGCAGGAGCAGCAGCGCCGCCGGGACCAGCGCCGCCACCACCGCCCGGCGCTGCACCGCGGACGACCACCGCCGCCACCGCGCGCCGGCGGCCCGCCCGCGCCGGGCCGCCCGGTCCGCCCGGCGGTGGACCGCCCGCTCGATCCGCCCGCCCAGCAGCGCGAGCAGCGCCGGCAGCAGGGTCACCGCCGCGGCCATCGTCATGAGCACGGTCAGCGCGACCGCCAGCGCGATCCCCTGCAGCGAGCCGAGGCCGAGCGCGACCAGCCCGAGCAGGGCCACGATCACCGTGCACCCGGCCACCACCACGGTCCGCCCGGCCGTGTCCAGGGCGATCCGGGTCGCCTCCTCCCGGCCGGCCCCCGACAGCAGCTCGGCGCGGTAGCGGGCGAAGACCAGCAGCGCGTAGTCGATGCCGACGCCCAGCCCCACCAGCAGCATCAGCGGCACGGTGAAGTCGGCGACGGTCGCGGCGTGCGAGGCCAGCGTGATGAGGGCGACCGCGGAGCCGACCGCGAACACCGCGACCAGCAGTGGCAGCGCGGCGGCCAGCAGCGAGCCGAAGAGCAGGACCAGGATGACCAGCGCGGCGAGCACGCCGGCGACCTCGGCGGCGCCGCCGCCCTCCTCGGCCGCGGCGCGGGCCGGGTCGCCGCCGACCTCGACCTGCAGCCCGGGCCCGGCCCCGGCCCGCGCGGCGTCCACCAACGCCCGGACGTCCTCGGCCGGCAGCTCCTCCGCACGGGCGTCCAGGTTGACCGTGGCGTAGCCGATGGTGCCGTCGGCGGAGACCGCGGCCGGGTCGTCGTACGGGCCGCGGACGCCGGTCACCCGGGGCAGCGCCGCGACGCGGTCGAGCAGCGCGGTGACCTCCGCCCGCTCGCCGGCCAGGCCGCCGGGCGCCCGGAGGACCACCTGCGCCGTAGCGCCGGCCGCCGCCGGGGCCCGCTCCTCCAGCAGGTCGAGCGCGCGCTGGGACTCGGTGCCGGGCAGCGAGAAGTCGTTCTGCCAGGCGGCGCCGGCGGCCTGGGCGCCCACGGTCACGGCGGCCAGCACGGCGACCCAGACGGCGAGGGCGAGCCGCCGCCGCCGGTACGACCAGCCGGCGAGCCGGGCGAACCGGCCGGGGCGGGCCCGCCCGGGGCCGGCAGGGGCCGCGGGGTCCGCCACGGTGTCTCCCTCGTCGCGCAGGCTGTC
>CADCTP010000009.1:21311-26967 GCA_902805565.1 uncultured Mycobacteriales bacterium
CCTCATGCCGCGCGTGCCCGTCCCCGAGGGCTACACCGAGGACACCTGGCTGCGCGAGCAGGTCCACGCCGGGCTGCGCGAGCGCTTCGCCGGCGGGACGGTGCCCCCGGAGGTCACGCGCCCACCGCGGAGCGTGAACCCCTCAGCATGTGACACCGGACGTCTCTCCTCACCAGTCGGATCGGTGAGGCCACTGTAGAGACGCGCCGACCGGCGGCCTGCCGGGGGCTCGGTGCTCCTCCCCCGAGGGGGTGGGTCACACTGTCCGGCCCGTCCGGGGGCCGGCGGGGTCGGCGGTGTCCGCCATGGTGCCTCCTTCGTCGCGATGTCGCGGCGACGCTAGGAGCGCGGGACACCCGCGCGGATCGCGCCGCGGGATGATCCGCGGCGATCCCGTGGGGGTGGCCGGCGTACCCCCGCGGGAGGATCCGCGGACGGCGCGGCGCGCCTACGCTCGGACCGTGCGGCGCATCCTGTCAGCGGACCCGGCCCTGGCCGCGGTCCTGCTCGGGCTGACGCTCGGGCTCCTCGCGGCCCGCGGCTTCGGCACCCCGGACCCGCGCTCGCGCACCCTGGACGCCGTCGGGCTGGTGCTGGCGGCCGGCTCCACGCTGCCCGTGCTGCTGCGGCGGTGGGCGCCGCTGACCGCGTACCTGGCCTGCCTGGGTGCGAGCCTGGCGCTGGTCGCCCTCCGCTACCCGCTCGACGTGCCGGTGGGCGCGCTGGCCGCGGCGTACCTGCTGGCGGTGGCGGGCAGCGGGGCCCGGCCGGTCCGTCGGTGGACCGCGCAGGTCGCGGTCGCCGCCGCGGTGCCGCTGGTCGCCGGTGCCGTCGCGGTCTCCGGGTACCCGGTGACCGCGATCCCCGCCGAGCTCGCCGTGCTCACCCTGGAGTTCGCCGGCGCCTGGGTCGTCGCGGACCGGTCCCGGCTGCGTCGCGAGCGGGTCGCCGAGGCGGAGGAGCGGGCCGCGCGGGCGGAGCGGGACGCCGACCGGGAGGCCCGGCTGGCCGCCGCCGAGGAACGGACCCGGATCGCCCGAGAGCTGCACGACTCGGCCGGGCACGCGATCACCGTGATCCTGGTGCAGGCCGGCGCCGCCCGCCTGCTGCACGCCCGCGACCCGGAGCGGTCGCTGCGCGCCATCGCCACCGTCGAGGACGTCGCCCGGGACACCGTCGGGGAGATCGACCGGCTGGTCCGGGCGCTGCGCGAGGACGGGCCGCCCCCGGCCGGCGGGCCGGACGTGGACGCGTTGCTCGACCAGCACCGGTCCGCCGGGCTGCGGGTCACCGGCTCGGTGCCGCCCGCGCCGGGGGCCCTCCCGCCCAGCGTGGCCTGGGCGGCGTACCGGATCCTCCAGGAGTCGCTGACCAACGCCGCGCGGCACGGCACGGGCTCCGTCCGGGTCGAGTTCCGGCACGGAGCGGACGCGGTCGACCTTCTGGTCACCAACCCGGTCCCGCCCGGCGCCGGGCGCCGGCCCGGCGGGCACGGCCTCGTCGGCATGCGCGAGCGGGCCACCCTGCTCGGCGGCGAGTTCGCCGCCGGGATGGTCGGCCCCGAGTTCCGGCTGCGGGCCCGGCTGCCGTACGCCGAGGTGCTGGCGTCGTGACCCCGCTGCGGGTGCTGGTCGTCGACGACGACGACCTCATGCGCGCCGGCCTGCGCGCGGTGCTGTCCACCGACGAGACGGTGCAGGTGGTCGGCGAGGCCGCGGACGGGCGGGCGGCGGTGGAGCGCACCCGGGTGCTCCGCCCGGACCTGGTGCTCATGGACGTGCGGATGCCGGAGCTGGACGGGATCGCGGCGACCCGGCAGATCGTCGCGGCGATGCCGGGGGCCCGGGTGCTGATGCTCACCACCTTCTCCGACGACGACTACGTGGTGGACTCGCTGGCCGCCGGCGCGTCCGGCTTCCTGCTCAAGCGGACCCGGCCGGAGCGGCTGCTGGAGGCGCTGCACGTGGTGGCCGCCGGCGAGTCGCTGCTGTCCCCGGCGGTCACCCGGGCGGTGGTCGACCGGGTCGCCGCCGCCACCCCCGCGGACCCGGCGGCCGGCCGGCGGCTGCGCGAGCTGACCCCCCGGGAGCGGGACGTCCTCCAGCTCATCGCGCGCGGTCGGGCGAACGCCGAGATCGCCGCTGACCTGGGCGTGGAGGAGAGCACCGTGAAGACGCACGTGAAGCGGATCCTGGCCAAGCTGGGCCTGCGGGACCGGGTGCACGCGGTGATCTTCGGGTACGAGGCCGGCCTGGTCCGCCCGGGCGGCGCGGGCCGGGGAAACCGGGTGACGGCGTCGGGACACTGAGGGCGTGATCGCCGACGTCTGGCCCCTGTTCGGCCTGGTGCTGCGCACGCCGCGGCTGGAGCTGCGGCTGCCGTCCCTCGACCGGCTCGCCGCCCTGGCGGAGCTGGCCGGGGACGGGGTGCACGACCCGGCGGTGATGCCGTTCACGACGCCGTGGACCGACCTGCCCCCGGCCGAGCGGGCCCGGTCGGTGCTGCAGTGGCAGTGGAAGTCCTGGGCGGAGCTCACCCCGGCCGGCTGGTCGCTCGCCCTGACCGTGCTGGCGGACGGCGTGGTGGTCGGCACCCAGGAGCTGTCGGCCAAGGACTTCGCCGTCCTGCGCGAGGTGCAGACCGGGTCCTGGCTCGGTCGCCGGCACCAGGGCCGGGGCATCGGCACCGAGATGCGGGCGGCCGTGCTGCACCTGGCGTTCGCCGGGCTGGGCGCGGAGCTGGCCCGGTCGGCGGCCGCGCTGGACAACCCGGCGTCCCGGGCGGTGTCGGCCAAGCTCGGCTACACCGAGGACGGCACGGACCGGATCGCGGTCCGGGACCGGCCCGCCGAGCACGTCCGGCTCCGGCTGGACCGGGCCGGCTGGCAGGCGCACCGGACCGTCCCGGTGGAGGTCGCCGGGCTGGCGCCGTGCCTCCCGCTGCTCGGCGCCGGCTGAGCCGGCGGGTGCGCGCTGGGTCACCGGGGTCCTACCCTGGGTGCGGTGCCGCCGCTGATCGGGATCTCCGCGTACGTCGAGCAGGCCCGCTGGGGTAGCTGGGACCGCCAGGTCACGCTGCTGCCCCAGGCGTACGTCACCGCGGTGCACGCCGCCGGCGGCCGGGCCCTGGTCGTCCCGCCGTTCCCGGAGGGGGTCGGCGCGGTGGTGGCCGCGCTGGACGGGCTGATCATGGCCGGCGGCAGCGACCTCGACCCGGCCGTGTACGGCGCCGAGCCCGACCCCCGGACCACCGGCGTGCGGCCGGCCCGGGACGCCGGCGAGGTGGCCCTGCTGCGGGCCGCGATCGCCGCCGACCTGCCGACGCTCGGCATCTGCCGGGGCATGCAGCTGATGTCCGCGGTGGCCGGCGGGATGCTCGTCCAGCACGTGGAGGGGCACCGCGGCGGCCCGGGGGTGTACCTCCGGCACCCGGTCACCACCGTCCCCGGCACCCGGCTCGCCGGCATCCTGGGCGGGTCGACCGAGGTGCCGAGCTACCACCACCAGGGCGTCACCGACCCCGGCTCGCTCACCGTCGGCGCGTACGCCTCCGACGGCACGATCGAGGGCGTCGAGGACCCCGCCGCCCGGTTCCGGGTCGGCGTGCTGTGGCACCCGGAGCAGGGCACCGACCCCCGCCTGTTCCACGCCCTGCTGGACGCCGCCGCGGCCTGAGTCGCCGTCCCGGCGGGCCGGTGTCCGGTCCGGTTCAGGGCCCGGGTCGGGGACCTCCCGGATGACGCGCTCTGCCCGCCGGCCCGTCCCGCATCCTGGGACGGGTTTCCCAGGACCGGCGGTGCCGGCTAGGGTCGGCGCCGTGCACCACCTGACGACGATCATCATCGCGTAGCGCGCCGGCCGAACTCGCAGCCAGCGCGCAGACCTCCCGCACCCGCGGGGGGTCTTCTTCTTTTCGGGGAGAACCCAGTGCTCGACGACTCCTTCCACGTCTACGACACCACCCTGCGCGACGGCGCCCAGGGCGAGGGCATGTCCTTCTCGGTCGCCGACAAGCTCGCCGTCGCGCGGCTGCTCGACGAGCTCGGCGTGGGCTTCGTCGAGGGCGGCTGGCCCGGCGCGCTGCCCAAGGACACCGAGTTCTTCGCCCGGGCCCGCTCGGAGCTGTCGATGACGAACGCCGTGCTGGTCGCCTTCGGCTCCACCCGCAAGGCCGGGGCGCGGGCCGCCACCGACCCGCAGGTGCTGGCGCTGCGGGACGCGCGGACCCCGGTCGTCTGCCTGGTCGCCAAGTCCGACCTGCGGCACGTCCACCAGGCGCTGCGGACGACGCCGGAGGAGAACCTGGCCATGGTCGCCGACACCGTCGGCTTCCTGGTCGCCGAGGGCCGGCGGGTGTTCCTGGACTGCGAGCACTTCTTCGACGGCTACGCCTACGACCGGGACTACGGCCTGCGGGTGCTGGAGGCGGCGTTCACCGCCGGGGCCGACGTGGGCGTGCTGTGCGACACCAACGGCGGCATGCTGCCGATGGGCGTCGGGCGGACCGTGGCCGAGGTGGTCGCGCGGACCGGGTTCCGGGTCGGCATGCACGCGCAGAACGACACCGCCTGCGCGGTCGCCAACTCCCTCGCCGCCGTCGAGGCCGGCGCCACCCACGTGCAGGGCACCGCCAACGGGTACGGCGAGCGGCCCGGCAACGCCGACCTGTTCGCGGTGATCGGCAACCTGGAACTGAAGATGGGCCGGCGGGTCCTGCCCGAAGGGCACCTGCCGGAGCTGATGCGCGTCGCCCACGCCGTCGCGGAACTCGCCAACAAGGCGCCGAACCCGCAGCAGGCGTACGTCGGGGTGTCGGCCTTCGCCCACAAGGCGGGCCTGCACGCCAGCGCGATCAAGATCAGCCCGGACCTCTACAACCACGTGGATCCGGTGCTGGTGGGCAACGACATGCGCATCCTCGTCACCGAGATGGCCGGGCGGGCATCGGTCGAGCTCAAGGGCAGGGAGCTCGGCGTGGACCTGTCCGCCCGGCCGGACGCGGTCGGCCGCGTCGTGGAGCGGGTCAAGACCCTGGAGGCCGACGGCTGGTCGTTCGAGGCGGCCGACGCCTCGTTCGAGCTGCTGGTGCGCGGCGAGCTGGGCGAGCCGGTGGGGGAGGCCTTCACGCTGGAGTCGTACCGGGTGATCGTGGACCGGCGGGAGGACGGCCGGGTGGTCAGCGAGGCCACGGTGAAGCTGCACGCCAAGGGCGAGCGGATCGTCGCCACCGGGGAGGGCAACGGCCCGGTGAACGCCCTGGACCGGGCGTTGCGCAGCGCGCTGGAGGCGTACCACCCGCAGCTGGCGGGGCTGTCGCTGACCGACTACAAGGTACGGATCCTGGAGGGCCGGCCCGGGACCGACGCGGTCACCCGGGTGCTGGTGGGGACCGGCGACGGCCGGCGGGAGTGGACGACCGTCGGGGTGCACGCCAACGTGATCGAGGCTTCCTGGCTGGCCCTGTCGGACGCGGTCCGCTACGGCCTGCTGCCCCGCGGCTGAGCCCGACGGCCCGCGCCGACCGGGCCGGGCGGGGCCGGCCGGAGCGGGCCGCCACGGGCGGTGGCGCGGGTAGGGTGCCGGCCGTGGTGGATCCCGGGCGGCACCGGTCGGCGACGTCGAGACGGCCCGCGCTGCTCGCGGCCGGGCTGACCGTG
>CADCTP010000010.1 GCA_902805565.1 uncultured Mycobacteriales bacterium
GCTCGGCCGCGGCCGGGACGGGGGTGCGGGCGGACCGGGCGGGCGGTGCCGGGGCGTCGGCGCGGCCGGCCACCGTGTCCAGGGCGCGCAGGAGTCCGCGCGCGGCGCGCAGGCTCATGCGGAGACCCGGTCCTCGGTGAAGTCGGCGTAGTCGTCGACGCTGGCCGGGTCGGCGTCCGTCTCGCCCGGCTGCCGGGCGTCGGTGTTGACCACCGCGAGCAGCCCGGCGTTGTAGGAGAGGTCGGCGACGAACCGGTCGACGTTGCCGTCGGCGTCCCGGAAGACGAACTCCCGGTAGTCCGGTGGCGTGCCGTCCGGGCCGGGCTGGGACAGCGTGCCGACCGCGTGCTCGTAGCCGGCGTCGACCGGGACGCCGAGCAGCCGCAGCGCGTCCGCGGCCACCCGCTCGTCCTCGATCCGGCCCACGAACGAGGCCGACACGTGGTTGGCGACGTCCATGTTCAGGGTGTCTGACGGGTCCTGCGACGCGGCCAGGCAGCAGACGTTGTACTTGCGGGTGTCCCGGCCGACCCGCTGGAACAGCGCCCGCCCCACCGGCCACATCGCCAGGAAGTGGCACTCGTCCAGGGCCAGCACCTTGCGGACGTGCCGGGGCAGGCCGTAGATGGCGCGGGTCGCGTACCAGGAGGCCAGGTGCAGCGCCGGGACGCTCATCCGCTCGGTGAACGACCAGTGCTCGCGGGGCACCGTCGGGTTGGGCAGCACCAGCCCGCTCATCGTGATGACGGTGAGGACGGCCTCGGTGTGCGGCGGCCGGGCCGCCAGCTCCTGCCCGTACGGCGTCAGCGGCGGGAAGAACAGCCGGCCCTGCCGGGTCTCGGCGGTGTCGGACAGCAGGTCGGACAGCGTCTGGGCGTGCATCGCCGCGCCCTCGTCCCGCAGCCGCTTGTAGCCCTCGTCGTCCGGGTCCATCGGGGAGCCGTCGAACTTGAGTCCCGCGTACTCCCGCAGCCGCCAGATCACCGCCCAGTAGTTGCTGGTCGGCTCGGCCCCCACCTCGCGGATCGCCCGCAGCAGCAGCGGCTCGGTGTGCGGGTTGCCGTCGATCTGGGCCGGCAGCAGCATCCGGGCGATGTCGATGGCCAGCGTCTTGCGCTCGGCGCGGGCCTCGTCCATCGCCTCGTCGTACTGCTCCTGGGCGTCGAAGTGGGCCTGCTGCGGCTCCGGCACCACCGCCCACGGCGACAGCGTCCCGGCCGGCGCCTTCGCCAGGTCGATGTGCTCGGAGAACTCCTTCAGCTCCGGCATCTCGGTCAGCGCGGCCAGCGGCCCGGACGGGTCGAGCATCACCGTACGGATCCCGCGGCGGGCCGCCTGGTAGCAGATCGCCGCCTCCAGCACGGACTTGCCGGCGCCCTGCCGGCCGACGATCGGGACCAGCCCGGAGGCCTTCTTGACCTCGGTGGAGTAGTGGCTGTCGAACATCACCGGCCGGCGCACCGACGAGGCGATGATGCCGATCAGCGGCCCGCGCCGGTCTCCCAGCCGGGTGCTCACCTGCGGCAGGCCGGCGGCGAAGTAGCGCATCGGCAGCCGGCGGCGGTACGCGGTCGAGGCCACCGGCTCGCCCGGCACGAACTCCCGGACCAGCGACGCCTGCCCCTTGGTCAGCACCGCGTCCATGTGCCGGCGCTTGTAGAGGTCGCGGACGGCCCGGACCCGCTCCATGCACTCGGCCTCGGTCCGGCCGGCCACGGCCAGCCGGTACCACCCCTCGGTGCGGGTGGAGACCAGGTCGTCGCCGTGGCTCATCTCGTCCTCGATGCGGCGGGCGTGATCGGCCTGCCGGGTCAGCGAGGCCGGCTCGTCGACGTCGTGGATCTGGTACTGCCGCTGCTGGTCGCGGATCCGCAGCAGCGCCTTGGTCACCCCGGTCCGGGTGGCCGTGCCGGCCAGCACGTCCACCGTCGAGCACACCTCGACCGGGAACGGCAGCGCGTCCGTCGCCGACAGCCACGGGCCGCGCGGGTCCGGGATGATCATCTCCGGCATCCGGCCCAGCGTGACGACCGCGACGTACGAGGTCAGCGGGTCGTGGTCCGGGCGCCGGTCCACCATCTGCACGCAGCGGCCGAGCGGGGTCGGGCGGATCACCACCCCCTCGGTGAACGCGTGCAGGTCGGTGGTCTCCCACTCGTCGCTCAGCCCCGGCGGGGACATCAGCCCGCCCGGCGCCGGCAGCCCGAGGCCGACCGACCGGTGCAGCAGCCACTCCATCCGGCGCGGGTCGGCGGCGGCGGCGTTGATCCCCGGCGAGGCGACCACCTCGCTGATCAGCTCGACGTCCCGCTCCAGGTGGGCGAGCTCGCGGTTGCCGGCCTTGCCCATCACCGACTCGGTCAGCGCGGTGATCCGGGACCGCGGCGCGATCTCCACGCCGAGGTAGACCTCCTTCTCCGCGGTCGCCGAGGTGCGCAGGTAGCGCTGCTGGGCCAGCAGGTTGTCCGACCAGGTGCTGTCCTCCGAGCCCGGCAGCGGGGAGGGGGTGCGGGCGTGCAGGCCCCGGGCCCAGGCCGCGACCGGGTACGGCCGGCTGGTGACCCGGATGCGCAGCCGGCGGCCGGCCAGCCCCGCGAACGCCAGGCCGGCGGCGTCGACCATGCCGCGGCGGTCGCCGTCGGCACGCCAGGCCCACCGGGCCGGCGGCACCACGTACCAGGCGTACGCGCTCCGCTTGGTGATCGTGATGTTGCCGGCGATCTCTCGCAGGGCGAGCGCGAGCGGCGCGGGACGCGGCTCCTCGCGGCGGGCCATCAGCGGTCCTTCCTGGCGGGGAGCAGGATGCGCGCCTCGACGGCGGCCTGCCGGTCCCTGGGCTGCTCGGGCGTCTCATCCCGGCCGGCACGGGCGTGCCGGCCGCCGGTCGGGCTCACGGTGACGGGTCCACGGTACGGGTCAGGGCCTGCTTCGTGCACGGTGTCCGGTTCCACGGGAAACCCCGGGTGCTCCCGGAACGGGCTGGGCCGGGTGACGGCCGCGGCGACCACCGGCACCGCGTGCTGCGGCAGGGGGTGCGGCGGCAGCGGGTGCCCGGCGGGGTGTCGGTCCGGCGCGGGCGCGGCCGGCGCGTGCTGGGCGAACGCCGGCTCGGGCCGGCGCAGGGGGCCGGGGT
>CADCTP010000011.1 GCA_902805565.1 uncultured Mycobacteriales bacterium
CAGGGGCGCGACGGCCGGGGCCGTGGCGGTCAGGGTGGTGGTCGTTCCGGTGCCGGCCAGGGGGGCGGCGGCCAGCGCGGTGGCGGGCCGGAGGCCGGTCGGGGCGGCGCTGGTCAGGGTGCCGGCCAGGACGGTGGCGGACAAGGTGCCGGCGGTGGTCAGGGCGGTGCCGGCGGTGCCGGCCGGGGTGGCCAGGGCGGCGGCCGGGGTGGCTCGGGTGGCGGCCGCGGGCGACCAGAGCCGACCGGGGCACTGGCCGACGCGCTGCGCCGGGCCGGGTTCGGCGGATCCGGGGACTCCGGTGGCGACAAGGGACGGTCCCGCGGCCGGTGACGGGCGTGCTGCGGGTGCCGGTGTTCGTGGAGGACTGGCAGATCGAGTGCTGTGGCGACCCGCCGGGGGTCGGCGATCACGTCGAGTGGGTGCTCGTCCTGGTCGCCGATGAGCCTGACGCG
The DNA here is from genome assembly GCA_902805565.1 of uncultured Mycobacteriales bacterium. GTDB lineage: Bacteria > Actinomycetota > Actinomycetes > Mycobacteriales > CADCTP01 > CADCTP01. Next base: position 456 of record CADCTP010000011.1, read on the forward strand.
CCGGCGTCCGAGGAGTCCGCCGTCACGCTGGACGCCCTGGCCTCGCCGTTTGCCTTCGGGGACGGGGACGGCGCCGAGTTCGGCGGGCCGCGGATCGCCGAGGAGGACTTCCCGACCGGGCTCGACTGCGGGGACCTGCACGTCTTCTGGCCGGCTCCCAGGTCATGCTCCGGCCCGGTCCGGGTCCGCGGCCGGCTCTTCGAGGAACACCACGGCAGCGCGCCCGAGCGGTTCCCGCGCACCGTCGGCACGGTGGCCCGGGTCCGGGTCGTCACCCAGGAGTACGTGCCAAGCCCCACCGAGGAACGCCTCTACCTGCACGGGGACGCGCCGCCGCGTTACCGGGACGTGCCGCGGAGCCCGACCAGGTTCGCCGGTCCGCCCGAGGAGGACGGGCCGTACTGGGCGGAGAGCGGTGTCCTGGTCGATCTCGAGATCCCCGGCCCGGCCTGAGCGCCGCCGGCCGCCGCTCGCCGGCCGTCCATCGGCGCAGGTCGACGTGCTCCCAACCGAGGAAGCGCCGTCGCAGGTCGGGCGCTACGTGCCGGCCGACCGACCGGGGGACAGGTCGGGCGGCGCGAGTGGGCTGACCGAGGGTGCGGGTCGGGCGCTACGAGAGGGCTGACCGAGGGAGGAATTCGGGCGCTGCCAACGGGCCGGCCGACCGGGGGAACGGATCGGGGGCACGAGTGGGCCGGCCGAGGGTGCGGTCCGGGCGCCGCGGGCCGGCGGAGGTGCTGGTGCGGGTCCGGGGCGTCATGGGGTGCCTAGGGTGGGCGGTGTGACGGTGGCCCGGTCATTGGTGTTGTTCCTCGCGGCGGCGGTCGCGGAGATCGGCGGCGCCTGGCTGGTCTGGCAGGGGGTGCGGGAGCACCGCGGTTGGATGTGGATCGGCGCGGGGGTGATCGCGCTCGGGCTCTACGGGTTCGTCGCGACCCTCCAACCCGACGCCAACTTCGGCCGCATCCTCGCCGCGTACGGCGGGGTGTTCGTCGCCGGGTCGCTGGCCTGGGGGATGGTCGTCGACGGCTTCCGGCCGGACCGGTGGGACGTCGCCGGTGCGCTGATCTGCCTCGTCGGCGTCGCCGTGATCATGTACGCGCCGCGCGCGGCCTGAGCGCCTCGGACCACCGCGGCCCCGGCCCCGAACCTCCCGGCCCCGAACCCCCAGCCCGGCCGCGCGGCGGCCTGCCGCGCAGCGGCGGACAGGGGCCGATCGGGCCGACCTGGTGCCCTCGAGGGCAACCGTCCACTTCGGATCTCGCGGCGAGGTTAGCGTGGGTGGTGACGCGAGGGGGAGTCATGATCGAGCCGCTTCAGGTGCTGTGGCAGCCGGCCGGGGAGAGCATGCCGGCCCGGGACGGCCGGGCGTTGGTGGACATCAGCGACGGCGACACCCCGAATGTGCGGATGCCCATCCGGATGCTCTCCGTCGACACCCCCGAGGTCACCGCGCGGAGCGCGGCCCGGGCGGCGGCGATCGACGCCGAGTTCGCGCAGCTGGCCGAGTGGATCGCCACCGGGGTCGCGCCGATCTCGGCCGAGCTGGGTGCGGTGCTCGGTCCGAAGCTGGCCACCGGCAAGGCCGGGACGCTGCAGTTCCGGCTCGGCACGGAGGCCTCGGTGTTCGCCAAGGCCAACGCCGAGCAGCGGCTCACCCGGCCGGACGGGTCGCGCCGCAACCTCTTCCTGCGTACGGCGGACGCGCCGTTCGACAGCAACCACCGCATGCTCGCGTACGTCGCGCCGGACTACTCGGCGGCGGAGCGGGCCGCGCTGACCCGGGCCGAGCGGTCCACGTTCAACCTCGACCTGGTCAGGGCCGGCTGGGGCGTGACCTTCGTGCTCTACCCGTCGGTGCCCGGCGAGCGGGACCTGCCGTTGCTGGTGGCCGCGGCAGCCGAGGCGCGGGCGGCCGGGCTCGGGATCTGGGCCGAGGCCGACATGCTGCCGGCGTACGAGTACCGCGCGATGGAGAAGCTGTTCCGGCTGACCCGGCGCATCGTCGCCGGAGAGGACGTGGACCGGTTCTCCTGGCGGGAGCGGTACTGCGCCGACCTGCGGTCCCGCACGCTGCACGGGCCGGAGGGCTACTCCGGGGTGCCGCCGGAGTACCGGTTGTGGATCTGGCCGGCCGACGTCCCCGACGCCATCGCCCGCCTCAACCTCGTCCCCGCCCCGGCCCTGGTCAGCGCCTGAGCGCGGCCAGCAGCGGGACGGTCGCCGCCGGCGGTGGCAGCGCGGCGTACTCGGCGCGCAGGGCGGCGACCCCGGGCGGCGGTGCCGCCAGCAGGTCGGCCACCGTGCCGGCGATCCCGGCCGGGGTGACGGCGACCGGGTCCAGGGCGCGGCCGAGGCCGAGCGCCTCGACGCGGCGGGCGTTGAGGAGCTGGTCGGCGCCCAGCGCGGTCACCATCTGGGGCACGCCGTGCGCGGCGGCGGCGGCCGTTCCGGAGTCGCCACCGGCAGCAGCGGCAGGACGTGCCCGGTGCCGCCGGCGAAGCGGAACAGGACCTGTACTCAGCTCATCATGCCGCGCCCTCTGGCGTCCCCGGGACCCATGGTCCCGGTAGAGGTCCCACCGCCGGCGCGGCCAGGACCGCCGGCGCGGCCCGCCTTGGCGCGGCCGGGTCCGGGGCGGCTGGGTGCTGGGTGGCCGGGTTCG
>CADCTP010000012.1 GCA_902805565.1 uncultured Mycobacteriales bacterium
CGGCGGTCCGGCACCGGGCCGGTGGGCGGGGGCGGGCGCCGCTGCCGGCGCTGGCCGGGCTCGCCGCGGTGACCGCGGTCACCGCCGCCGCCGCGCTGGCGGGGGACTGGCAGACCACCGGCACCCGCCCGTACACCGTCGCGGTGGTCCAGGGCAACGTGCCCCGCCTCGGCCTGGACTTCAACGCCCAGCGCGAGGCCGTCCTGCGCAACCACGTCACCGCGACGCTGCGGCTGGCCGCCGACGCCGACGCCGGCCGGGTCGCCCGCCCCGACCTGGTGCTGTGGCCGGAGAACGCCTCCGACATCGACCCGCTGAAGAACCCCGGCGCGGCCGCGCTGATCGACCGCGCGGCCCGCGCGGTCGGCGTGCCGATCCTGGTCGGGACCCTCGCCGACGGCCCCACCGCCGACACCGTCCGCAACGTCGGCGTGGTGTGGGACCCGCGGACCGGCCCGGGCGCCCGGTACGTCAAGCGGCACCCGGTCCCGTTCGCCGAGTACATCCCGCTGCGGGACATCGCCCGCCGGATCAACTCCAACGTCGACCGGGTCGCCCGCGATTTCGTCAAGGGCCCCGAACCCGGCCTGCTGCGGGTCGGCCCGGCCACCGTCGGCGACGTCATCTGCTTCGAGGTCGCCTACGACGGCCTGGTCCGCGACGTGGCGCCCCGCTCCGAGCTGCTGGTCGTGCAGACCAACAACGCCACCTTCGGCCGGTCGGCCGAGACCTGGCAGCAGCTGGCCATGGGCCGGCTGCGGGCGGTCGAGCACGGCCGCCCGGTGCTGGTCGCGGCGACCAGCGGGGTCAGCGCCGTGATCGACCCGGACGGGCACCTCGCGGCCCGCTCGGGCGTCTTCACCGCGGAGGTGCTGGTCCGCACCGTCGACGGCAGGCAGGGGTCTACCCTCGCGGGACGCGTGGGCGCCGGTCCGGAGTGGGTCGCGGTCGCCCTCGCGCTGGCGGGGCTGGGCCTCGCCGTGCTGCGGCGCGGGCCGCAGCGGACCGGTGACCGGCCGGACAGTCGCGCCGGCCGGCGCGAGCGGGAGAAGGAGAGCAGCGAATGAGCGTGGCCGACCTCGGGCGGGTCCTGGTGGTGGTCCCGACGTACAACGAGGCGGAGAACCTGGAGCCGCTGCTGCGCCGGTTGCGGGCCTCGGTGCCCGAGGCCGACGCGCTGGTCGTCGACGACGGCAGCCCGGACGGCACCGGCGACATCGCCGACCGGATGGCCGCCGCCGACGGCAACGTGCACGTCCTGCACCGCTCGGAGAAGGCCGGCCTGGGCGCCGCGTACGTCGCCGGGTTCCGCTGGGCGCTGGCCGAGGGCTACGACGTCGTCGTCGAGATGGACGCCGACGGGTCGCACGCCCCGGAGGAGCTGCCCCGGCTGCTCACCGCGATGCGCGACGCCGACCTGGTCATCGGCTCCCGGTGGGTGCCGGGCGGGCAGGTCCGCAACTGGCCGGTGCACCGGCTGCTGCTCTCCCGCGGCGCGAGCATCTACACCCGGGTGCTGCTGCGCTACCCCATCAAGGACGCCACCGCGGGGTACCGGGCGTACCGGCGGGGGGTGCTGGAGGCGCTGAAGCTCGACGAGGTCGCCTCGACCGGCTACTGCTTCCAGATCGACCTCGGCTGGAAGACCTGGCGGGCCGGCTACCGGGTCGTCGAGGTGCCGATCACGTTCACCGAGCGGGAGGTCGGCACGTCGAAGATGAGCCGGTCGATCGTCACCGAGGCGCTGTGGCGGGTCGCGGTGTGGGGGCTGACCTCCCGCAGCCGGGGTGCCCGGGCGCGGGCGCTGGCCGCGAGGAACTGACCGTGCCCCTGCTCGCCGGCGCCGTCGCGCTGCTGGTCCTCGAGGTCGTCGTCGTCGTTCTCGTCGCGTCCTGGATCGGGATCGGCTGGACGCTGCTCATCCTGGTCGCCAGCGGCGTGCTGGGCGCGCTGCTGGTGCGCCGGGAGGGCATGCGGGCGTGGCGGTCGTTCCGGGCCGAGGTGACCGAGGGGCGCCCGCCCGGGCGCTCGGCCCTGGACGGGGTGCTGGTGCTGCTCGGCGGGCTGCTGGTGGTCTTCCCGGGCTTCGTCTCCGACGTGCTGGCGCTGCTGTGCCTGCTGCCGCCGACCCGGCGGCTGCTGGGCCGCGGGCTGGCCGCCTGGGCGCTGACCCGGGGCCGGGCGACCGTGGTGCGGGTCCGCTCCACCCGGGGCCCGCTCGGCGGGGCCACCGCCGCCCCGCCGCGGCCGCCGCAGGGCCCGGGCCGGGTCATCGAGGGGGAGCCGGTCCTCGACGGGGAGCGCCCCGACCGGCCCGAACAGTGACCGAGATCACGCCCGCCCGGAGGGGTCCGGACGGCACGAGGCCCGCGATCCGGACCGGATCGCGGGCCTCGGTGGCTCGTGCGCGGGGTCTAGGACGCCCGGGAGCGGCGGCCGCGCAGGACCTCCAGCCGCTCGGCGAGGACCTCTTCCAGGTCCGCCACCGTACGGCGCTCCATCAGCATGTCCCAGTGGGTGCGGGCCGGCTTCGTCTTCTTCGACTCCGGCTCGTCACCGTCGATCAGCCGGGCCACGGAGCCGTCGAACTTGCACTCCCAGACCAGCGGGATCTCGGCGTCGTCCGCGAACGGCACCCCGAACACGTGGCCCTTGGGGCACCGGTACTCGGACGGCTTGCGGGGAGCGAGCTCGGCGTTGCGGTCGGTCTCGTAGCTCACGGCCCCGAGCCGGCTGCCGCGCAAGGTGCGCTCGGCCATGTGGGATCCTCCTCGGGGTAGTGTTGACAGATGTTCGTTCGCTGACGTCGTTCGGTTTCCTAACGAACAGGCGCCCTGGAGGATTCCCGGCGCCCGACGTGGTGTACGTTCCCGGCCTTTCCGCCTTGCACACCTGTCCAGACAGACGGGTGTGCGCCGGCATCGGTTGCGGCTCCCGCTGAACTGTTACGCCCGGCGCCGCCCGGATCACCCGAGGGTCAGCTGACCGGGTGCCGGCGCGCCCGGCCCGAGATCACCCGCGCGGTGGTGCGCCCGGCACAACACCTGGTAGTGCACCGGCGCCTCGGCGGCCGTGTCGGCCACCAGCACCGTGTCCCCGGCCCGCGCCACCCGGCCACCGACCACCCGGGCGTTCAGCCGCCCCGGCCGCCCGCACCAGCACAGCACCTCCACCTGCAGCTGCTCCACCGAGTCGGCCAGCTCCAGCAGCCGCTGCGAGCCGGGGAACAGCCGGCCGCGGAAGTCGGTGGTGATCCCGAAGGCGTACACGTCCACGTGGGAGTCGTCGACCAGGTCCACCAGCGCCTCCACCTGCGCCGGCGCCAGGAACTGCGCCTCGTCGACCACCAGGTAGTCCACCCGGGCCCCCGCGGCCCACCGCGAGCGCACCAGCTCCACCAGGTCCAGCTCGTCGGTGATCTCGATCGCCGTCCGCGACATCCCCAGCCGGCTGGAGATCCGCGCCGGCCCGGACCGGTCGTGCCGGACCAGCAGCAACCCGCAGCGGCCCTGCCGGGCCTGGTTGTGGTCGATCTGCAGCGCCAGCGTCGACTTCCCGCAGTCCATCGGCCCGTGGAAGAACGCCAGCGCGGCCGGCGCCGGGTAGCGCCGCCGGTCCCCGGACGCCGGGACGGCGGCCACCCCCCGCCCGCCCGGGGCCGCCCGCCCGCTCACCGCACCGCTCACAGCAGCACCGGCTGCTCACCGCGGGCCTCGGCCACCGCCCGGCGCACGTCCACCCGGGACAGCAGCAGGAACCCCGCCACGAAGAACACCACCAGCGACACGATCGCGATCCGGTACGAGTCGGTGAACTGCAGCGCCAGCCCGAACGCCAGCGTCCCCAGCCACGACGTCCCCTTGTCGCTGATCTCGTACAGGCCGTAGTACTCCGCCTCCTTGCCGACCGGGGTCATCTGCCCGAACAGCGACCGGGTCAGCGCCTGCGTCCCCCCGAGCACCACCCCGATGGCCGCGCCCAGCACGTAGAACTGCACCGCGCTGCCCTTCTGCACCCCGAACGCCAGGCACACCACCGCGATCCACACCAGCAGGCTGCCCTGCACCGTCCGCTTCGCCCCGACCCGGGCCGCGATCCGGCCCAGCAGCAGCGCCCCGCCGAACGCCACGAACTGCACCAGCAGGATCGTGGAGATCAGCACCGTCTGGGACAGCTCCAGCTCCCGGTCGCCGTACTGCGCCGCCAGCCCGATCACCGTCTGGATGCCGTCGTTGAACAGCAGGTACGCCGCCAGGAACAACATCGTCTGCGGGTACTGCCGCAGCGAGCGCAGCGTCGCGGCCAACTGCCGGAAGCTGCCCACCGTCCCGGCCGGCGCCGCACCCGCCGGCGCCGGCCGGTTCCGCAGCCGGCGCAGCGGGATCACCGTGAACGCCGCCCACCACGCCGCCACCGACAGGAAGCAGATCCGCACCGCGTCACCCTCGGACAACCCCAGCGCCCCGGCGTTGAGGAAGATCCCCAGATTGATCAGCAGCAGCAGCCCACCGCCCAGGTAACCCCAGGCCCAGCCGCGGGAGGACACCTCGTCCCGCTCGTCCGGCCCGGCGATCTCCGGCAGCCAGGAGTAGTACACGACGATCGACGCGCCGAAGCAGGTGTTGGCCAGGAAGAACAACCCCGCGCCCAGCAGGTAGTCGCCACCGGCGACCAGGGCCAACCCCGCGGTCGCCAGCGCCCCGACGTACGCGAACCCGCCGAGCAGCTCCCGCTTGCGCCGCGTCCGGTCCGCGACCGCCCCCACCACCGGCAGCACCAGCACCTGCACCAGCGCCGACAGCGACAGCAGGTAGGGGAACACCGACTCCGGCGACACCGGGATCCCCAGCGGGTGCAGCGTGCCGTCCGGCCCACCCGCCGCCGTCTCCGCCACATCGGTCAGGTACGGCCCCAGGAACACCGTGGTCACCGAGGTCGTGAAGACCGAGTTCGCCCAGTCGTACCAGTACCAGCCCCGCTGCTCGCGGGTCGCCGCCCTCACCGGCTCCACACCTGCCGCCCGGTCAGCACCCCGCGCAGCGCCACCGCGTCGTCGGTCATGATCCCGTCCACCCCGAGGTCCAGCAGCCGGTGCATCTCCGCCGGCGCGTTCACCGTCCACGCGTGCACCGCCAGGCCCCGCCGGTGCGCGGCCACGACGAACCGGCGGTCCAGCACCGGCACCGGCCCGAACCGCACCGGCACCTGCGCGCAGCCCGCCACCGGCCGCCGCAGCGACCCCACCCGCAACGCCAGCACCCCGCGCGGGCCCAGGCTCGTGCACAGCCGCTCCCCGAGCCGGGCCCGCACGGCGGCCACCGACGCGTCCGAGAACGACCCCACGCACACCCGGTCCAGCGCCCCGGCCCGCCGCACCGCCGCCACCAGCGGCCCGACCGCCGCCGGCGTCTTCACGTCGAGGTTCACCCGCAGCTCCGGGAACGACCCCAGCAGGTCCTCCAGCCGCGCCACCGGCTCCCCACCGATCCGGGCCCGCGCCACCTCGGCCCACGGCAGGTCGGCGACCGCGCCGCCCCGGTCGCTCACCCGGTCCAGCGTCGCGTCGTGCAGCAGCACCGCCACCCCGTCCCGGGTGACCCGCACGTCGGTCTCCACGTACCGGTACCCCAGCCCGACCACCCGCCGCACCGCGGCCAGCGTGTTCTCCAGCCCCGGGGTGGCACCGCGGTGCGCGAAGGCGATCGGCCCGCCGGCGTCGAGGAACGGGTAGCGCGTCGGCACGGGGGTCAGCATGCCCGATGCGGTCACCGGGCGCGGCGCCCCCCGGGGCCCGCCCGGATCGTCGGACCCGCCCCGTACGGTCCCGGCATGGCCAGCGACGACCCGCCGCACCGGCCCGGCACCGACCTGACAGCGCTGACAGCGCTGACCGCCCGGCAGCTGAACCGCGCCACGCTGGCCCGCCAGCTCCTGCTCGCCCGCGAGCCGCTCGACGTCCGCGCCGCCGTACGCCGCGTGCTGGCCCTGCAGGCCCAGGAACCCGCCTCGCCGTACCTGGCCCTGTGGAACCGGGTCGCCGGCTTCGACCCGGCCCGGCTGGACACCGCCCTCGCCGGGCACACCGTGGTCAAGGCCACGCTGATGCGGATCACCCTGCACGCCGTGGACGCCGCGGACCACCCGCCGCTGCACGAGGCGATGCTCCGCTCGCTGCGGTCCGCCCGCCTCGGTGACGCCCGCTTCACCGGCACCGGCCTGACCACCGCCGACGCCGACGCCCTGGTGCCGACGCTGGCCGCCTTCGCCGCCACGCCCCGCACCGTCGCCGAGTGCCGCGCCCACCTGGCCGAGCGGGTGGGGGAGCCGGCCGGGACCGGGGCCTGGTGGGCGCTGCGGACCGTCGCGCCGCTGCTGCACGCGCCGACCGGGGGAGCGTGGTCCTTCGGCCCCCGGCCGTCCTACGTCGCCGCCGCCACCCACGGCCTGACCCCGCCGGGCGACCCGGACGCCTCCCGGCGGCACCTGGTCCGGCGCTACCTGGCCGCGTTCGGCCCCGCCTCGGTCGCCGACGTCGCCCAGTTCACCCTGCTGTCCCGGTCGGTGGTCCGGGAGGCGCTCACCGGCGGTCCCGGCGGTCCCGGCGGCGCGGCTGATGCCGTCGAGCGGGTGCGGGGCCCGGCCGGCGACACCCTGTACGACGTCCCCGGCGCGCCGCGGCCCGACGGCGACACGCCGGCCCCGCCGCGGCTGCTCGGCATGTGGGACAGCGTGCTGCTGGCGTACGCCGACCGGTCCCGCCTCATCCCGCCCGGGCACCGCCCCCTGGTCATCCGCCGCAACGGCGACGTGCTGCCCACCCTGCTCGTCGACGGCCTGGTCGCCGGCGTCTGGCGGCCGGTGCGGGACGGCATCGAGGCCACCGCCTTCCACCCGCTGCCCGAGGACGCCTGGGCCGGCCTGGGCACCGAGGCCCGGGCGCTGCGGGCGTTCCTGGCCGACCGCGACCCGGCCGTCTACCGCCGCTACGCCCACTGGTGGGACACCCTGCCCGCCGCCGAGGTCCGCGTCCTGCGCTGAACCACCGCCGGCGAGCCGCCGCCCCCGCACGGCATCGGCCCTGCTCAGCGGGCCCGGTAACGGCGTCACGCAGCACCGGCTGAGGCCGCGGGCGGCACGGCGTCCGGGGGCAGGCGGGGGATAGGCAACCAAAGGTTGCGGATCGATGAGTCGAGGCGTAGCGTGTCCCGCAACCATTCGTTGCGAATGCGGGGGAGAGGGCATGGAACACGGGACCCCGGGGTGCGAGCTCCCCGGCGCGGCCGCCCCGCGCGGCCACGTCCGCCGGCTCCCCGCATGACCACCGCCGTCGACGACGACCTCTGGTCGGCCGTCGGCGACCCGACCCGCCGCCGGCTGCTCGACCTGCTGGTGGGGGAGACCGGTAGCACCGCCACCACCCTCAGCGACCGGCTGCCCGTCACCCGCCAGGCCGTCGCCAAGCACCTGGCGGTGCTCGAGCGTGCGGGCCTGGTGCAGGGCACCCCGGTCGGCCGGGAGCGCGTCTATCAGATCGATCCCACCCAGCTGGCGCGCGCCGCCGCCCAGCTGAGCACGATCGGGGCCGCGTGGGACGCCCGGCTGCGCCGCAGCACCCGGATCGCCGAGGCCGTCCGGCGCCGCGGCGAGCAACAGTCCTGACCCGCACCACGCCGTCGGCACCACGCCGTCGGCACCACGCCGTCGGTACGCTGCCGCCTGCCTTGCGGCGACCGCGTCGTCCCGCTGCGCGACCAGCCGGTGCCGCGGGCTGCGGATTCGTCGTGGTGGCCTGCGGTGCCGATCGACCCTCGGACCACGTCCCGACGCCTGTATTCTGCGCGCCGATAATCGACACTATGTCAACCTGTGGTTCCTGACCCCCGGTCGACCCTGCTGCCCCATCGTGGGGTGGTCCGGCCATGTTGCGGGTTGAGGGCGGGTCCTGTGGCTACACGGCCGCACGATCGACCTCAGGGGGCGCTGCGGGAACCTCAGGGACGCTGCGGGACCCCCGGTGGCGCGGAGAACGCCGGCGGGCGGAGCACGCGCACGGACGGGCGCCGAGGAAACCGTCGCTGCCGGCGGCCGGGATCGGCTCCGGGCCGCACGGCCCGTGGTGCGATCGCTCCGGGGTGGTCTCCTCCCCCTGCGATCCTGACCGCTCCATAGTGCTGCATAATCGAGGTTATGCAGCAGTTCGGTGCGGTTCGTCCGGATGTGCCGGCCGCGGGGGTCCGCCGCGGCCGGGCGCCCCGCTGCGTCCCCGTACGGTCGGGTGCCGTCCCGGCGGGCCCGGACCTCGCCTCGGCCCCCCGCCCGGTCCTGTACGGCCCCGTACGGCCCGCCTCCCCCGTGCGGGGCCCGGCGTGACGGCGGCCGGCGGTCCCCCGGCGGACCATGCCGTGCCCGTCCTGGTGGACCGGTTCTTCGCCGCCCGCCGGTCGCTGAAGGACAGCCCGCACACCACCGCGGCGTACCGGCGGGACCTGGCGGCGATCATCGCGATCGTCCGCGACGTCACCGGCACCGCGGAGGGCGGGCTGGTGGCCGAGGACCTGACCGTGGCCGCGCTGCGGGAGGCGTTCGGGGTGTTCGCCGGCACCCACGCCAAGACCTCGATCGTGCGCTGCTGGTCGACCTGGAACCAGTTCTTCACCTTCCTGGTCGGCGACGGCGTCCTGCCCGGCAACCCGATGCCCGCCGTACCGCGGCCCCGCCCGGCCCGGGCCGCACCGAAGCCGCTGCGGGGCGAGGACACCCCCGAGACGCTGCTGCGGTCCGCGGCCGCGCCCCGGGCGAACGCCCGCCGGCCCTGGCCGGAACGGGACCTGGCGGTGCTGGCGACCCTGCTGCTGACCGGTCTGCGCTCGGCCGAGCTGCTGTCGCTGACCGTCGGCTCGCTGACCGGGCTGCCGGGCGAGCGCCGCATCCACGTGGTCGGCAAGGGCGGGGCGGCCCGGTCGGTGCCGATCGAGGACGCCCTGGACACGGTGATCGAGGCGTACCTGGGGTCGCGGCGGGCCCGGTTCCCCGGCCGGCGGGTGGGCGACCGCAGCCCGCTGTTCGTCGACGCCGCGGGGGCGCCGCTGCGGCGCGGTGGGCTGCAGTACCTGGTGCAGACCACGATGCGGGCCGCGGGCCTGGCGGACCGCCGTTCGCCGGGCGCGCTGGTGCACGCGTTCCGGCACACCTACGCCACCCGGCTGGCCGACGACGGGGCCACGGCGAGCGAGATCATGGCCCTGCTGGGGCACGCGTCGCTGAGCACCAGCCAGAGCTACATCGACGCGACCGCGATCGAGCAGCGGCGTTCGGCGGCGGCCAACCGCACGTACCGGGCGCTGACGGCGATGACCGGCCGGGACGGGCCGCCCGCCGGGCCTGCCTGATCGGGCCCGCCTGGTCCGGCTGGTCCAGCTGGTCGGGGCCGGTTCCGGCGCTGGTTCTGCCCGGTACGGTCGGGGCGTGTCGCCGGCGCGGAGGACCACGTCGTCCGGGCTGCTGTGGTGCGTGCTGGTCGGCGGGTGGTCCCTGGTGTTCGCCGCGCCGCACTTCTACTGGGCGCTCGGGGGGCGGGCGGGCCTCGGGGCCGAGGCGGCCGCGGCCGACGCCGCGCTGCGGCAGGGCTGGTTCGCCGTCTACAACCTGGCCGCCGGGTGCGCGGGGCTGCTGGGTGCGGTGGCGGGTGTGGTGATCGCGACGGGGGTGGGCGGTCCGCGGCTGCGCCACTGGCTCCTGGTGGCGGCGGGCATCGCCGGCGTCGGCCTCCTCCTGCGTGGCGGGCTCGGGTTGACCTTGCTGGGGGTCGGGATGCTGTCGGGCACCTCGGACGGGCAGGTGCCGCTGGTCCTGCTGGCCATCGAGCCCTGGTTCGTTCTGGGTGGTCTGGCGTTCGGCGGGCTGGTGCTCAGTCACCGCCGGGAGCCGGCGGGCGCGGGCCGGCCGTCCCGCTGACCGGTATCCCACCGGCCCGGGAAACCGGGTGCCGCTGTCGAGGTGCCGGCGCGGGCGGCGGTGGGTGGGTCATGCTCCCCCAGGTTCGGTCAGCGTGATCCCGACCGAACGATAAAGGAACCCCAGCCACGAAACTCGTCCCGCCTCCGTCGCAGCGGTTTGTCCCTCTGACCCGGCGTACCGGTTCGGAACCGAGAA
>CADCTP010000013.1 GCA_902805565.1 uncultured Mycobacteriales bacterium
CGGCGCTCCTTCGGCGGGCGGGCCCAGGCCCCGACCTTCTCCAGGGCCGAGGCGGCGCCGAGCGGGACCCGGTAGCTCGCCGGCGAGCCGCCGGCCCGGCGCTTGCGCTCGCCGTACGAGCGCAGGACCCGGGCGGCCCGGGGCGCGGCCAGTCCGAGCAGGAAGGTCAGGACGATCATCCGGACGCGCCGGGTGAGGAAGAGCCACATGGTTCGGCATCCTTTCGCGAGAGGGTCGCGGACCTCCTGCCCGACACGGCAGCACCGAACACCCACACCGGGGTGTGCGGCTACCGATCAGTACCGCTAACATCTCGCGCGCGGCCAGGAGCCTCCCCCCGTGGGCTCCTGGCCGCTCCGTCTTTTTGTCGCTCTTTGCCGACTCCTGGGAGCGGCTTTTTCCCGGGTTGGGCCAAGCGCCCCACCCGGACGGTGCACAATCTGGCAACCTGAGAAGTCACACGGACACTTCTCGGCCACAAGGAGGTCAACGGTGACCGATGCCATCCGCAGGGCGCCCACGGTTGCGCGCATGGTGCTCGACCGCGTGGCGGCCACGCCGGACAAGGAAGCCTTCCGGTGGCCCGTCGCGGGCGCGGACGGCACCGAGACCTGGGAGTCGATGACCTGGGCCGAGACCGGCACCCGGATCACCGACCTGGCGGCCGGCCTGCTCTCCCTCGGCCTCGCCCCGGAGGAGCGGGTGGTGGTCTTCTCCGGCACCCGGGTCGAGTGGGTGCTCGCCGACCTGGCGATCAACTGCGCCGGCGGCGCCACCACCACCGTCTACCCGACCTCGGTCCCCGAGGACGTGCTGCACATCGTGACCGACTCGGCCGCGGTCGTCGCGTTCGTCGAGGACGAGTCCAAGGCGGCGGTGCTGCGCGAGCTGGCCGACCGGGTGCCGGCGCTGCGCACGGTGGTGCTGCTGTCCGGCACCCCGCAGGGCGACGAGCTGTCGCTGGACCAGCTCGCCGAGCGCGGGCGCGCGCTGCTGGCCGAGAATCCGGCCGCGCTGCAGAAGGCGATGGACGCGATCGGGCCGGAGAGCCTGTGCACTCTCATCTACACGTCCGGGACGACCGGCCGGCCCAAGGGCGTGCGGCTGGTGCACGACAACTGGACGTACGAGGGCGCGGCGATCGACAAGCTGGGCATCCTGCTGCCCGACGACCTGCAGTACACCTGGCTGCCGATGTCGCACTCGTTCGCCAAGGTGCTGCTGGCGGCGCAGCTGCACATCGGCTTCACCACGGCGATCGACGGCCGGATCGACAAGATCGTGGAGAACCTGGGGGTCATCAAGCCGACCTTCATGGCCGGCGCGCCGCGGATCTTCGAGAAGGTGCACAACCGGGTCATCGCCTCGGTCGAGGCCGAGGGCGGGGTCAAGGCCAAGCTGTTCGCGTGGGCGTTCGGCGTGGGCCGGAAGTACTCCGCGGCCGTCCAGCAGGGCAAGGAGCCGGGCGCGGCGCTCAAGGCGCAGCACGCGCTGGCCGACAAGCTGGTGCTGACCAAGCTGCGGGCCCGGTTCGGCGGCCGCATCCGGCTGTTCGTCTCCGGCAGCGCGCCGCTGTCCCGCGAGGTCGCCGAGTGGTTCCACGCGACCGGCATGCTCATCGTCGAGGGGTACGGCCTCACCGAGTCCTCGGCCGGCACGGTCGTCAACACGCCGGTGAAGTTCAAGTTCGGCACGGTCGGCCGCGCCATGGACGGCACCGTGCTGCGGATCGCCGAGGACGGCGAGGTGCTGGTCAAGGGGCCCGGCGTCATGCGCGGTTACCACGGGCTGCCGGAGGCCACCGCCGAGACGCTGGACGCCGACGGCTGGCTGCACACCGGCGACATCGGCGAGGTCGACGACGAGGGGTTCCTGCGGATCACCGACCGCAAGAAGGACCTGATCAAGACCTCCGGCGGCAAGTACGTCGCGCCGCAGCCGATCGAGATCGCCTTCCCGGTGCTGTGCGGGCTGGCCAGCCAGTTCATGGTGCACGGGGACGGGCGCAACTACGTCACCGCGCTGGTCACCCTCGACCCGGACGCCCTGGTGCAGTGGGCCAAGACGCACGGCATCGACGAGACCGACCCGACCGCGCTGGCCCGCCGCGACGACGTCCGGGCCGTGGTCGACGCCGCGGTGAAGGAGCTCAACGCCGGGCTGAACCGGTGGGAGACGATCAAGGACTTCCGCATCCTGGACCACGACCTGTCGGTCGAGGCCGGCGAGCTCACCCCGAGTCTCAAGCTCAAGCGGAGGGTCGTGGAGCAGCGCTACAAGGACGTGCTGGACGAGATGTACTCGTCCCAGCGGACGACGGTGTGAGGACTGTCACACGCAGTCCTGACCCAGCGAGTCGTTACGCGTACGGGGTGTGATGGTCCCCGAAATCCGGGGCTCCGGACGCCACGGGATGGCCACACCGGGGCCATCGGCGACTAGCCTGCCCTCCATGCTCGATGTCGGACGACTCCGCCTCCTGCTGGCGATCTCCGAGCACGCAGGGACGGCCGGCGCCGCCCGTGCGCTCGGCCGGAACCCCGGGGAGGTCGCCGGACAGCTCGCCGACTGGGAGCGCGAGCTCGGGTTGGCGCTCGCCGACGGCGACCGGCTGACCCCGGCCGGCCGGCGGCTCGCCGAGCACGCCGGCCGGCTGCTGACCCAGCTGGAGGCGGCCGAGTCCGACGTGGCCGCCGTCGCCGGCCGGGTCGGCGGCACGCTCCGGCTCGGGGTCGGCGCGTCCGCCGGCCGGGCGCTGCTGGCCGACGTGCTGGCCGCGGTGCGGTCCTCCGGCCTGTCCCTGCACGTCCGCCAGCTGGCCGACGAGCAGGCGGCGGCGCTGGCCGCGGACCTCGACGTGGTCGTGGTCGGCTCGTTCGCCGCCGCGGTCCCGCACCCGGCCGACCCGGCGGTGGAGCGGCGCGACCTGCTCACCGAGCCGCTGCTGCTGGCCGTCCCGGCCGGGCACCGCGCCGGCGGCGGCACCGTGCGGCTGGCCGACCTGTCCGGGGAGTCCTGGATCGGCGGCACCGGCGACGCGCTGCTGGCGCTGGAGCGGGCGGCGGCGGGCGCCGGGTTCGCGCCCCGGCTGGTCGCCTCGGTCGGGGA
>CADCTP010000014.1 GCA_902805565.1 uncultured Mycobacteriales bacterium
CGGGCCGGCGGGGCGGGGGAGCGGGATCGCGGGGATGCGGCGGCGGGCCGCGGAGGTCGGCGGGACGCTGACCGCCGGGCCGCGGGACGGCGGCGGGTTCGTCGTCCGCGCGGTGCTGCCGGTGGCCGCGCCGGCCCGGACCGGGACCCCGGCGTGACCCCGGTCCGGGTGGTCGTCGTCGACGACCAGGCGCTGGTCCGGATGGGGCTGCGCGCGCTGCTGGAGAGCGAGCCGGACACCGAGCTGGTCGCCGAGGCCGAGGACGGCCGGTCCGGCCTGGCCGCCATCCGCCGCACGGTCCCGGACGTCGTGCTGATGGACATCCGGATGCCGGTCCTGGACGGCCTCGCCGCGCTGCGCGAGATCACCGCCGACCCGGCCCTGGCCGCGGTCCGGGTCGTCGTGCTCACCACCTTCGAGCTCGACGAGTACGTCTTCGAGGCGCTCGCCGGCGGCGCCAGCGGCTTCGTGCTCAAGGACGCCGACCCGGCCGACCTGCTGCGCGCGGTCCGGGTGGTCGCCGACGGCGGCTCGCTGCTGGCCCCGAGCGTGACCCGGCGGGTGATCGCCGAGTTCGCCGCCCGCCGCGTCGCCCCGCACCCGCGGCTGCCCGAGCTGACCGAGCGGGAGCGCGAGCTGGTGGCCTGGGTGGCCACCGGCCGGTCCAACGACGAGATCGCGGCCGCCCTCGTCATCAGCCCGGCCACCGTCCGTACGCACGTCAGCCGGGCGATGCTCAAGCTCGGCGCCCGGGACCGGGCCCAGCTGGTGGTCTTCGCGCTGGGGTCCGGCCTGCGCCTGCCCGGGGGCTGAGGGGAGAATGGAGCGGTGAGCGCCCCTCCAGTGGTCCAGGCCCGCCCGGTCCGGCTGCGCCGGGTGGCCGCCGGCATCGCCGTCGCGGTCATGGTGCTGTCCGTGGCGGTCGCCGTGCTGCTCGGCAACACCAGCAGCGAGGGCGTCGTGTTCGGCCTGGGCGACCAGATCGCCATGGTCCTGCTCGGCGCGCTGGTCGCCGGCGGGGTGCTGCTGATCGCCCGGCCCACGGTCACCGCCGACGAGCGCGGGCTGCGGGTCCGCAACATCCTCGCCACCAAGGACGTGCCGTGGCCGGTGGTGCGGGAGGTGGCCTTCCGCGACGGGTCCCCGTGGGCGGTGCTGGAGCTGGCCGACGACGAGCAGCTGGCGGTCCTGGCGGTGCAGGCGTCCGACGGCCCGCGGGCGGTCGAGGCGGTCCGCGGGCTCCGCGCGCTGCACGCCGAGGCCCTGCGCGCGCCCGGGCCTTGACATGGGGTAATCTGTAGGTGACGACCAGCCTCTGCCCACGGCAGGGGTGTGCAAGCGGAGCGCACGCTCCCACCCGAGCGACCGTCAGGTGGCCGGGTCCGGTCCCGCCGGGGCGTTCTCTCCGTCCCGGCGGTCGAGGCGTCGCCCTCCCCGGGCGCGCCTCCCGACCGGTCGAGCGTGCCCCCGTGAGCGCCGTCCCTGACCGCTCACCGAGGAGGCCCCATTACCACCGAGCCCCGCATCAACGACCGGATCCGCGTCCCCGAAGTGCGTCTCGTCGGTCCCGAGGGCGAGCAGGTCGGCATCGTGCGCATCGAGGATGCGCTGCGCCTGGCCCAGGAGTCGGAGCTCGACCTCGTCGAGGTCGCCCCGATGGCCCGGCCGCCGGTCTGCAAGCTCATGGACTACGGCAAGTTCAAGTACGAGAGCGCGCAGAAGGCGCGTGAGGCCCGGCGCAACCAGGCCCTCACCGTCATCAAGGAGATGAAGCTCCGGCCGAAGATCGACCCGCACGACTACCTGACCAAGAAGGGTCACGTCGAGCGGTTCCTGCGGCAGGGCGACAAGGTCAAGGTCACCATCATGTTCCGCGGACGCGAGCAGTCCCGGCCGGAGCTCGGCTTCCGGCTGCTGCAGCGGCTGGCCGACGACATCCAGGAGCTCGGCTTCGTGGAGTCCTCGCCGAAGCAGGACGGCCGCAACATGGTGATGGTCGTCGCCCCGCACAAGAACGCGAAGATCGTTCGGGCGTCCCGAGAGACGGCTCCCGAGCCTGAGCCCGAGACCGCCGGCTGACCCACCCCGGTCCGCCGACACCTGACGGCATCCGCCGTCCCTGCGAGGAGAACCTCTTCACCATGCCGAAGAACAAGACGCACAGCGGCACGGCCAAGCGCGTCCGGGTGACCGGCAGCGGCAAGCTGCGGCGCCAGCACACCAACCGCCGGCACCAGCTCGAGCACAAGGCGAGCACCCGGACCCGGCGCCTGGCCGGCACGACCGACATCGCCCCGGCGGACGTCAGTCGCGTCCGCAGGCTGCTCGGTCTCTGACCGCCCGCTCACCCCTCGCCGCCCCGGGACCCGGTGCGGCGCCTGACGACGAGGACTACCAGTGGCACGCGTGAAGCGGGCGGTCAACGCCCATAAGAAGCGGCGCACGACGCTGGAGGCGGCCAGCGGCTACCGCGGGCAGCGCTCCCGGCTGTACCGCAAGGCCAAGGAGCAGCTGCTCCACTCCAGCAACTACGCCTTCCGCGACCGGCGGGCGCGCAAGGGTGACTTCCGCCAGCTGTGGATCACCCGGATCAACGCCGCGGCCCGCGCGAACGGGATGACGTACAACCGGTTCGTGCAGGGGCTGCGGCTGGCCGGGCTGGAGGTCGACCGGAAGGTGCTGGCCGACCTCGCGGTCAACGACCCGACGGCGTTCACCGCGCTGGTCCACGCCGCCCGGGCCGCGCTGCCGGCCGTGGACGAGTCCGCCGCCTGAGCCTGCCGGCTCCCCGACGCCGCGCCACCCCTGCCGGGGTCGGCGCGGCGTCGTCGTCGGGGAGCGGACACGGCCGGGCGGGACGGGACGGAACGGGGCGGACGGATGACCGAGTTCACGGAGCGCACGCCGCGGGTGGTCGCAGCGCGCAAGCTGACCCGGCGGGCCGGCCGGGACGCGGCCGGGCAGTTCCTGGCCGAGGGCCCGCAGGCCGTACGGGAGGCGCTGGCCGCCTTGGTGCCGCCGCGGTAGCTGTTCGCCACCGCGGCCGCCGCCGCCCGGCACCCGGAGCTGGTGGCCGCCGCGGGCCGCCGCGGGGTGCCGGTG
>CADCTP010000015.1 GCA_902805565.1 uncultured Mycobacteriales bacterium
ACGAGCTCGACGCGATCGCGCACGAGGAGTGCGTCGCCCGCGGCGGCTACCCCTCGCCGCTGGGCTACAACGGCTTCCCGAAGTCGCTGTGCACCAGCGTCAACGAGGTCATCTGCCACGGGTTCCCCGACTCGACCGTCCTTCGGGACGGCGACATCGTCAACTGCGACGTGACGATCTACCTCGACGGCGTGCACGGCGACACCAACGCGACGTTCCTGGTCGGCGAGGTCGACGAGGCCTCCCGCCGCCTGGTCGAGGTGACCCGCGAGTGCCTCGACCTCGGCATCGGCGCCGTGCGCCCCGGCAACCAGGTCCGCGACATCGGCCGGGCGATCCAGTCCCACGCCGAGGGGCTGGGCTACGGCGTCATCCGGGCCTTCGTCGGCCACGGCATCGGCCGCACCTTCCACAGCGACCCGCAGGTGTTCCACTACGACAACCCGGCCGCCCGGCAGGTGCTCGAGCCGGGCATGACGTTCACCATCGAGCCGATGATCTCCATCGGCGACTGGCACCACGAGATGTGGGACGACGGCTGGACCGCCGTCACCGTCGACCGGTCACGGACCGCGCAGTTCGAGCACATGCTGGTCGTCACCGAGGACGGCGCCGAGGTGCTCACCGCGCTCTGACGCCCACCAGGTGCCAGCGCTCCGACAGGTGCCCGTCGGCCGGCGGACCTACGCTCCGGCTGTGAAGACCGTCCCTGGCAAGACCGACCGCGTCGTCATCGTCGGGGCGGGCCTCGCCGGCCTGTCCGCGGCGTACGCGCTGCGGGCGGCCGGGCACCGCGCGACGGTGGTGGAGGCCGCGACCCGGGTCGGCGGCCGCTGCTGGACGTACGGCTCCGGCGAGCTGGGCCCGGGGCTCATCGCGGAGCGCGGCGGCGAGCTGATCGACCAGGGGCACATCGCGATCCGCAAGCTGGCCGGCGACCTCGGGCTGGTGATGGACAACCTGCTGGCCGGGGAGGCCAACGGGACCGAGTCGGTCAACTGGTTCCTCGGCCGGCGGTACAGCTACGCCCAGGCGACCGCGGACATCAAGGCGATCTGGCAGACGCTGCACAAGGACGTGACGGCGGCCGGCTACCCGACGCGGTTCGACTCGTACACGCCGCGGGGCCGGGAGCTCGACCTCACCTCGGTGTACGACTACATCGAGCAGGTCGTCCCGGGCGGGCACGGGTCCCCGCTGGGCCGGCTGCTGGACGAGGCGTACACGATCGAGTACGGCGGGGACGCGACCGAGCAGTCCAGCCTCAACCTGCTCTACCTGCTCGCCTACTCCGGCCAGGGGCAGCTGCGGATCTTCGGCCCGTCGGACGAGAAGTACCACATCCGGGGCGGGAACGAGCTGCTGGTCCGGCGGCTGGCCGAGGTCGTCGGTGACTCCGTCGTCGTCGGGACGCCGCTGCAGTCGATCGTCCGCAACAGCGACGGGACGTACCGGCTCGGCTTCTCCGGCGCGCCCGCGATGACCGCCGACCACGTGGTGCTCACGCTGCCGTTCAGCCTGCTGCGGCAGGTCGACCACGCCCGCGCCGGGTTCGACGCGGTGAAGCGCAAGGCCATCGCCGAGCTGCCGATGGGCACGAACTCGAAGCTGCACGTCCGCTTCGACCGGCGGCTGTGGCGCGAGCAGGGCTGCAACGGCGAGACGTACGCCGACCTCGGCTACCAGAACACCTGGGAGGTGTCCCGGGCGCAGCCGGGCACCGCCGGGATCCTGGCGAACTACACCGGCGGCAAGGTCGGGGCGGCCTACTCCCCCGCGGGCGGGACCCCGCAGCAGTACGCGGCCCGCTTCCTCCGGCAGATCGACCCGGTGATCCCGGGGCTGGCCGGCGCCTGGGACGGGCGGACGGCGACGCTGGACCACTGGGCGTCGCACCGCTGGACGCTGGGGTCGTACTCGTACTTCAAGGTCGGCCAGTACACCGGCTTCGGCGGCGCCGAGGGGGCGGCCAGCGGGCGGTGCCACTTCGCCGGCGAGCACACCAGCCAGGACTTCCAGGGCTACCTCAACGGCGCGGTGGAGAGCGGCCAGCGGGCCGCGGCGGAGATCCTCGCCGCGGTGCGGTGACCGCGCCGCCCCTCGGCCGGGCCGGCGGGGCGCCGCGGCCGGGACAACGGCCGGACCACGGCCGATCCGCTGGGCGGGCCGGCGCGCGATAGGCTGCACACGTGCCGATCCGGGCCGTCGGGGGACGAAACACGGCCGGGGTGTGGCGCCGGCCGGTCCGACGGGTGGAAGGAACTGCGACGTCGTGACGGGTCCCCGGCGGCGGCGGGCCGACCCCGCGGCGGCGGACGAGGCGCTGATCAGGGCGCTGTACGCCGACCACGGCCGGGCCCTGCTCGCGTACGCCGGCCGGCTGACCGGCGACCGCGCCGCCGCCGAGGACGTCGTGCAGGAGACGCTGGTACGGGCGTGGCGCAACCTGGACGTGGTGACGAACGGGCGCGGCTCGGTGCGGGGCTGGCTGTTCACCGTCGCCCGGAACATCGTCATCGACCAGGTCCGGGCCCGGGCCGCCCGCCCGCAGGAGGTGGCCGACTCCGCCGACGTGCCGGCCGGCGCCGGCGACCTGGCCGACCAGGTGGTCGACTCGGTGGTCGCGATGGACGCGATGGACGGGCTGAGCCAGGAGCACCGCTCGGTCATCGAGGAGATCTACTTCCGGGGCCGTACCGTGGCGGAGGCGGCGGCGGTGCTGGACATCCCGCCCGGGACGGTGAAGTCCCGCTCCTACTACGCCCTGCGGGCGCTGCGGGAGCGGATCGAGCCGAGATCGACGAGGCAGCGGGAGGCGGCGCGATGACCAGCGGGCACCGGCAGGCGCCCGACCTGGGGGCGTACGCGCTCGGGGGGCTGACCGACGCCGAGGTGGCGGAGGTCGACGAGCACCTGGCGCACTGCGCGGCCTGCCGCGGCGAGCTGGCCGAGCTGCGCGCGGTCACCGGGCAGCTCGGCGAGATCCCCCCGGAGTTCTTCCTGGACGGGCCGCCGGAGGGCGGCGACCTGCTGGTGCGGCGGGCGGTGACCCGGGTGCGGGCCGAACGGCGGGGGGCGCTGGCCCGGCGCCGGCTGCGGA
>CADCTP010000016.1 GCA_902805565.1 uncultured Mycobacteriales bacterium
GTCCCGACCCGGCCGGCAGCGGGGTGGCCCGCGGCCGCGGCGGCGCGTCGGCCGTGCTGGTGTGGGCGGCGGAGTTGCCGCGCGGCGCGATCGGCCCGAGCACGGGGGCGTCGGCGTCCCGGCTCGCGCCGCGCCCGGGCAGCAGCTCGAACACCGCCACCGACCCGGCCACCACGGCCGCGCAGAGCACGGCCTGGATGATCGCCGAGACGTCCACGGTGCCGCCCTTGGGCATCACCACGACCGCGAGGAACGCCGAGGCGACCACGACGGCGCTGCGCACCTTCAGCGCCGGGACGCCGGCGGCGATGAGCACGAAGCCCCACAAC
Organism: uncultured Mycobacteriales bacterium; assembly: GCA_902805565.1. GTDB lineage: Bacteria > Actinomycetota > Actinomycetes > Mycobacteriales > CADCTP01 > CADCTP01. The sequence continues at coordinate 330 of CADCTP010000016.1, forward strand.
AGGTACCAGGGCTGCACGACCGGGCTCAGCGTCACCACGGCGACGAACCCGAGGCCGAGCGAGCCGATCAGGCCGTAGCGCTCCATCCGGGCCAGCAGGAGCAGCACCAGCACGATCGCGGCCAGGCCGCCGACGCCGCGGAAGACCTTGATCGCCTCGGTCATCGCGTCGTCGGCGGTGGCGCCGTAGCCCACGGCGTGCGCGGCGAGCCCGACCGCCTCACCGAGCAGGGTGCTGACCGACAGCCAGTTCCGCACGGTGCCGGGGGTGTTCAGGGCCCCGATCCAGCCGTAGCCGAGACCGGTGAGCCAGGAGACGACGACGATCACCGACCCGGACACCGCGCCGACCGCCGCGGCCGCCTTCACCAGCCGGAACCGGCCCGGCATCCGCTGGGCCAGGAACGGCACCAGGAACACCAGGGCCAGCGCGGCCGGCGCCTTGACCAGCAGCGCCAGCGTGACCAGCACGACGCCCAGCACCCGCCGGCGGTCCAGCACCAGCACCAGGCCGGCGACCATCAGGCCCATCAGCAGCGCGTCGTTGTGGGCGCCGCTGACGAAGTGGAAGATCACCAGCGGGTTGAGCACGCCCAGCCACAGCGCGCGGTCCGCCGGCACCCCGCAGTGCGCGGCCAGCCGGGGCACGTACCGGACCAGCAGCAGCACCCCGGCCAGCGCCAGCAGCCGCATCCCCAGCACGGTCGGCACGGTCCGGTCGCCGCCGAGGTCGACGACCCAGCGGGCCATCTGCAGGAACAGCGGCCCGTACGGCGCCGGGGTGTGGGTCCACAGGTCCGGCACGTCGCCGAGGAACGGGTTCTCCGGGATCGCCCCCGGCCCCCAGAAGTACGGGCTGGCGCCGACGTGCACCATCCAGCCCTGGGCGTTGTAGCTGTAGACGTCCCGGCTGAACATCGGCGGGGCCAGGCACAGCGGCGCCGACCACACGGCCAGCGTGGTCAGCAGCGAGCGCGGGCCCGGCCCGCCCGGGGTGCCGACCCGGCGGCCGAGGAACAGCCACGCCACCACGAGCAGGGCCAGCCCCGCGTAGCCGACCGCGAGCGACAGCGGCTCGCTGCCGCGCAGCCAGTCGACCGCGGGGATGCCGGTGAACGGGTCGTCCAGCGGCAGCGCGCCCGCCGCGACGCCGCCGACCGCGAGCGCCAGGGAGCCGGCGAAGCCGAGCATCCGGTAGCGGTCGAACAGCCGCAGCTCCCCGACCGCCCGGTACCGGGACAGCCGGGAGGGGAGCGTGGGCAGCACGACGAACGAGATTACCGGCTGCGCGTGGTCCAACCCTATTTCTTTGCCCCGTGGCGCCAGCCCCGTCACCGCCAGGCGCGGGAGCGGTACGTCCGGTCACGGCCGGTGATGCGCTCGGCGGCCAGCCGGCCGGACAGCAGCACCATCGGCACCCCCACGCCGGGCTGCGTGCCCGACCCGGTGAACACGACGTTCTCCAGCCCGCGCGGCAGCGTCGAGGGCCGGAACGGGCCGGTCTGCAGCAGCGTGTGCGCCGCCGCGAACGGGGCCCCGGCGGCCAGCCCCATGGCGGCCCAGTCGGCCGGGGTGACCAGGCGCTCCACCTCGATGCCGGCGCCGAAGCCGACGTACCCGCGGTTCTCCAGGGTGGTCACCAGCTCGTCCCGGTAGCGCGGTCCGGTGCTGGCCCAGTCGATCCCCGCGGTGAGGTTCGGGGTGGGGGCGAGGACGTAGTAGGTCTGCCGGCCGGCCGGGGCCAGCGACGGGTCCGACCGGCTCGGGTTGGTCACCAGCAGCGACGGGTCGGACATCAGCTGCCCGTCCTTGATGATCTCGTCGAAGGTCCGCGTCCACGACCGGCCGAAGTGGATGTTGTGGTGCGCGATCTTCGAGTACGCGGCGGTGGAGCCGGCGTGCAGCACCACGCAGGACGGCGAGTAGCGCAGGTGCTTCAGCCGGCGCGGGGCGCTCCGCGGCGGCAGCAGGTCCCGGTACGCGACCGGCAGGTCGGGGTTGAGCACGACGACGTCGGCCTCGATCCGCTCGCCGCCGGTGGTGACGACCGCCCGGGCCCGGCCGCCGACGACCTCGACCCGCTCGACCTCGGTGCCGTACCGGAAGCGCACCCCGTGCTTCTCCGCCGCGCCGGCCATCGCCCGCGGCACGGCGTGCATGCCGCCGCGCGGGAAGAACACGCCGGCGACGGAGTCCATGTAGGCGATCACCGCGTACACGGCCAGGGCCTGCTGCGGGGACAGGCCGGCGTACATGGCCTGGAAGGAGAAGACCCGCCGGGTCCGCTCGTCCTTGAGGTGGCGGTTGACCGCGGGGGCGAGCCGGCCGAAACCGCGCAGCGCGGCCAGCCGGAACAGGTCCGCGCCGACCAGCCCGAACGGCGAGTCCAGGTTCCGGTCGATGAACGAGCGCATCTCGGCCCGGTAGAGCGCGCTGACGAAGTCCACGAACCGGAGGTAGCCGGCGGCCTCGTCCGGGCCGCAGACCTTCTCGATCTCCGCGGCCATCTCCGGCACGCCCGCCCGGACGTCCAGCGTCGAGCCGTCCGGGTAGTACGCGCGGTACAGCGGGTCGACCGGCTCCAGCTCCAGCCAGTCCTCCAGCCGCTCGCCGACGCAGTCCAGCGCGTCGGCGATGAGCTCGGGCATGGTGAGCACGGTCGGCCCGGTGTCGAAGCCGTAGCCGTCCAGCTCCAGCCGGCTGGCCCGGCCGCCCGGGACCGCCTCCCGCTCCAGCACCGTGACGTCCCGCCCGGCGCCGGCCAGCCGCAG
>CADCTP010000017.1 GCA_902805565.1 uncultured Mycobacteriales bacterium
AACCCCGCCGGTCGGCGCCGGGCCGGCCGAGCCGGCCGAGCGGGCAGGGCTGCTGGACGAGCCGGCCGACCTCCCGGCGGAGTCGCCGGTCGAGTGGACCCCTGAGCCGGACGTGCCGGCCGCCGACCGCGCCGCCGCCGAGCCCGGCGACCCGGTCGCCGACCGGACCGGGGAGTCGGCGGACGACGGGACCGACCCGGCCGGGTGGGCCGCCGACGGGCCGGGGCCCGATCCGTTCCCGCCGGCCCTGGACCTGGACGTCGAGCCGGCCGGCGGCGGCCCGTGGACCGACCCCGACCTGCTCGGCGGGGCGGAGCCCGGGCCGGCGGCCTGGACCCCGCCCACCGACGGGCCGGCCGCGCTGCGCCCGGACCTGGCGGCGGCGCACGGGGACCCGGACGCCTCCTGGCAGTCGCTGCGGTCCTCCGACGACCCCGCGGTCCGCGCCCTCGCCGTGCGCTGGACCACCTGAGCCCGGGCCGCCGGCCGCCTTGCCGTACCGCCCGCAGAGCCGTACCGCCCGCGCGGAGCCGTACCGCCGCCCGCCCGCCCGACCCGCCGGCCCGATGGCCGCCGTGCCGGCCGGCGGTCGGTGACTGGCGGTCGGGGGCGGGCGGACTAGGGTCGAGGCGGACGACGAGGAGGAGGCTCCGTGGCGGAGATCGATCCGGCTTTCCTGGCGTTGCCGATGCGGCGCCTCGCCGACGCGGCGCTCGGCCGGGCCCGCGAGCTCGGCGCCCAGCACGCGGACTTCCGGCTGGAGCGCATCCGCAGCCAGGGGCTGATCCTGCGCGACGGCCGGGTGGACTCCGCCCGGGACGGCGAGGACCTCGGCTTCGCGGTCCGGGTGGTGCACGACGGCACCTGGGGCTTCGCCGCCGGGGTGGACCTCACGCCGGAGTCCGCCGTGCGGGTCGCCGAGCAGGCCGTCGAGGTCGCCCGGGTCAGCCGCCCGGTGAACTCCGAGCCGGTGGAGCTGGCCGACGAGCCGGTGCACGGCGACGTCACCTGGGTCTCGGCGTACGAGCTGAACCCGTTCGACGTGCCGGACGCCGAGCGGATCGGCCTGCTCACCGAATGGTCGGAGCGGGTGCTGGCCGCAGACGGCGTCGACCACGTCGACGCGAGCGTGCTGCAGGTGCTGGAGAACAAGTTCTACGCCGACCTGGCCGGCACGGTGACCACCCAGCAGCGGGTCCGGGTCCACCCGGAGCTGGAGGCGACCGCCGTCGACCGGTCCCGGGGCACGTTCGAGACGATGCGCACGGTGGCCCCGCCGGCCGGCCGGGGCTGGGAATACCTCACCGGCGACACCTGGGACTGGGCCGGCGAGCTGGCCCGCATCCCCGAGTGGCTGGCCGAGAAGGTGAAGGCCCCGTCGGTCGACCCCGGCCGGTACGACCTGGTCGTGGACCCGTCGAACCTCTGGCTGACCATCCACGAGTCGATCGGACACGCCACCGAGCTCGACCGGGCGCTGGGCTACGAGGCGGCGTACGCGGGGACGTCGTTCGCGACCTTCGACAAGCTCGGCACCCTGAAGTACGGCTCGCCGGTGATGAACGTGACCGGCGACCGCACCGTCGAGCACGGCCTGGCCACGATCGGCTACGACGACGACGGCGTACGGACCCAGCAGTGGGACATCGTCAAGGACGGCACGCTGGTGGGCTACCAGCTGGACCGGCGGATGGCGAGGCTCAAGGGCCTGGGCCGCTCCAACGGCTGCGCGTACGCGGACTCCCCGGGCCACATCCCGGTCCAGCGGATGGCCAACGTGTCCATCCAGCCGGCCCCGGACGGCCCGTCGCTGGAGGGCCTGATCGGCGGCGTGGAGCGCGGCATCTACGTGGTCGGCGACAAGAGCTGGTCGATCGACATGCAGCGCTACAACTTCCAGTTCACCGGGCAGCGCTTCTACCGGATCGAGAACGGGAAGCTGGCCGGCCAGTTGCGGGACGTGGCCTACCAGGCGACGACCACCGACTTCTGGGGCTCCATGGAGGCGGTGGGCGGGCCGGACACGTTCGTCCTGCACGGCGCCTTCAACTGCGGCAAGGCGCAGCCGGGGCAGGTGGCGGCGGTCAGCCACGGCGCCCCGCCGGCGCTGTTCCGCGGCGTGAACATCCTCAACACGGTCCGGGAGGCTGGCCGATGACCCCGCAGGACACCGTCGAGCGGGCCCTGGCGCTGTCGAAGGCGGACGGCTGCGTGGTGGTCACCACCGAGCGGTCCGAGGCCAACCTGCGCTGGGCCGGCAACACGCTGACCACCAACGGCACCATGCGGTCCCGCTCGGTCGCCGTGATCAGCGTCATCGGCGAGGCCGCCGGCGTGGTGCAGCGCAGCGCGGTGGACGCCGACGGCCTGGAGGACCTGGTCCGGGCCAGCGAGCAGGCGGCCCGGGACGCCGGCCCGTCGGAGGACGCGGCCCCCCTGGTCGAGCCGTCCGGCCCGTCCGCCGGCTGGGACGAGGCGCCGGCCGAGACCTCGATCGGCACGCTGGGCGAGTTCGCCCGCGGCCTCGGCGCGGCGTTCGACCGGGCGGCGGCGCGGGACCGGCTGCTGTTCGGGTTCGCCGAGCACGTCCTGGAGACCCGGTACCTCGGCTCGTCCACCGGCCTGCGGCTGCGGCACGCCCAGCCCACCGGCCGGGTCGACGTCAACGGCAAGTCCCCGGACTACGCCCGGTCGGCCTGGGTCGGCCGGTCCACCCGCGACTTCACCGACATCGACGTCGAGGTGCTGGAGGACGAGCTGGCCCGCCGGCTGGAGTGGGCCCGGCGCTCGGTCGCGCTGCCCGCCGGCCGGTACGAGACGCTGCTGCCGCCGACGTCCGTGGCCGACCTGATGTTCTACCTGTACCTCTCCGCCGGCGCCCGCCCCGCCGACGAGGGCCGTACGGTCTTCTCCACCCAGGGCGGCGGCACCCGGATCGGCGAGCGGCTGTCCCCGCTGCCCATCACGCTGCGCAGCGACCCGGCCGAGCCGGGACTCGAGGCCGGGCCGTTCCTCACCGCGACCGACTCGGACGAGGGCCAGACCTCGGTCTTCGACAACGGGCTGCCGCTGGGTCCGACCGACTGGATCCGTTCCGGCGAGCTGGCCGATCTGGTCCGCACCCGCGCCTGGGCCGAGCGGACCGGCAAGGCCCCGGCGCCGATGGTGGACAACCTGGTGCTGGAGTCCGCCGACGGCACCGCCACCACCGACGAGATGGTGGCCCGGACCGAGCGCGGCCTGCTGCTCACCTGCCTGTGGTACATCCGGGCCGTCGACCCGCAGACCCTGCTGCTCACCGGCCTCACCCGGGACGGGGTCTACCTCATCGAGAACGGCCAGGTCACCGGCGCGGTCAACAACTTCCGCTGGAACGAGTCCCCGGTGGACCTGCTCGGCCGGATCACCGAGGTCGGCCGCACCGAGCGCTGCCTGCCCCGGGAGTGGAGCGACTGGTTCACCCGGACCGCGATGCCCACCCTCCGCGTCCCCGACTTCAACATGTCCACGGTCAGCCAAGCCTCCTGACGCCCGTGTTGTGGATCACCCGGGCAGGCCCTAGGGTGCCCACATCTCTGGGGTCATGAAAACCTGCTCGTTGCTCGTCGAGCGCTGCCTGTCCGCATGGTGTCGAAAGGGAAACCAGTGCTCGGTGGAGACGGGTCCAATGGCGGCTGCCCGGTCGACGGCGGCCGGCTGACCTAGGAGCGCTCCGCGCCGCGCACCATCTCCAGGGTGAACTCGTACTGCGCGCCGGCCCGGCTGGCATCGCGGTAGGTGATCCGGCTCATGCCGGGTGTCTCGGACTGCCCCGGCTCGACCCGGCCCAGGTTGTGCTCCTCGACGACCGAGGCGACCGTCGTCTCCGGGAAGTCGAAGTGGACCGTGAGGTCGCGGATCCCCGCTGAGCTGCGCTTGCGCAGCCGGCCCGGTGCCCAGCGCAGCGTGTCCCGACCGTGCTCCCGCAGCGGGTCCCACAGGTGCGGGGTGCGGTAGCGCAGCACCCACTCGGTCATCTCCTCCAACCCTGGCTGGAAGAGGATGAGCGCCACCGGCCGACCTCGCTGGTCGGAGAACACCTCGACCGCGATCCCGACGTCCGCGCTGGCGACCTCGCAGCTGATCGCCATCTCATCGAGGATCTCGTCGTAGAGCAGGCCCGCCGCGGCGACCGGCCGGATCACCCGGTAGACCAGGTACGGCTTCGGCTTCGTCCAGTGCCGCTCGATCACCATGTCGTCGTTGGGCCGGCCACCGACCGACAAGGTCAGCTCCACCCGCTCCTCGAACAGCGGGAACTGCCGGTCGATGATCCGCTCGACCGCGGCCTCGTACGACTCGACCTGGCGTTCCCGCTCGGCGAGCTTCTCCCTGAGTCGCTCGACCTCGTCCTCGGACGCGGGGGCGGCGATCAGGAAGTCGCCGTCGCCGTCCGGGTCGGCGAGCTGGTCGCGGCGGTGCACGCCGAGCTTCTTGTAGACGTTGCGCAGGTGGGTCTCGACGGTGCGGCGGGAGATGCCCAGCTGCGTCGCGACCCCGTCCGTGCCCAGCCCGCCGACCACGAGGGAGCGGACCTGCTCCTCGCGGGTGGTGAGACTGCTTGCCGGCACTCGGGTCACCCCCCGGGGGACTGTCATGTCCAACGTAAGTAGGCGTTCCGCACTTGGCAAGGCGGCCCACCAGGCGAGACGCAGAGGCTACCAGCCGGATGTACGTATCCTCTACGCCTTCGTGGACAGTTCATGGACAGCCACTTGTGCGGCCTGCGTAGTGGCCGCACGCTACGTACATAGGAAGTCCGGCCAGGGGGTGTCTGGGTACGTAGGAGGTCGAGATGGCCAGAACGATCGTGCTGAACGGAATGGTGGAGACCGGAGCGGTCATCGTCCCGGCCACCGCGATGGTCGTGGTGGGGCAGACCTGGCTCGCGGCGGCGATCGTCGGCACCGCCCTCGTCGCGTCCATGGTGCAGGCCCGCTGCCGGGCCCGGGCCTCGATCGAGCGGCACCAGCGCCTGCTGGCCACCGCCGAGCACGCCTGGAACATCGGCGCCGACCCGACCCAGGTGGTCAAGGCGGTGCGGGGCGCCGCGGACGACCCCGACGACCACGACGAGGCCCGGCCGGCCGGCGACGCCGGGCCCTGGCTGCACCTGCCCCCGACCGGCCGCCGCTGACCCGGTGCCCGGCCCCGCGTCCCGGGGCCGGGCACCGTCCGCGTCAGGGCAGCCGGACGACGGTGTACGTGGTGTCCGGGGTCGGCGTGGTGCCGAACCGGGCGTTCACCGCGTACAGGAACGGGCCGAACGCGTCGACCGTGGTCGGGACGTCGAAGTTGGGGTCGGTGATGGTGCCGACCACCCGGCCGGTCCGGTAGCCGGCGCCGAGGGCGACCTCGACGATCGCGTTGTTCCGGTTGCGGACGACGTACAGGATCCGGCCGCGGCGCAGCAGCCCGTCACCGTTGGTCAGCGACGCGCCGCCGAGGTCGACGGTCGAGGTGACGCCGGTCGGCGTCACCCGGAACAGCAGCCCGGTGTTCGACTGGACGATCAGCAGCGTCCGGCCGTTCGGCGACGCCTCGATCCCGTTGGCGTTGAACCCGGTGCCGTACACGATGTCGCCGGTCAGCGGCACCGTGCGCACCTCGCCGAGCCGGCCGCCCGGGCCGATCGGCAGCACGTGCAGGACCGGCAGCAGCGAGTTGGTGTAGTACGCGGCGGTCCGGGTGACCACCACGTCGTTGACGAAGCCGCCGACCTGGGTGGACGTCAGCAGCGCACCGGAGCGCAGGTCGTACGCCTTGACCGTGCCGGTCGAGCCGCCGGCGGCGTACAGCCGGGAACCGGCCACCTCCAGCCCGTTGACCGCACCGCCGGGCGTGCCCGGGATGAAGACCGCGCCCCGCCCGGTGATGAGGCTGCCGCGGTAGATGGAGCCGTCGGCCAGCGAGCCCACGTAGAAGGTCGCGCGGGGACCGGTGGCGATGCCCTCCGGCCGGAAGCCGTCCGGCAGGTCGATGACCTTCGGGAACAGGGTGCCGCCGGCACGGGTGTCGGCGGGGGCGGCGGTCGCGGGGACGGCGCTCGCCGGAACGGCTGTCGCCACCCCGCCGGCGAGGGCCAGCATCGTCGCGGCGACCGCGGGAAGTACCACTCTTCGCACGTCTTCCTCCTCCTGATCGGTTCAGGGAACGTAAACCGGAATGAGCGGTGGCGCCGCTCGGAACCCGGGCCTGACCATGGGGAACGGCCACGGACGGTGCATCCGCCGGCACACCGTTGTGAGGCATCCGACAGTCGGCCCCGACCGCAACGGGTAAGGACGGCGTTAAGCTCCGAGGAAATCCCCGAAGAACGGCCGGCGGGCCGGGCTTCAGCATTTCCGGTCAACGGCGACCAGGAGGCGGTGTGGCATGACGGTTTCGGCGATTCCCGGAACGGACCAGGACTCGGCCCCGACCCGGCACGCGAAGCTGCTCGACTGGGTCCGCGAGGTGGCCGAGCTGACCACACCGGACCGGATCGAGTGGTGCGACGGCTCCCCGGAGGAGTGGACCCGGATCACCGACCTCCTGGTCGAGCAGGGCACCTTCCGGCGGCTGGACCCGGAGAAGAAGCCCAACTCGTTCTGGTGCGCGTCCGACCCCACGGACGTGGCCCGGGTGGAGGACCGCACCTTCATCTGCTCGGTCGACCCGCGGGACGCGGGCGCGACCAACAACTGGATGGCGCCGGCGGACATGAAGGCGGTCCTGACCTCGCTGTACGCCGGGTCCATGCGCGGCCGGACCATGTACGTCATCCCGTACTGCATGGGTCCGCTGACCGCGGAGTCGCCCATGTTCGGCGTGGAGCTGACCGACTCGCCGTACGTGGTGGCCTCGATGCACATCATGACCCGGATGGGGTCGCGGGCCCTGGAGCGGATGGGCGAGGACGCGCCGTTCGTGCCCGGCCTGCACAGCGTGGGCGCGCCGCTGGAGCCGGGCGAGGCCGACGTGGCGTGGCCGTGCAGCGAGACGAAGTACATCGTGCACTTCCCGGAGGAGCGGCTGATCTGGTCGTACGGCTCCGGCTACGGCGGCAACGCGCTGCTGGGCAAGAAGTGCTACTCGCTGCGGATCGCGTCGGTGAAGGCCCGGGACGAGGGCTGGCTCGCCGAGCACATGCTGATCCTCAAGCTGACCTCGCCGCAGAACACGGTCCGGTACATCGCGGCCGCGTTCCCGTCGGCCTGCGGCAAGACCAACCTCGCGATGCTCGAACCGACCATTCCGGGCTGGAAGGTCGAGACGCTCGGCGACGACATCGCCTGGATGCGGTTCGGCGAGGACGGCCGGCTCTACGCGCTGAATCCCGAGTACGGCTTCTTCGGGGTCGCCCCCGGCACCGGCTGGAAGACCAACGCGAACGCGATGCGGACGATCGAGAAGGGCAACTCGATCTTCACCAACGTCGCGCTCACCGACGACGGCGACATCTGGTGGGAGGGGATGACCGAGGAGCCGCCGGCGCACCTGACCGACTGGAAGGGCCGCGACTGGACCCCGACCGGGCTGGACGGCTCGGGTCGCACGCTGCCCTCGGCGGACGAGCCCTCCTCGCACCCGAACAGCCGCTTCTGCACGCCGGCCGCGCAGTGCCCGATCATCGCGCCGGAGTGGGAGGACCCGCGCGGCGTGCCGATCGACGCGATCTTCTTCGGCGGCCGGCGCAAGACGACCGTCCCGCTGGTCACCGAGTCGCGGGACTGGCAGCACGGAGTCTTCCTCGGCGCGACGCTGTCCTCGGAGACGACCGCGGCCGCCACCGGCGCGGTCGGCGTGGTGCGGCGGGACCCGATGGCGATGCTGCCGTTCATCGGCTACAACGCCGGCGACTACTTCGCGCACTGGATCTCGATGGGCAAGGGCGCCGACTCCTCGAAGCTGCCCCGGATCTTCTACGTGAACTGGTTCCGGCGGGACGCCGACGGCGGCTTCCTGTGGCCCGGCTTCGGGGAGAACATCCGGGTCCTCAAGTGGGCGGTCGAGCGGATCGAGGGCTCCGCCGCGGCGGTGGAGACCCCGGTCGGGTACGTCCCGGCGCCCGGCTCGCTCGACGTCTCCGGGCTCGACATGTCCCCGGCCGACCTGGAGTCGGTGATCAGCGTGGATCCCGCCGAGTGGCGGGACGAGCTGCCGCAGATCGAGGAGTGGTTCGACACGGTCGGCGAGCAGTTGCCGTCCGGGATGCGGGACGAGCTGGAAGCGCTGCGGCTCCGGCTCGGCTGAGCACGGCCCGGTCGGGCCCGGCCCGGTCGGGCCCGGCCCGGTTCAGCGCGGCCCGGTCGGGCCCGGCTCGGTCGGGGTGGCCCGGTCGGGCCCGGCTCGGTTGGGCACGGCTCGGTTGGGCACGGCGGAGGGCCCGGTCCGCGGACCGGGCCCTGCCGGCTACTTCCGGACGAGCACCCGGCGCGCGGTGAGCGTCCCGCCGTCCTTCACCCCGACCACGACTGCCCTGGCGCCCACCTCGACGTCGGAGATGGCGTCGATGTCGGCGCCGCGGACCCTGGTCCCGGCGTTCACGGTGTAGGTGGCGGTGTAGCCGTCCTCGGCCCGCACCGTCACCGACGCCGCGCCGACCGCGGTGACCGTGCCGCGCACGCTGGCCAGGGTGACCGGCGCCCCGTCCCGGCCCTTCACGACCCACTCGCCGTGCATCCCGCGGGCCCGGAGGGCGTGCCGGCGCGCCTTGCCGGCCTTGTCTCCTTCGGCCCGGTCGCCCGGCGCCTGCTCGCTCGCCGTCGGGGCCGGGGCCGGGGCCGGGGTCGCCGGGGCGGTGGCCGCGGCGACGCCCGCGGTGCCGATCACGCCGGCCGCCACGACCGCGGCGACCCCCAGCGCGACCTTCCTGGTCAGCATCATCTGTCGTCCTCTCGTGGTCCGGGTTGCGGGGCCCACTGTGCCGGCGTGGTGTTGACGCCACCGGCGGCGCGTGTTCGGGCAGTGCAAAGGTGGGGGCATGAGGCCGATCAGCAGGTTCGGGGTGCCCCCGCTCGACGAGCTGCCCGGGGACGTACGGGCCCGGATCGAGGAGGTGGGCGAGCGGACCGGCTTCGTGCCGAACGTCTTCCTGGCGCTGGCCCGCCGGCCGGCCGAGTTCCGGGCGTTCGTGGCGTACCACGACGCGCTGCTGGACAAGGCGACGCCGGGGCTGTCCAAGGCCGACCGCGAGATGGTCGTGGTCGCCACCAGCGCCGCCAACGACTGCACCTACTGCGTGGTCGCGCACGGGGCGATCCTCCGGATCCGGGCCCGCGACCCGCTGCTGTCCGACCAGGTGGCGACGAACTACCGGCAGGCCGACATCGCGCCCCGGCAGCGGGCGATGCTCGACTTCGCGCTGCGGGTCGCCGTCGAGCCGGCCACCGTCGAGGACGAGCACCTGGCCGAGCTGCGCCAGTACGGGTTCGACACCGACGACGTGTGGGACATCGGCGCGATCGCGGCGCTGTTCGCCCAGTCGAACCGGCTGGCCCACCTGATGGCGTTGCGGCCGAACCCGGAGTTCGCCCTGCTCGGCCGGGTGCCGCGGACCTGACCCGCCGGCCCGGCCGCGGGGTCGTGGCCGCCCGGGCCGGCGTGCTGCCGGTGTGCCCTCGGCGCAGCTGGGCGGTGGCGGCGCCGACGGTTCCGGTCAGCCGGTCCGGCGCGCGGGGGCCGATCCCCGCCAGCGGCAAGCCGGTCGGCACCAGGGCCCGGACCCACCCGGGTTCCTTGACCACCGTCCGCTCGCCGACCTCCATGACGTGACCCCGGGGGTGCAGGTCGGCCGCTCCCGGCGTTCCTGATCGGCCTGCGTGGGCCAGACTCACCCCCATGGCGCGACGGGACGACGGGCAGGACGGGGCGGTGGTGCCGGTCGAGCCGGCCCTGCCGCCCGCCGGGGAAGCCGGGCGCCGGCCCACCGCTCCGGACCGGGTGGCGGGCCCGGTCCACCGGCCGGCCGGGGCGCTCGGTGTGCTCGGTGTGCTCGGTGTGCTCGGTGTGCTCGGTGTGCCGGCCCGGGTGTCCGGGTCCGCCGCCCGGCCTCGGTCCGTACCGCCGGTCGAGGGGGCGGGCCGGTGAGCGGGGGGACCCGGCTGGTGGCCGACGCCGTGCTGCCCTGCGACGGCAGCGGGGCCGTGCACCGTCCCGGCGCCGTCGACATCGGCCCGGACGGCCGGATCGCCCGGGTCGGCCCGGTGGCCGCGCCGGCGGGTTCCACCGACGACAGTGGCGAGTGGACGGTCAAGTGGGTCGGCGGGCTGCTGATGCCCGGGCTGGTCAACGCGCACTGCCACTCGCCGATGACGCTGCTGCGCGGCCAGGGCGAGGGGTTGCCACTGGACCGCTGGCTGCGCGAGGTGATCTGGCCGCGGGAGGCCAGGGTCGGCGGCGACGACGTGTTCTGGGGCATGAGCCTGGCCGCCGCCGAGCTGCTGCGGTACGGCGTGACGACCACGGTCGAGATGTACTTCCACGACGACCGGCTGGCCGAGGCGGTGGACGCGGCCGGCAGCCGATGCGTGATCACCCCGGCCGTGGTGGTGGCGCCGGGCTGGGAGCGGTTCGGGACCTGGCCGGAGCGGATCGAGTGGATCGCCGGGCTGCGGTCGCGGTACTCCGCCCATCCGCGGATCGAGGTCGGCTTCGGGCCGCACTCGGCGTACGCGCTGCCGGACGAGGCGATCGCGGCGGTCGGCGAGGCGGCCCGCTCGCTGGGCGCGCCGGTGCACATCCATGTCGCGGAGAGCGAGCACGAGGGCGACGAGGTCTCCGCCCGGCACGGCGGCGCCACCGTGCCGCAGGTGCTGTCCGACCTCGGGCTCTTCGACGTCGACCGGGTGCTCGCGGCGCACGCGGTCTGGCTGACCGCGAAGGACGTCGACCTCCTCGCTTCGGACGGGGTCGCGGTGGCGCACTGCCCGGGCAGCAACGCCAAGCTCGCCTCCGGCACCGCCGGCCTGACGGCGCTGCTGCGGGCCGGGATCCCGGTCGGGCTCGGCACCGACGGCCCGGCCAGCAACAACGACCTGGACCTGTGGGAGGAGATGCGGCTGGCGGCGCTGCTGGCCCGGCAGCGGGAGCGGGACCCGACCGTGCTGCCGGCGGCCGAGGTGCTGGGCCTGGCCACCGTGGGCGGCGCCGCCGCGCTCGGCCGGTCCGACATCGGCGCCCTGCAGCCCGGCCGCTGGGCCGACATCGTCCGGCTGGACCTCGACGACCCCGGCTTCGTCCCGGTGCTGTCCGACGGCGACCTGGCCGCGCACGCGGTGTGGTCGGCGTCCCGGGCCGCGGTCCGGGACGTCTGGGTCGCCGGCCGCCAGGTCGTGGCGGACGGTGAGTGCACCACCGTCGACGTCGCCGAGGCCCGCCGCCGGGTGCAGGCCGCCGCCGAGGCCCTGGCCCGCTGACACCGCCGAACGCCGTGCCGGGCCGCCGTGCCGCCCGGCCCGGCGGGTCCGGCACGCCCGGACACCGGGACGATCGGGAGGGGTCGGGCGAACCGGTACCGCTGAGGTCGCGTCATGGATCGGCACCAAGCGGGGTCTCAGGGACAGGCGTGACCATTCCCATGGCTGGGCAGAGACCTATGCGGCGGGGTCGGAGGGACGGGTCAAACAAGGGCCCGTGAGAGGACTTCTTCTGTGACGGACACGAGCACGACCGACGCGGGCCGCGAGCAGCAGGCGCCCGAGCTGGACGACCGGCAGCACCGGCTGCGCCGCACGATGGAGTCGCTGACCGGGATCGCCTTCACCGAGGGCAATCGGATCACGGTCCTGCGCAACGGCGACCGGATCTTCCCGGCGATGCTGGCGGCGATCGACGGCGCGGACCACAGCGTCGACCTCATGACGTACGTCTACTGGAAGGGCGACATCGCCACCCGGTTCGCCGAGGCGCTCTCGGCGGCGGCGCGGCGCGGGGTCCGGGTCCGGCTGCTCATCGACGCCGTCGGCGGGCTGCAGATCGAGCGCGGCCTGGTCAACCGGATGGACGACGCCGGCGTGCACGTCGAGTGGTTCCGCAAGCCGTGGCTGAACTCGCCGCTCAAGCAGAACCACCGCTGCCACCGGAAGGTGCTGGTGGTGGACGAGTCGATCGCCTTCACCGGCGGGGTCGGCATCGCCGAGGAGTGGACCGGCGACGCCCGCGACCGGAACGAGTGGCGCGACACCCACGTCGAGGTGCGCGGTCCGGCGGTGGACGGCCTGCGGGCCGCGTTCGTGCAGAACTGGGCGGAGACCGGCAGCGACCTCTACGACGACGGCGACACGTTCCCGCAGCAGCCGCAGTCGGGCACGTCGGTGGCCCAGGTGGTGTGCGGGTCGGCCTCGATCGGCTGGGACAACCTGCAGACCACGTTCCGGGTGCTGCTGGACTCGGCGACGGAGCGGCTGTCGCTGGCCTCGGCGTACTTCGCGCCTGACGACTTCTTCCTCGAGCGGCTCTGCGCGGCGGCCCAGCGCGGCGTCCAGGTCGACGTGCTGCTGCCCGGGCCCGGCGCCGACAAGCGGGTCTGCCAGCTGGCCAGCGAGGCCGCCTACGACCGGTTGACGAGCTGCGGCGTACGGGTCTGGAACTTCCAGCCCTCGATGATGCACGCCAAGATCATGATCGTGGACGGGCGGGTGGCGGCGGTCGGCTCGTCGAACTTCAACCGCCGCTCGCTGGACCACGACGAGGAGGTCGTGCTGGTCACCCTGGACACCGAGATGGCCGAGGCACTGTCCGCGGACTTCGACGCCGACCTGGAGCGCAGCGAGCTCATCGACCTCGAGCGCTGGCGCAACCGCAGCCGCCGCCAGAAGCTCCTCGAGGTCGCGACCACCCCGCTCCGCCGCTTCTTCTGACGCCGACGCGGAGCCGCCCACCGCGACCACCAGGCCCGGGTTCTCCGGCCGGTCGGGGTCTGTGGCGGGTAAGGATGCTGCCCGGCCCGATCGGCCGGCCCGATCGGCCGGCGCGGGCCGGGCCGCGGGGGTCAGCCGGTGTGGGTCGGGCCGGCGGGGGCGATGAGGCGCCACCCGCGTGGGTCGATGGTCCAGACCCGGCGCTCGACCGGCCCGCGGACCTCCCCGTCGGTGTTGTAGTGGAACGGCTCCCCGACCGCCTCCACCGTGCTGCCGCGCGCGGTGCGGACGTCCGGTCGCTCGACGTGGGTGCCCCGCCGCAGGCGCAGGCCGTACCCCAGCCGGGCGAGCGGGCCGACCGCCTGCGACACCACCACGTCCGCGAGCCGGTCGTCCAGCACGCTGTCCGGGGTCAGCGGCGACCCGCCGCCGACCGACCGGCCCAGCCCGATCCCGACCTGCAGCACGGTGCCGTCGACCAGCGCCGTGCCGTCCACCCGGACCGTCACCCGCCAGCCGCTGCTGGTCGCCCCGGCGGACACCCCACCGATCAGGTAGGCGAGCCGGCCCAGCCGCGGCTTCAGCGACGCGGCCTGTCGCGCCGCCTCCGCCCCGACCCCCAGGTGGACGGCGTTGACCACGATGCCGTCGTCGTCGTCGGCCAGCAGGTCCAGCCGGCGGGACCGACCCGTCAGCACGACCCGGGCGGCCTCCACCGGATCCAGCGGCAGCCCGATGGCCCGGGCCAGGTCGTTGCCGGTGCCCAGTGGGATCACCCCGATCGGCTCGTCCAACGCGTCGGCCCGGCGCAGCGCGGCGACGATCACGTGCACGCTGCCGTCGCCGCCGCACACCACCACCCGGCGGTCGCCGCGGCTCGCCACCGCGCCGTCGCAGTCGTCCGGGCTCGAGGTCGCGACCACCTCGACGTCCGCCCCCTCCCGCAGCGTCCGCACCGCGGCGTCCACCGCGTCCTCGTGCGCGCTGCCGGCAGCCGCGTTCCTGATCACCACTAGGCCCGTCACGGGCGACACGTGACCACCTCCCGCCGACCCCCGTCAACTCCGTCCCGCTCCCGCGGTCCCGGGCGCCCCGGCCGGCCGCGGGACGGTCGTCGTCCGCCGCCGGTCCCCTGCGGGCCCGCGCCGTCACGAACGCCGTCGGATCCGGCGCGCTCCCGCCGGCCCACTGCCTGGCCGGGCACCGGGACGGCCGCCGACCGAGGTCGGCCCCGGCCCTGCGGGCCGGCAGCGGACGCCGACCGAGTCCGCTGCGCCCTCCGCCGCCCGGTCGGGCGACGGGGACCATCGCCGCGCCTGCCATCCGGCCGCCAGGGCTGCGTCGGCCGGGCGCCGCGGTGGACGCGGTCGAAGGACCCGGGCGGAGAAACCCGGTCGACCTGACCGAATGCCGCGACTACTCTGGTCGGCTCGTGCGCGAACGTCGCGCACCCCGTCGTAGCCGGGTGCCCGTCCCGATTCCGCGAGGAACCCGGGCGGCGCCTTGGGCAGTGGGAGCCACCCCGGCCGGCGGACCGCTCCCGTCGGCCGCACCACGTGCCGACCCGGAGGAGCGTCGTGTCCGCCTCCCGACCTGCCGAACCGCAACCGCCGTCCACCACCGACCCCGTCCTCGGTCGCGAACGCGACCACCTGATCCGGTCCAGGGAGAGCCTCGCCCGGATGCGCGCCGTCGCCGGCCAGTCCGGCGACGTCGGCGGCGACGCCTTCTCCAGCGAGTCGCTGGGCGCCGCCCGGGCCCGTCGGCTCCGTTCGCTCGCCGACGACCCGACCGTGCCGCCCTTCTTCGGCCGGATCGACCGTCTCGCCGACCCGGAACGGCCCGACGGCGAGACCTTCCACGTCGGTCGCCGGCACATCCGCGACGACGCCGGTGAGCCGCTGGTCATCGACTGGCGCGCACCGATGTCCCGGTCGTTCTACCGGGCCACCCCGACCGAGCCGATGGGCGTGCGCAAGCGTCGCCGCTTCGGCTTCGCCGCCGGGCTGCTCACCTCCTACGAGGACGAGTCGCTGGCCGCCGACGGTGAGGAGGTCCAGGCCGCGGAGAGCCGCATCCTGCTGGCCGAGATCGAGCGGCCCCGGGTCGGCCCGATGCGGGACATCGTCGCGACCATCCAGCCGGACCAGGACGACCTGGTCCGGGCCGGGCTGGACGACAGCATCTGCGTGCAAGGTGCCCCTGGCACCGGCAAGACCGCGGTGGGCCTGCACCGCGCCGCCTACCTCCTCTACACCTATCCCGAGCGGCTGCGCCGGTCCGGCGTGCTGGTGCTCGGGCCCAACCGGGCGTTCCTCTCCTACATCGGCGAGGTGCTGCCGGCGCTCGGTGAGATCGGCGTCACCCAGGCGACCGTCGAGGAACTCCTCGCCCCGGTCCCGGTCCGCGGCGAGGACCCGCCGGAGGTCGCCACCCTCAAGGGCGACGCGCGGATGGCCGAGGTGCTGCGGCGGGCCGTCGTGCGGCTGGTCCGCCGGCCCGAGGACGGCATCGTCGTGGTCGTCGGCACCCGTCGCTACCGCGTCTCCCCCGAACGGCTCCGTCGCTACGTCGACGACCTGCGCCGCAGCGAGATCCCGTACGCCGTCGCCCGGGACCGGCTGGGGCTGCACATCGCCGAGCACGTCCGCCGGCTGCGGGAGGCCGCCGGCGGCGCGCCGTCGGACTCGGAGACCGCCCGGGTGGCCCGATCGGCGCCGGTACGGGCTTTCGTCGACGAGCACTGGCCCGCCGCCGACCCTGCCGGGCTGGTCTTCGACCTGCTCAGCGATCCGGAGCGGTTGGCCGTCGCCGCCCGCGGGCTGCTGGACCCCGACGAGCAGCGACTGCTGCTCTGGCCCGAGCCGCCGCGCTCGGCGCGGAGCGTCCGCTGGTCCGCACCCGACGTGGTCCTGATCGACGAGGTCGCGGGGCTGCTGACCCGCCCCGAGTCCTACGGTCACGTGGTCCTCGACGAGGCCCAGGACCTGTCGGCCATGCAGTGCCGCGGCGTCGCCCGGCGCTGTCCGACCGGGTCGATCACCGTGCTCGGCGACCTGGCCCAGGGCACCACGCCCTGGTCCTCCGCCGACTGGCACGTCACCCTCCGCCATCTCGGCAAGCCCGAGGCCCGGGTGGAGCCGCTGACCCGCGGCTACCGGGTGCCGGCGGACGTCATCGCCTTCGCCAACACGCTGCTGCCGCACCTCGCGGTCGGGCTGGAACCGTCCACCTCGGTCCGCAGCGCGGCCGGGGGCCTGCAGGTCCTGGCCGTGGCGGACGCCGCGACCGCCGCCGCCGAGGAGGCGGTGCGCGGGCTGGCCGAGGAAGGGTCCATCGGACTGATCGCCGCCGACGCGGACGTCCCGGCCGTGCGGGCCGCTCTCGCCGCCCTCGGCGCCGACCACCTCGTGCTGGGCCCCGGCGGCGGGCCGGAGCCGGCGGAGGAGCCGGACGGCGAGCCCGGCCGCCCACCGCGGATCTCGGTGGTGCCGGCGACGCTGGCGAAGGGCCTGGAGTACGACCAGGTGGTGGTGGCCGAGCCGGCCGCCATCGTGGCTGCGGAGCCGCGCGGGCTGCGCCGCCTCTACGTCGTGCTCACCCGCGCGGTGACCAGGCTGGTGGTCGTGCACGCCCGGCCGCTGCCGGAGGAGCTCCTGGCCTGAGTGCCCGGTCGGGTGCGTCATGGATCAATTGAGTAACAGTGTTCGGGGCCGGCCGTCACCTCGTCGTCCACAGGACGAAGTGTTGTCCACAGATCTGGTGGGCATCCTGGCACCATCGCCGGGCGGAGGGACAAGCTTGCCCGGTCCGCCGAGCCCATGTTGTCTGCAAATATGGGAGCAGCGTTCGTTCCGCACGCTCCGGTGTGCGGCGGGCTCGTCGACACCCCGACGTCGTCCGCCGGCGCCGGTCCGCCCCGCGCGGCGATCCCGCGCGGAGTTCGAGCGAGGAGAGGCGCATGACCTTGGGCGACATCGGAGTCCCCGTTCAGTCCGAACAGAGCGGCGGGCCTGAGCTCGTTCAGTTGCTCACCCCGGAGGGCGAACGGGTCCACCACCCGGACTACCCCCTCGAGGTGACGGCCGAGGAGGTTCGCGACCTCTACCGCGACCTCGTGCTGGTCCGTCGGCTCGACGTCGAGGCCACCGCACTGCAACGGCAGGGCGAGCTGGGCATCTGGGCCTCGCTGCTCGGCCAGGAGGCCGCGCAGATCGGGTCCGGCCGGGCTCTGCGGCCCGGCGACATGGCTTTCCCCAGCTACCGGGAGCATGGCGTGGCCTGGTGCCGCGGCGTGCGCCCCGGTGAGCTGTTGAGCCTCTACCGGGGCAACGACTTCGGCGGCTGGGACCCGTCGGAGACCAATCTCGGGCTCTACTCGATCGTCATCGGGGCGCAGACGCTGCACGCCACCGGCTACGCGATGGCCATGCAGCGCGACGGTGGCGAGGACGCGTCGATCGCGTACTTCGGTGACGGTGCGTCCAGCCAGGGCGACGTCAACGAGGCGTTCGTCTGGGCCAGCGTGTTCAACGCCCCGGTGGTGTTCTTCTGCCAGAACAACCAGTGGGCGATCTCCGAGCCGATCGAGAAGCAGTCCCGCATCCCGCTGTTCCAGCGGGCCCGCGGCTTCGGCTTCCCCGGCGTGCGGGTCGACGGCAACGACGTGCTGGCCTGCCTGGCCGTGACCCGGGCGGCGCTCGACGCGGCCCGGACCGGGCAGGGCCCGACCCTGGTCGAGGCCTACACCTACCGGATGGGCGCGCACACCACCTCCGACGACCCGACGCGTTACCGGCTCGCCAGCGAGCTGGAGATCTGGCGCCTGCGGGACCCGATCGAGCGGGTCAAGGCCTACCTCTCCCGCTCCGGCGAGGCCGACGCGGCCTTCTTCGAGTCGGTGCAGGAGCAGTCCGACGAGCTCGCCGGGCAGGTGCGGAGCGCATGCGTCGACATGCCCGACCCCCACCCGCTCGACATCTTCACCGAGGTCTACGCCGAGAAGACCCCGCACATCGACGCTCAGCGGGACGGCTTCGCGGCCTACCTCGACTCCTTTGAGGGGGTGCAGCACTGATGGCCACCTTCACGCTCGCCAAGGCGCTGAACGACGGGCTCCGCAAGGCGATGGAGGACGACCCCAAGGTCCTCATCATGGGCGAGGACGTCGGCAAGCTCGGCGGCGTCTTCCGGGTCACCGACGGTCTCCAGAAGGACTTCGGCGAGGACCGGGTGATCGACACCCCGCTGGCCGAGTCCGGCATCATCGGCACGGCCATCGGCATGGCCATGCGCGGCTACCGGCCGGTCTGCGAGATCCAGTTCGACGGGTTCGTCTACCCGGCGTTCGACCAGATCGTGAGCCAGCTCGCCAAGGTCCACTACCGGTCCCGCGGCAAGATCAAGATGCCGGTGACGATCCGCATCCCGTTCGGCGGGGGCATCGGGGCGGTCGAGCACCACAGCGAGTCGCCGGAGGCGTACTTCGCCCACACCGCCGGCCTCAAGGTCGTCGCCTGCTCCAACCCGGCCGACGCGTACCACATGATCCGGCAGTCGATCGCGTCCGACGACCCGATCATCTTCCTGGAGCCCAAGCGGCGTTACTGGGAGAAGGCGGACTTCGACCCGGCCGCCGAGCCGGGCCCGCTGCACCAGGCCCGGGTCGTCCGGCCGGGCAGCGACGTGACGGTCGTGGCGTACGGCCCGATGGTGAAGGTCGCCCTCGACGCCGCCACCGCGGCCGAGGAGGACGGCCGGCACCTGGAGGTCATCGACCTGCGGACGCTGTCCCCGCTGGACAGCGGCACCGTCGTGGAGTCCGTCCGCCGGACCGGCCGGCTCGTCGTGGTGCACGAGGCGCCGACCACCCTCGGCATGGGCTCGGAGCTGGCGGCCCGGGTGACCGAGCAGGCCTTCTACTCGCTGGAGGCACCGGTGCTGCGGGTGGGCGGATTCGACACGCCGTACCCGCCGTCCCGGCTGGAGGAGGACTTCCTTCCCGACCTCGACCGGGTGCTCGACGCCGTCGACCGCTCGCTCGCCTTCTAGGAGACCTTGTGCCGACCTTCAAGCAGTTCAGGCTTCCGGACGCCGGAGAGGGGCTGACCGAGGCCGACATCCTCAAGTGGTACGTGCAGCCCGGTGACCTGGTCACGGTCAACCAGATCATCGTCGAGATCGAGACCGCCAAGGCCGCGGTCGAGCTCCCGAGCCCGTTCGCCGGGGTGATCACCGAGCTGCTCGCCGAGGAGGGCGACACGGTCGACGTCGGTGCGCCGATCGTCACCGTCGACGTCGACCCCGAGGGGGCTCCCGGCGTGCCGGCGGCGATGCAGGCCCAGACCCTGTCCGGGACCGACATGGTGCCGAACCCGCCGGACGACCAGGCGGTCGAGCCCGGGCTGATCGGCAGCCCGGCCCCCGGCGGTCGCACCGCGGTGCTGGTGGGGTACGGGCCGAAGTCGGTCACCGCCAAGCGGCGTCCGCGCAAGGACCCGACGGGTGCCCCGGTGGGTCCGGCGGGTCGCGGCCCGTCGTCGCCGACCGGCCTCTCGTCCTCGGCCGGCCCGGTCGGGGCGACCGCGTCGGCCGGGGCCGCGCCGGCTCCGGTCGAGGTCGCGCCGCCCACCCGTGCGGCGGCGGTCGCGGCGGCCGTGCCGGTGACCGATCCGCGCCCGGCGCCGAGGTCGTACGGCGCGGCCTCGAACGGGACGGCGGCCTCGAACGGCGGCGGTGTCAGCGTGCTGGCGAAGCCACCGGTGCGGAAGCTCGCCAAGGACCTCGGCGTCGACCTCGCGTCCATCGCCGGGTCCGGACCCGCCGGCGTGATCACCCGTGACGACGTCGAGTCGGCCGCCCGGGCCGCGACCCGGCCCGAGCCGGTCGCGGCGGCACAGCCGGCACAGCCGGCACAGCCGGCGCCCGCCTGGGACGGGAGCCGCGAGCAGCGGATCCCGGTCAAGGGCGTCCGGAAGCACACCGCCGCGGCCATGGTGGCCAGCGCGTTCACCGCGCCCCACGTGACCGAGTGGATGACCGTCGACATGACGGAGACCATGCGGCTGCGGGACCGGGTCGCGGCGATGCCCGAGTTCGCCGGCGTGAAGGTGAGCCCGCTGCTGTTCGCGGCCCGGGCGCTGCTGATCGCGATCAAGCGGCACCCGATGATCAACTCGGCCTGGGACGAGCAGGCGCAGGAGATCGTGGTCAAGGACTACGTCAACCTCGGTATCGCCGCGGCCACCCCGCGCGGGTTGGTCGTGCCGAACATCAAGGACGCCGGCCGGCTCTCCGTGCGGGACCTGGCGGTGGCGCTGCGTGAGCTGACGGAGACCGCACGGGCCGGGAAGACCAGCCCGGCCGACATGACCGGCGGCACGATCACGATCACCAACGTCGGCGTCTTCGGCGTCGACGGCGGCACGCCGATCCTCAACCCGGGCGAGACCGCGATCCTCGCGCTCGGCGCGGTGCGGGAGACGCCGTGGGTGGTGGACGGCCAGCTCGCCGTGCGCCAGGTGACCCAGCTGTCGCTGTCGTTCGACCACCGGATCGTCGACGGCCAGCTCGGGTCACAGTTCCTGGCGGACCTGGGGGCAATGCTCACCGACCCGAGCCTGGCGTTGGCCTGGGGGTGACTTCATCAGGCTGAAGGCCGCGCATGCCGAACGATCGAAAGTGATCCGCGTCATCTACTGAACGATCGGGAATGTTCCGGTCCTCCAAAGCGTCCTTACGGGTGCAACGACGAGGAGGATGAGGACAGTGTTGTCCCAGATCGTGAAGTGGCGCGAGCGGCACGCGAGGACCCGACGCGTTCGTGAGGTTCGGCGAGCGATCGACGCGGTGTCTCCCGGCACGCTCCAGGACGAGGTCGCGGCGTTCGCCCGCACCCAGTTCAACCGGTAGGCAGACCCGCATCCGGACCCGGCAGGCCCCAGGCCTGCCGGGTCCGTCGCGTTCGGTGCGGGGAACGCCCGGCGGCCCGGTGAGGTTGGGACGGGCATGGCGAAGGCGCGGGGGCGGGTTCGGGCCCCGGAGCTGCGCGGCGCCGGAGGCTGGGTCAACACCGGCGGCCGGGAGCTGAGCCTCGCGGCGCTGCGGGGCCGGTTCGTGCTGCTGGACTTCTGGACCTCCGCCTGCGCGAACTGCCTGCACGTCCTGGACGAGCTGCGGCCGCTGGAGGGCCGGGACGACCTGGTCGTCCTCGGGGTCCACTCGCCGAAGTTCCCCCACGAGGCCGAGCGTGCCGCGGTGGAGGCCGCCGTCGAGCGGTACGGCGTGCGGCATCCGGTGCTCAGCGACCCCGACCTGCACACCTGGCGCCAGTACGCGGTGAACGCCTGGCCGACGCTCGTCCTGGTCGACCCCGAGGGGTACGTCGTCGCCCGCGCCGCCGGCGAGGGCCACGCCGCCGACCTCGCCGCGCTCGCCGCCGAGCTCGGGGGCGATCACGGCGCCGTCGCCCCCGCCGATCCCGCGGCCGGCCGGGTGGCCGGCTCGGACGCCGCCGGGCTGACCGGGCTGCGCTATCCCGCCGGGATCGCCCGCCGGGCCGGCGGGACCTTCCTGGTCGCCGACACCGGGCACCACTCGGTGGTCGAGCTCGCCGCCGACGGCGAGACCGTGCTGCGGCGGTTCGGCAGCGGCGAGCGGGGCCGGGCCGACGGCGACCCGGAGGCGGCGAGCTTCGCCGAGCCGCAGGGCGTCACCGTGCTGCCGGACGGCACGGCCGTGGTCGCCGACACCGGCAACCACCTGCTCCGCACCGTACGGCCGGACACCGGCGCGGTCGGCACGCTGGTCGACCTCGCCGACGCGCTGGTCGGTACGGCGACGGTGCCCGGGCCGGTGCCGCGGGTGCCCAGCCCGTGGGCCGTCGCCTCGTGGGGTGGCCGGCTCGTCGTCGCGGCGGCCGGTGTGCACCTGCTGCTGGGCACCGGGGGCGGCGGGGTCGACCTGCTGGCCGGGACCACGGTGGAGGGGCTGCGGGACGGGCCGGCGCTGGACGGGTGGCTGGCGCAGCCGAGCGGGCTGGCCGCGGACGGTGACCGGCTCTGGTTCGTCGACGCCGAGACGTCCTCGCTGCGGTGGCTGCGGGGCGGGGTGCTGGGCACGGCCGTCGGCGAGGGGCTGTTCGACTTCGGGCTGGTCGACGGGGCGGCGGAGCAGGCGCGGTTCCAGCACCCGCTCGGGGTGACGCTGCTGCCCGACCGGACCGTGGCGGTCCTCGACACCTACAACGGCGCGGTCCGTCGGTACGACCCCCGCACCGGCACGGTGACCACCCTGGCGACCGGCCTGGCCGAGCCGGCCGGCGCCGTCGTCGACGGCACCGACCTGGTCGTGGTCGAGTCAGCCGCGCACCGGCTCACCCGCCTGCCGCTGCCGCCGACCGAGGTCGGGACCGGCCCGGTCACCGTCGCCGTGGCGTACGCGCCCCGGCCCGGCCGGAAGATCGACGACCGCTGGGGCCCGGCCGCCTCGCTCACCATCACCGCCGACCCACCGGACCTCCTGGCCACCCCCGATGCTCCCGGCCCGGCCGTGAGCCTCAGCCCGGTCTCGCCCCCCGGCCCGGCCGCGAGCCCCGACCCGGTCGCGCCGCCCGGCTCGGCCGCGCCGACCGGCCCGGCCGCGAGCGCCGGCCCGGTCGAAGCCGGACAGGCGTCGGACGACGGCGGCGACGCGCTGACCAGCCGGCTGAGGCTCGTCGGCACCGGGCGGCTGCGGGTCACAGCCCGGGCGGCCAGCTGCGACGACGACGCCTGCTACCTGGCGACCCGGACCTGGGACCTCACGGTCACGGCCGGCGGCCCCGACCGGGTGGACCTACTTCTCGACGACCAACCGTGACCGCAGCCGGTCGAGATCCTCGGCCGAGAACCCGGCCGCGGTGAGCCAGCCCACCGGCCCCCCGGAGTGCTCGTCGAGGTAGGCCAGGAACCGTTCCATCGTCCGGGCCCGCGGGCGGTGCGAGTCGTCCGGCCGGCTGTTGAGGTCGTCCCGGTAGGTGTCGCTGCCCCGCAGCCGCTCGAGCAGCTGGGGCAGCCGGTCCGCGGTCGCGGCGTAGTCGGCGACGATCTCCTCGCGCGGCACCCCGGCGACGGCCAGCGCCAACGCCACCACGACGCCGGTCCGGTCCTTGCCGGCCGCGCAGTGCACGAGCGACGCGCCGGGCGACGACCCGATGGCGCGCAGGGCGGCGACGACGCTGTCCGGCCGGTCCTCCAGGTAGGCCAGGTAGAACCCGACCGCCCGGTCGCCCGGGTCGGGCAGGTCGGAGTCGCGCGGCGGCGCGTCCTCCTGCCACGGCAGCAACGCGTCCGCGTCGACGTCGGTCAGCCCACCGCTCTCCGCGAACAGGGACAGGTGCCGGATCTCCACGGCCGGCACCCGGGTCAGCGGCCCGGGTCCCTCCTTGTCCACCTCGACGGTGGTCCGCAGGTCGATCACGGTGCGCAGGCCGAGCTCGCCGACCAGCAGCCGTACGTCGTCCTCGGTGAGGCCCTGCAGGTTGTCCGAGCGCAGCAGCCGCCCGGGCCCGATCACCCCGCCGGCCGTGGGCAGGCCGGCCAGGTCGCGGGCGTTGGCGGCGCCGTCGAGCGGGATCCAGTGCGGTTCGGCAGTCATCACCCCGACCCTACGTCCCGGCCCGGCGCCCGGTCCTGCGCGGGACCGCCCGACCGGCCGTACGGCCTGGTGCGGACCGGGGGGTGCGCGGCGGACCCGTCCGCGCGAGGATTGGCCGACCAGCGATCCACGGAGGCGGTCATGGCGTACGACTTCGACCTGCTCGTGCTCGGCTCCGGACCCGGAGGGCAGAAGGCGGCGATCGCCGGTGCGAAGCTCGGCCGGAGGATCGGCATCGTCGAGCGGCGGCACATGGTCGGCGGGGTGTGCATCAACACCGGGACGATCCCGTCCAAGACGCTGCGCGAGTCCGTGCTCTACGTGACCGGGCTCAGCCAGCGCGAGTTCTACGGGCAGTCCTACCGGCTCAAGGACGAGGTCAGCGTGGCGGACCTCACCGCGCGGACCCAGCACGTGATCGGCCGCGAGATCGACGTCATCCGCAGCCAGCTCGCCCGCAACCACGTGCAGATGATCGTCGGCACCGCCCGCTTCACCGGCCCCAACTCGGTGGTCGTCACCGCGGACGACGGCACCGAGCGAGCGGTGACCGCGGAGAAGTTCGTCATCGCGGTCGGCACCCGGCCGGCCCGGCCGTCCACGGTGGATTTCGACGGCCGGACGGTGGTCGACTCCGACCAGATCCTCAACATGGACCACGTGCCGCCGTCGATGGTGGTGGTCGGGGCCGGCGTCATCGGCATCGAGTACGCGTCGATGTTCGCCGCCCTCGGCACCAAGGTCACCGTGGTCGAGCGCCGGGACCGGATGCTCGAGTTCTGCGACCTGGAGATCATCGAGGCCCTGAAGTACCAGCTGCGGGACCTGGCGGTGACCTTCCGGTTCCGGGAGTCGGTGACCCGGGTCGAGCGGCACGACGGCGGCACGCTGACCATCCTGGAGAGCGGCAAGCGGATCCCGGCCGACACGGTCATGTACTCGGCCGGCCGGCAGGGGGTCACCGAGGCCCTCGACCTGGAGAAGGCCGGGCTGGAGGCGGACTCCCGCGGCCGGATCAAGGTCGACGACGACTACCGGACCTCGGCCCCGCACGTGTACGCCGTCGGCGACGTCATCGGGTTCCCCGCGCTCGCCGCGACCTCGATGGAGCAGGGCCGGCGGGCCGCCTACCACGCCTGCGACGAGCCGGTCAGCACCCCGATGAACGACGTCCAGCCCATCGGGATCTACACCATCCCGGAGATCTCGTACGTCGGGAAGACCGAGGAGGAGCTGACCGAGGACTCGGTGCCGTTCGAGGTCGGGATCTCCCGTTACCGGGAGCTGGCCCGCGGCGCGATCCTCGGCGACTCGTACGGGATGCTCAAGCTGCTGGTGCACTCGGAGACCCGGCAGCTGCTCGGGGTGCACGTGTTCGGCACCGGCGCCACCGAGCTGGTCCACATCGGACAGACGCTGATGGGCTGCGGCGGCACGGTCGACTACCTCGTGGACGCGGTCTTCAACTACCCGACGCTGGCGGAGTCGTACAAGGTCGCGGCGCTGGACGCGATGAACAAGATGCGCGCGGTGGCGCGGATGACCCTGTGAGGGTGGTGCCGCCGGTGGCCGGGCCGGAGGCGGAGCTGGCCCGGCTGGCCCGCCCGACCGGGCCCTGGCTGCACCTGCTCGACGCCGCGCCGGCCGACGCGCGGCAGCTCGGCTGGCTGCTCGGCCAGGACGGGATCGTGGTCCGGCAGCTGCGTGGCCACTGTGGACGCTCGACGTACGGGCTGCTGGACGAGATCGGCGCGGCGTTGCAGCTGCCGGGCGACCCGGTCGGCGACTGGCCGGCGCTGGCCGACCTGCTCACCGACATGGCCTGGCTGCCCGGGGCCGGCCACGTACTGGTGGTGACCCGCTCCGCGCTGCTGCTGGCGGCCGAACCGCTGGGCGAGCTGCGCGGGCTGGTCGAGGCGGTCCGGGAGGTGGCCCGGGCCCGCGCCGAGGAGGGCGACCCGGTCCCGTTCCACCTCGTGCTGCAGGACGACGCGATCGGCGTCGCGGCGCTGCGGGCCCGGCTCGACGCGGTCGGCGCCCGGTACGCGGAGCTGTCCGGATGGGACGCGCAGGAGCCGTCGGTCGGTGCCGCGGTCCCGGTGCGCTCGGTGCTGACCGGCGGGCCGGCCGATCGGGTCGACCTGGCCGCCGGCGCCGCGGCGGCCACCGTGGCCGGCGTGGTGTCGGTCGGCCGGGCCTGGGAGGAGTTCCGCGGCGGGTCGTCCGGGCCGGTCCGGGTGTACGTGCCGGCCGGTGCGGTCGACCCGTCGGCGGTGGTGTCCGCGGTGTCCGCGGCGGTGGCCGCGCTCGACGCGTCCTGTGTGGTCGTCCCGGTGCCGGTGGACCCGGCGGCCGCCGACCCCCGGCAGGCGGCGGTCGCCGCCGCGGCCTCCGAGGTCTGGCCCACCCCGGAACGTGCCGCTGCGTCCCCGGCCGAACCGGCCCCAGCCACCGCCCCCGGTGCGGACGCCGCCGCGACCCCGTCCACCGCCCCCGCGGGGACGGCCGCCGGCTCGGCGGTTCCGCCGGTCGGCGATTCCGCCGAGCCCGCCCGCCCGGCCGCTGCCTCGGGGGACAGGGTGACCGGGACTCGCGGCCGGTCGACCACGGGGGCTCCGGCCGGGCCGGCCTCGCTCGCCGGCCCGGCGGAGAGCCGCTCGCCCGCCGACCTGGGGTCCGCGGACCTGGGCGTCGGGGACTCGACGCCGGCGAACCCGGGGTCCGCGGATCCGGCGGCCGGCGGACCTGCGGCGGGCGGGGCGACGGCTGGTCCCCGGGACGAGCCGGGCGCCCCGTTCGAGCTGATCGCGGCCAACCTGCAATGGCCGTTCGACAGCGGCTCCGCCGAGAACGACCCGGTCGACGCCGCGCTGCTCGCGCACGCGGCCCGGAGCAGGCTGACCGCCGCGGTGTTCCGGACGTGGGTGGCGGACCCGAGCGGCGGCTGGGTCCGGGTGATCCTCGGCTACGTCTCCCGCAGCTCGATCGCCGAGGTCGAGTCGGAGCGGTCCGCGCTGGTGGACGCGCTGCAGGGGGCGGGCGCCGCCCGCTGCTGCGTCGAGGTGCTGGCCGCCACCGACGTCTCCGACGCCCACCGCTGGCTCGAACAACGCTGCCGCCCCCTGTGGCCGATCCCCGCCGCCGGCCCGGCCGCACCGCAGCCGGTCCTGGCGGCCGACGCCCCGGAGCCCCGGCCGGCCGACCGGGCCGTACCCCGGCCGGCCCCGGACCGCACGGCCGGCCCCGCTTCCCGCCCT
>CADCTP010000018.1 GCA_902805565.1 uncultured Mycobacteriales bacterium
GCGCGGGCGCTGCGGGCCGAGGGGCGGGCGGCGGTGGAGCTGGGCCGGCTGGACGAGGCGACCCGGACGCTGCGGGCGGCGGTCCGGGAGGCCGGGCGGGCCGGGGACACCCGGACGGCGGCCGAGGTCCGGATCAGCCTGGCGTACGCGTTGTCCGAGCGCGGCCGCACCGCCGACGCGCTGCGCGAGCTCGACCTGGCCGGGGCGGTCCTGCGCGGGGACGGCGCGGCCGGCGTGCTCATGCAGCGCGGGCTGGTGCTGTGGCGCTGCGGCCGTACGGACGAGGCGCTGGAGGCGTACCGCAAGGCGCTGCCGGTGCTGCGTCGCGGCAAGGACCGGCTGGTCGAGGCGCGGCTCTACAACAACCGCAGCCTGGTCTACATCGACCGCGGCGAGTTCGCGCTGGCCGAGGCGGACCTGCGCAGGTTCGCGGAGCTGTGCCGGGCGGAGGGGCAGGCGCTGCTGGCGGCGGACGCGGAGACCAACCTGGGCTGGGTGACGTTCCGGCGCGGCGACGTGCCGGCGGCGCTGGCGTTCCTGGACGCCGCGGAGACGACGTACCGGGAGCACGGCGTGCTGCCCCGCGAGCTGCTGCTGACCCGGGGCGAGCTGCTGCTGTCGGTGGGTGCGTTCGACGAGGCGCGGCAGACCGCGGAGCGGGCGATCGAGCAGTTCGGCGCGGCCGGCTGGCGGTCCCTGCTGGCCGAGGCCCAGCTGCTGCTGTCCCAGGCCCAGCTGGCCGGGGACGACGTGGCCGCCGCCCAGGGTGCCGCGAGTACGGCCGCGGCGCTGTTCGGGCGCCAGCGGCGACCTGGGTGGGCGACGATGGCGCGCTACACGGCGCTGCGGGCCGACGAACGGGCCGGTGCGCTGACCCCGGAGCTGCGCCGCCGGGCGCTGCGCGAGGCGGCCCGGCTGGCCGCGATGGGCTGGCGGGCCCAGGAGCTGGACGCCCGGCTGATCGCGGCCCGGGTCGCGCTGGAGCTCGGCGACGTCGGCACCGTCCGCCGGGAGCTGCAGCTGACCGCCGCCGCCCGCACCCGCGGCTCCACCGAGCTGCGCATCCGGGCCTGGTACGCCGAGGCGATCGTCCGGCTGGCCACCGGCCGGGAGGCCGCCGCCGAGCAGGCGCTGCGGGCCGGCTTCCGGGTGATGGAGCAGCAGCGGGCCACCCTCGGCGCCACCGAGCTGCGGGTGCACGTCGCCAGCCACGCGCACGACGTCGCCACCCTCGGCATCCAGCTCGCCGCCCGCAGCGGGTCGCCCCGCAAGGTGCTCGACTGGGCCGAGCGGTGGCGGGCCGGCACGCTGCGGCTGCGCCCGGTGCGCCCGCCGGCCGACGCCGAGCTGGCCGCGGCGCTGGTCGAGCTGCGGCGGGTGTCCGGGGACACCGAGACCGAGCTGCTCTCCGGCCGCCCGGTCGAGCGGCTGATGGGCCGCCGCCGGACGCTGGAGGAGCGCGTGCGGCGGCTGTCCCGGCAGGCGGCCGGCCCGCTGTTCGCGCCCCCGGAGGAGCCGCCGACGGTCGAGCGGCTGGCCGGCGCGCTCGGCGACGCGGTGCTGGTCGAGCTGATCGCGACGTACGAGGACGACGCGCTCACCGCGGTCACCGTGGCCGACGGCGAGCCGCGGCTGCACGCGCTGGGCAGCCGCGAGGCGGCCAGCCGGGAGCTCGGCGCGCTGCTGTTCGCGCTGCGCCGGCTCGCGCTCGGGCACGGTTCGTCCGCGGCCGCGGTCACCCAGCTCGGCCACCGGGCGGGCCGGCTGGAGGCGGCGGTGCTCGGGCCGCTGCGGGACGTGCTCGGGGACCGGCCGCTGGTCATCGTGCCGACCGGCTCGCTGCGGTCGGTGCCGTGGGCGCTGCTGCCCAGCTGCGCCGGCCGGCCGGTGACCGTCGCCCCGTCGGCGGCGGTGTGGCTGCGGGCGGCCGCCCGGCAGCGGCCCGAGGGCGGCCGGGTGGTGCTGGTCTGCGGGCCGGGGCTGGACGGGGCGGCGGCCGAGATCGACGAGCTGGCGGCGGCGTACCCGCGGGCGGTCCGGCTGGACGGTGCCCGCGCCACCGTGGAGGCGACGCTGGCCGCGCTGGACGGGGCCGACGTGGCGCACCTGGCCGCGCACGGCTCGCTGCGCGGCGACAACCCGCTGTTCTCGGCGCTGACCCTGGCCGACGGCCCGCTGACCGCGTACGACCTGGAGCGGCTGGCGGTGGCGCCGTCGCTGGTGCTGCTGCCGGCCTGCCAGTCCGGGGCCGGGCACGTGCTGGCCGGGGACGAGGTGATGGGGCTGACCTCGGCGCTGTTCGCGCTGGGCACCCGGACCGCGGTGGCGACGGTGGTGCCGGTGCCGGACGAGGCGACCCGGCCGCTGATGCTGGCGCTGCACGACGGGCTGCGCCGCGGGCTGCCGGTGGCGCGGGCGCTGGCCGAGGCCCAGGCGGGGGTGGACCGTACGGACCCGGCGGCGCTGGCCACCGCGGGTGGCTTCGTCTGCTATGGCGCCGGCTGACCGCTCGATTCGGTGAGTGAAATATCGCTCTCCGTAGTCAGATCCTGCAAACCGGTGCCGGCCGGGACGGCATCGCGCTCGCCCGTCCCGACCGGCACCCGGTGCGCCTGTCCGGTGACAGTTCCGACGCCCCGTCCGTCGGATCCGTGCCGGACGGCCTGGCAGGGCGGCCCCCGTCCGCCCGTGCCCGGCGACCCCGCTCGCCGTCGCCCCCGTCCACCGCCCGGGCACCGCCGCGGCGCCCCGTCCGCCGCCCGGCAGCCGGCACGGCGCCCCCGTGCGCCGGTACCCGGCACGACAAGACCGGGCAGGACCCCCGCGTACGCCCGCCCGGCCGTGTCGTGTGCTCGGGGTGGTTCGGCGGTGGCCGTCCCCCTCGGCCGCCGTCAGACCCCCGTCGCCACTCCGTCGACCCGCCGGCGCCCCCCGGGGAAGAACCCCAACCCCAACCACGCCGGCCGGTCACTGGTACCGAGCCGGGAGCCCGGGAGCTGATACACGACCATCCGGAATTTCCCCGGACGGGTTGTGACGTCAGGCACGAGCCCAGGTCAGACGGGTGCGGGAGCCCGCCCCTCGAACCGGGTCGACAGGACCACCGTCGTCCGGGTCCGGGCCACCCCACGGATGCGGTTGAGGGCTCCGATGACCTGCTCGAGGGACGGCATGTCGGCCACGCGGACCTTCACCACGAACGTCTCCTCGCCCGCCACGAACCAGCAGTCCTCGATCTCCGGCATGTCGTTCAGCGCGGCGAAGATGCGGTCCGAATCGCCGCGATCGCCCTGCAACACGCCGACCAACGCGCTGACCCCGAGGCCGAGCGCCGCCGGCGCGATCGCCGCGTGGTAACCGGTGATGACCCCGCTCGCCTCCAGCTTGCCGACCCGCTCGTGCACCGCCGGCGCGGACAGCCCGACCAGTCGGGCCAGCTCGGCGAAGGTCGCCCGGGCGTTGGCCCGCAAAGCCTCCAGCAGCCGCCGGTCGACGGAATCGACCTGTCGCACAAAACTCACGCTCCGCCTCCAAAAGTGAAGAGCCAATCCGACATCAGAGTGTTCAGAGGACAGCAGGGCTGGGAAGTGATTCACTGTGTGTCAGCACGCGCGGAGCCCTGACCCTGTACCGCGTGGCTGTCAAGTACCAGGGGGAGTGAATGGACCCACGGGAGCGACTGCTCACGCCGGGTGAGGTGGCCGCACTGTTCCGCGTCGATCCGAAGACGGTGACACGCTGGGCGGCCGCTGGCCGGATTCACAGCATCCGGACACCAGGCGGACACCGCCGGTTCCTCGAGTCCGAGGTTCGGGCACTGCTTCAGCAGCTGTCCAGCGAAAGTGTCGGGCCACGAGCCAACGCATAGCAGCGATCCAGGTCCGCCGCTGGGCCGGCACAACTGCCCAGCGGCGACCCGGACCGTGTTCCACCCCCGGCGTCCGACGGCCCTCGTCGTCGCCGCTCCGGGCTCCGGCGCGATCCCGCCGGCTCGTCCTGCTCGCACCACCATGTCGTACCCCTGCCGCAGCCGGGGTGATCGTCCGGGCTGCCGTCGGATGGGCGCGGTCGGATGCGTCGCGCCTCGCCTGAACTTCGGCGGGGCGTGGCTCGTTGTCCCTGCGGGGAGCAGCCGTATGCTCCCGCCGAGGGGTGGTGAGGGTCGTGCTGGTGCGCTTCGGCGGGATCCTGTTCCTGGCGGCGCTGGCCGTCTGGCTCTACTGCGTCCTCGATTCGGCCACCGCCGACCGGGCTGAGGTCCGGCGCCTCCCGAAGGGCCTGTGGGTCGCGGTCGTGCTGCTGACGTTCATCGTCGGCGCGCTGGCCTGGCTGGCCTGGGGCCGGCCCCGGGCGACCACCTCGCGCCGGCCCATCCTGGGCTCCTCCGGACGCACGGCCTGGCCGTCACGGCCGGGCCGGGCCGACATCCCCGGCACCGGCATGTTCGGCCGCGGGTCCCGGCCGGCGCCGGACGACGACCCGGAGTTCCTGGCCGGGCTGGACCGCCGCGCGGCCGAGGAGCACGAGAAGCTGCTCGGCTCGTGGGAGGAAGACCTCCGCCGCCGCGAGGACGAGATGCGCCGCGAGCGCGGCGAGGACAGCCCGGAGAACCCCGCCGGAAGCTGAGGGGACGCTGAGGCGAACAAGTTCACCTACCCCTCGGGAGGCGAATTCATGCCACTCGTGGTTACTCTGGTCCGGTGCCAGTCCTGGTCCTGATGCTGACTCTGGTCCTCGCCGTCCTCGTCTGGCGGTACGCCGCCGCTCGCAAGACCGCCGGTCCCCAGCTCCGGCCGCGCTTCGTGGGCCCCGACGACGACCCTGACTTCCTGCGCGAGCTGTCCCGCCGCACGCGCAAGGACAAGGACAAGCCCTGACGGCCGGCTGACCGCTCACACCCACCGTCCCGTCGCCGGTCGTGTCCCTTCTTGCTGGGGTGGGACGCGGTCTGCGCCGTAGCCGCCATCGGCAGGTGGTCGCTCTCCGGTCCGCCGGTCCTGGGCCGATCACCTGAGGCCGCTGCGGCGCCTGCCGAGGTCGGCGCCGCAGCAGTCGCTCACCCGCGGCCGTCCGTGGTGGGTGCGTTGACGCCGCTGTACGGCTCTGGGCGCACGCCGCAGCGCCACGGCACCGTGCGGCCCCGCAGCGCCACGGCACCGTGCGACCGCACGGCGCGGCCCGCAGCGCCACGGTGCGGCCCGGCCCCAGTCGCGCCGCCGGCATTGCCCGGCGGCGCGGCTACCTATCCCCGCCCATGGGCAACCGGCGGGTGGCGACCCGCGCCGACGAGGGGTGCCGCCGTGGGTCCGGGTCCGGTCGCGGCGATCCAGGTCGTCAGAGCTGGTGCGGTGGTGGTCCCTGCGGTAGTGGCGGACGGAGGGCCCGTGGGTCCCGCGGGAAGGCGTCGGCGACGTTCGCCGCCAGCTCGAGGAGGGCGGAGCGGGACTGCGCCGACAGCTCGCCGAGGTCGACCTCGGCGCCTTCCTCCAGGTGCGGGTCGTACGGGATCCGGGTCACCGCCCGGCACCGGGCCGCGAAGTGCGCCTCCAGGCGGCCCAGGTCGACGCCGCCGGACTTGGGCCGTACCGAGTTGATGACGGCCACCGAGTTGCGCACCAGCTCCCCGCGGCCGTGCGCCTCCAACCAGTCCAGCGTCGCGCTGGCGCTGCGGGCACCGTCGACCGAGCCCGAGCTGACCAGCACGATCTGGTCGGCGAGATCGAGGACGCCGGCCATTGCCGAGTGCAACAGCCCGGTGCCGCAGTCGGTCAGCACGATGTTGTAGAACCGCTCCAGCACCGCGGCGACCGTCCGGTAGTCCGACTCGCTGAACGCGGTGGACACCGCCGGGTCGGACTCGGACGCCAGCACCTCCAGCCGGTCCGCGGACTGGGAGGTGTAGCGGCGGACGTCGAAGTAGTGCTGGATGTCGTCGACGTCGTTGAGCAGGTTGCGCACGGTCGCCACCGTCTCCAGCGGGATCTTGCCGGAGAGGGTGCCGCGGTCCGGGTTGGCGTCGACGGCGATGACACGGTCGCCGCGCAGCGACGCGAGGGTCGCTCCGAGGGTGACCGTGGTCGTCGTCTTCCCCACGCCGCCCTTGAGGCTGATGACCGCGATCCGGTAGCACCCGGGGACCGGCACC
Source organism: uncultured Mycobacteriales bacterium (assembly GCA_902805565.1). Lineage (GTDB taxonomy): Bacteria > Actinomycetota > Actinomycetes > Mycobacteriales > CADCTP01 > CADCTP01. The sequence goes on from CADCTP010000018.1 coordinate 6,146, forward strand.
GACGCCCGCGCGATCAGCTCCTGCCGGAGGAGGTCGTCGGTCGACTGCCCGGGATTGAGCGTGTGCGCGGTGAGTGTGTAAACGGCCCGGCGCCACCCACCCTGCGGGGTCGGGCGCCGCTGCCGGAGCAGCGACTGGGCGGTCAGCTGATCGACGGTCGGCGGCGGTGCCCCCGCCGACGCGGCGCGCCCGGCACCGGGCACGGCGGGGTACGGGAACTCCGCACCCCGTTCGGGCCCCGGATCGGCGAAGCCCGGGCGCGGCGGCTCCCCGCCAGGACCCGCACCCGGAGCGCCGAAGCCAACCCGCGGCGGCTCGCCGAGAGCCGGCGCGCCGGAGCCAGGCCGCGGCGGCGCGCCGGCACCGGGTGAGACGTACGGTGGGCCGAACCCCGGGGCCGCCGGCGGCCGACCGTGACCCTGCTGAGGGTAGGCGGGCGCTCCAGGAATGTCACCGCCAGGCCCGTGACTGCCGTGGCCAGCGGCGGAGCGGGCAGGGGCGGAGCCGGCACGGTCGGACCACGGACCGCCCGGCGTCGGCACGCCGTGGCCCTGCTCCGGAGTCAGACCCGGGGTGGCCCGGTGTCCCGCGCTCGGATGACCCGGCCCCGGAGCGCCGGACTTGTCGCCGCTCCCGGACGGAGCGGGGCCGGCCACGGGAGACCAGGGTCCGGCTCCGGTCGCGGATCCGGCCATGTCCGACCGCGGTCCCGCTCCGATCCCAGAACCGGGCACCTGGGACCAGGGTGCGGGTGAAGCGGACGCCGGCGGCCATCCGCCGGTGTCCCGGCCGTCCGTGCCGGAGCCCGGCTCCGTGCTCCGGTGCCGGGCGGGCGCGTCCGGTGCCAGGTACGGCCCGTCCTGGATCGGAGGCCCGTCCTGGATGGACGTCGGGTCGTTCACCGACGGACGGGAGGGGTTGTCGTCGACCCCGTCAGCGGAGTTTTGGGCAAGCGGTGCCGTGGGCGACCAGGTCGACGGTGCGTAGCCGGCGACCGGTGGCTGCACCGGCGGTGTGCCGTCCTGGCCGCCCGGCCTGTCCCGAGGGAGGTCGCCCACGGGACCACCGGTCGGCGCACCGACAGGCCCGTCCTCCGGCGATGTGCTCGCGTCGGAACCGGTCGGCCGCACGGACGCCGCATCGTCATTGGCGGAGTCGGCCGGCCACCGCCGGGGCTCGTCGTAGGCGTCGCTGGGCGAGGACCGTCCGCCGGTCGGCGGGCCGGTGCCCGACTGCTTCCCGAAAGACGCGTCCATGGCCGGCTCCCACCTCGTCGCTCCGGAGCTGACTCCCGGCCGGTCGTCGGAGGCCCCAGCAGCCGGCGTCCCGGCGTCGCCGGCGGCCGTCGCCGGCTCGGGTCCGTGCTCGCCAGGGCCCTGGCCGGACCCGAAGGCCGCGGATGATTTGGCAACACCGTGGCCGCCATCGAGCGCGTCGTGACGGACCGGGGGAAAGTCGCCGCGGGCCGCGGGCCGCTGACCCACCGGGTCGATGCCGGTGGCGGGTCCGGTCAGGGCATCGTCGCTCCCCGGGACCGGCAGCCTCGACGCGCCGGGCGCGGGCCGCTGGTGCCGTGCCGACCCGAAATCTCCGGTGGCCGACCACTGACCGTAGACCCGTCGCGTCCCGCCCGGCGCCGCCTGCGGCTCAGTCGGATCGGGACGGGTCGGCCGCTCCGCGAGCGGGCCGGTCAGGTCGGACGCGTACTGGTCGCCGAGACCGTGCATCCGGTCCGGCGCGGTCGGCTGCTGGCCGCTCAGCGGTCCCGTGCCGCCGGGCACGGACGGCTGCCCAGGGGACGAACCGCCCTCGCGCCGAGGCCAATGCTGGCTGAGGCCCCCGACCGTCCCGCCCACAGCCGGCTGCGGTCCGGACGCGGTCCTGGCGTCCGGGTCGCCCGGCGAGCCCCAGCGAGGCGCCGTGCTGTCCGGTGCGGGCTGCTGACCGGACCCGACCCCGGAGCCGATGCCCGAAGGCGAGCGGGGGGCGCCGGACCGAGGTGACACCGATCCGGCTCGATCGATCGGCTCGTCACCGCCAGGTGAGCCGGACCAATGGCCGCTCCGCACCGCAGAGCCCGCACCGGGCCGCGCCGGCTCAGCACCGGCCGCACTGCCGGACATGACGGCTGTCTCACCGGGGGACGGCATGCTCGATGGACCGCTGGGGCCCCCACCGCTCATGGGCCGCCCGCCGGCCGGAGGCGCCGGGGAATCGGCTGCCTGCTCGCCGGGCAAGCCAGGACGCGCACCGACGGGTCCTGGCAGCGGCTCGACCACCGGCACGTCCGCGAGCGACCGCAGCGCCGGGCGAAGCGCTCCCAGTTGGTGACCGGAACCGAGCAACGGGGTGGCCGGCGCAGGCCACGGGGACCCGTTCGGAGGGCTCACCGGACGGGCCTCGGTGGCCGGTCCCATGGTCCACTGCGGCGGCCTCAGCGGGGGCACCGGAACGCCGCGGTCCTGGGACGGCTCCTGGGGATGTCCTGGATCCGGGACACGGGTGGACCGATCGGTCGACTCCTCCGGGCCACCGCGGAGTTCGGCCAGCCACTCGTCGTCGGACAGCTCGCGGGACGACACGGCAGTCGCGTCGTCACCGGCCGGCGGGGTCCACGGCGGGGCATCGGGCACCTGAGGCGGCCATGCGGGGTTATCGGCCGGCACGCCGTCCGTCAGTCCGGGAGACGAAACCCCGTCGTGCGGGTCAGGTCCCGTGGTCGACGGCGACCGCCACCCGTTCGGAGCGGTACCGATGTCGTTCCGCGCTCCGGCGGCTTCGGCCGAATCGGGGTCCGGCGGCGGCCAGGAGGCCGCGCCGGCGTACCGGCTCGTCGACAGCGGCCCTCCGCTGACCGGGAGAATCTCGCCTGCCTCGCCGTCCGGGCCGGGGAGGTACCCGGGGCTCACCGCATCGCCGGCCGCCGACGGCCGGCCGCTGCTGCCCTGGTCACCGGACGGAGCCCATGAGCTCGACGACTGACCGCCGGCACCGGGCATGGCGTCCCGACGAGCGTCGGGTTCGTCACGATCAGCGGTGGACCCCTCCTGCACGGGCTCGGCGCCGTCCGAGATCCTGCGATCGGCGACGGCCGGCCACGGCGGTGCGGCCGGCTCCACCTCCGCCGGCGGAACAGGACCGGCGGACGACGGCCAAGGCCCCGGATCCGGAGGGGAAGAAAGCTGGGCGTGCTCCCCCAGGGCTCCGGCGCCTGCGGCCGAGTCCCCACGTCGGCGGTATACCGGCTCCTCGGGCGGGACCCAGAGTTCCTGCTCGGGATCGTCGAGCGGGCCGGCGGCGGAGGCCGCCCACGGGTCACTGGAGCGACTGGGCTGGGACTCCGCGGACAGGACCGCGTCCCAGCTGTCGGGGGCGGGCGGGGGCGGCGGAAGCCGAGGAACATCGGGCTCGGTCCACCCGGCCGAAGTCTGCGGAGCTCGTCCCGTGCCCTGGCCCGCCTGCGCGGGCGGACCCGACAGCGTCCAGGACGTCGGACCGACGGGCGGCGGCGCGGCCTCGGGCGGGAGGACGTGGTCTCCGCGGGGGCCGGAGGTGGGAGTCGCCCGCATCCAACCCTGTTCGGTGTCCCAGCGGGCAAGGGCGTCGGCGAGACCTTCCGAGCGGTCATCGTCCGAAGAGTGACGTCGAGCGCACACCGGAGGTCCTCCTCTCGCCTACTGGCCACTCAGGGTAGATGACATTAGCGCGCGATTGGGACGATCAGGTCAAACCGGCATACGAGTGGAGGCCGGATACCACCATGTTGACGATGAAGAAGTTGAAGACCATGGTCCCGAACGCGATCAGGTTGACCCGCGCAGCCGCGGTGCCGCGCCAGCCGGCGGTGGCGCGGGCGTGCAGATAAGCCGCGTAGACCACCCAGGTGATGAACGCCCAGGTCTCCTTCGGGTCCCAGCCCCAGTAGCGGCCCCAGGCCGCCTCGGCCCAGATCGCACCGGAGATGATCGCGAAGGTGTAGATCGGGAATCCGAAGGCGGCCGTCCGGTACGCCATCCGGTCGAGTACCTCGGTCGTCGGCATCCGCGAGCCCAGCGTCACCGGGAAGCGGGTCGGCGTCCGGCCGGCCTCGACGGCGAGCTCCCACCGGCGACGGACCAGGTAGAGCAGCGTCGCGACCGAGCTCACCAGGAAGATGCCGGTCCCGATGGCGATGGTCGTGACGTGGATGGTGATCCAGTACGACCGGAGGGCGGGCACCAGCGGCGCGGGCTCGGAGTAGAGCACCGTGCCGCCCAGGAACAGCAGCACCACGACCGGCAGCAGGACGAACATGCCGAGGTAGCGCACCTGCGGCTGCTTGACCAGAACGCCGAGGAAGGTCAGCACACCGACGGCGCCGACGACCGCGGCGAACTCCATCATGTTGCCCCACGGCCAGCGGTCCGTCGCCAGTCCGCGGGTGGTCAGTGAGGCGAGCTCGATGACCAGCCCGAGGGCGGTGGCGGCGACGGCGACGCGCCCGAAGCGATCAGCCTGGCGGCGCCGGCCGGGGGCCGGCTCCGCGGGGGCGCCGGCGGACGTGCCGGTGGAGCCGGTCGTCGAGCCGGCGCCGACGGTCACCAGCGCGCGCTCCGGCGAGGTCGAGGCGACCCGGCCGCGCCGGCCGAAGGCGTACTCCCCGCAGTAGCAGATCAGGGCGATGCTGTAGACCACGATCGCCCAGGCGAACAGTTGGTCGGAGAGCGTCGCGAGGCTGGCGTCGACGGGCACGGTCAGTCCTTCCTCAGTTCCGAGGTGTCGCGGAGCCGCTCGACGACGCGGGCGAACTCGGTGTCGTAGCTGCCGGCGTCGGTGCGGGCGAGGCCCCCGACGGCGACCACAGTACGGCCGTCCGGATCAGGCGGCGATCCGTCGTCCACAGGCGCGGAGTTGTCCACAGATCCACCCGGCGCCGTTGAGGCAGGCGTGATCCGCAGGAAGAGTCGTCGGCGTCGGACGGACAGTGACAGAAGGAGGCCGAGGACGATGGCACCCGCCGCCCACAACACGACGGTCTGGCCCGGGTCATGATTGACCTGCAACGTCGCCCACTCGCGATAGCCCTCGTAGGTGATCGTCGTGCCGTCGTCCAGCCGGACCGTAGGGGACTGCTTCGTCAGCAACACGTTGGCGACGACCTTCAGGGCGCCATTGGTCACCTGCCGCTGGTCGATCGCGTAGACGGACTGCGGCGCACCGCTGTCGAGCCCGAGGTCGCCCCGGTAGACCTCGACCGCCACAGCCGGCAGGTTCGGGCGGGAGTCCAGCGACCGGATCGTGCCGTCCTCACTCCGCGCCGCGGTCGGCGCGAAAAGACCGAAGAGGGCGAGCTGCGGGTCGACGGTGTCCAGCAGCTTGACGGCGCCCTCACTCAACAACGCACCGTCCAGCGGCAGGAAGGGCGCGGACACGTCCCGCACCTCGGTTCCGTCCGGCGTGCGGATGGTGAACTGCGGCGCGAACCCATGGCTGACGAGGTAGACCCGCAGACCCTCAACCCGCAGCGGCGAGTTGACCCGCAGGGGGTATTGCGTCGGCGCACCGTCCGCGCCCGCCGAGTACGTGATGTCGGCGCGGAACTCCGCCGGCGTGCCGTCCGCCTCGTACGTGGTGGTGTAGTCGTCCAGGCGGTCGATGCAGAACTCGGCCAGCCCGGACCCGTCCACCAGCCGGCCCGGCCGGAAGGAGTCGTAGAGGGGCGCGGCGTTGCAGATGCCCGGGTCCTCCTCCGTGATCAGCACGGTCCCCTGGTAACCCAGGAGCCGACCGACCGCGATGCCGCCGAGCAGCAGGACCAGGGCGAAATGGAAGATCAGGTTGCCGGTCTCGCGGAGGTAGCCCTTCTCCGCGGCGACGGTCACGGTGCCGTCGTCCTCGGTCCGCGTCACCGTCCGCCAGCCGCGCAACGCACGGGTGGCGGCGGCGGCCACCTCGGTGGGGGTGCCGGAGGCGGGGTAGGAGTCCGACATCGGCAGTCGGTCCAGCCGGCGGGGCACGATAGGCGGCGGCCGCAACATGGCCAGCGCGTGCTGCTTCAGCCGCGGGACGACGCAGCCGACCAGCGAGACGAACAGCAGCAGGTAGATAGCGGCGAACCACGGCGCGGCGAACACGTCGAAGAACCCGGCCGCGTCCAGCACCCGGGACAGCTGCGGGTGGTCGGCGATGTACTGGTCGACCTTGATCGGGTTCAGCGGTCGCTGCGGCAGCAGGGAGCCGGGCACCGATGCCAGCGCCAGCAGGAAGAGCAGCACCAGCGCGGTGCGCATGCTGGTCAGCCGGCGCCAGGCGTTGCGGAGGTGGGCCAGCGGTCCGCCGCGGGGTGGCTCGACCGGCGCCGGCTGGGTCGACAGCTCGCCCGGGTCGACGTCGACGTCGCGTACGGGAGTGCTCACAGCTGCGTCCCCAGCCCGGTCTGGCCGACCCGCGAGGTCAGCTCGATGGTCATCTCGCTCCACAGCCCGGTCACCAGCAGCACGCCGAGCAGTACCAGGAAGCCGCCCCCGATGTACGTCACCAGGTTCGCGTGCCGACGGACGACGCTCAGGGCGCCGATCAACCAGCGGGTGCCGAGCGCGACGAGGACGAAGGGCACACCAAGTCCGAGGCAGTACGCGACGGACAGGGCGGCACCGCGGCCGGCGCCGGCCTGGGAGAGCGCCAGGGACTGCACCGCGCCGAGGGTCGGACCGATGCAGGGTGTCCAGCCCAGGCCGAACACGACGCCGAGCAGCGGGGCGCCGGCGAGCCCCGCGGTCGGGAAGCGGTGGATGCGGAACTCACGGGACGTGCCGGGCAGCACGCCGAGGAAGGCCAGGCCCAGCAGGATCACGACTACGCCGAGAATCCGCTCCAGCGTCCGCTGGTGCTCGAACAGCAGCGATCCCAGCCGACCGAACAGGACCCCGTAGGTGACGAAGACCACGGTGAAACCCAGCACGAACAGGCCCGCACCCAGGACCGTCCGGCTCCGCACCGCGCGGGGGCGACGGACCCCGACGGCCAGAGCACCACCAGGGGCGGCCGCGCCGGCTGCCCCCGGGTCGGCAGCCACCGACCCGGAGCCCGGCCGGCCCGCGCCGTCGACGCGGGCCTCGGTGCCGGACAGCCCGGTGACGTAGGACAGGTAACCGGGCACCAGGGGCAGCACGCACGGCGAGAGGAAGCTCACCAGGCCCGCAATCGCGGCGACCAGGGCGGCCAGCAGCAGCGGGCCGTCGACGACGACCTCGGCGAAGCTGTCGCCGATGCCGCTCATCCCTCCGCCGCCAGCCTGGTCACGACGGGCTCGATGTCCTCGCGGATCTGGGCGGTGACGTAGACGGCGGCCACGCGGCCCTGCTTGTCGATGATGACCGTGAACGGGAGGCCGGCGACGCGCAGGTCACGGAACCGCTGCACGACCTTGCCGGGCCGGTCGAACACGTTGGCGAAGGAGATGTCGTACTTCTTGATGAACCCCGACACGGCCCGCTCGTTGTCCCGGATGGCGACCCCGACGAACTCGACGCCCTGGGCCTTCGTCGCCCGGGCGACCTGGTCGAACTCCGGAGCCTCCACCCGGCAGGGCGAGCACCAGGGAGCCCAGAAGTTCAGGACCACGACCTTGCCCCGGAGGGAGGACAGCTCCCACGGGTCGCCACCGACCAGGGCGGCCGAGACCGCCGGTGCCGGCTTGCGGTCAGCCTGCTCGAGGACCTCGCCCGACGGGGTGCCGGCCACGAACCGGAACTCCCCGCCCGCGGTCTGGTCCACCGCGTCCGTGCCGCCCGTGCACCCCGCGACAGCGGCGAGGACGACGGTCAGCAGGGCGGCGAGCAGGCGAGGAGATCGACGCACCTCCCCAGTGTCACCGCGCGTCGAGGCGCTCATGCACCCGGGGTGGTGCCTTCCGGCTCCGGGCCGGCCGGCTCGGAGTAGAGAACCTTGATCACCTTGTCGCCATCGAAGGTGATCGAGGTCAGGGAGGCCAACCCGCACTGCCGGTGGGTCGGCACGTGGGCGAGCGGTTTGCGCTCGACCAGCCGGCGCAGCGTCCAGATCGGCAGCTGATGGCTGACGCACACCGCCTCCCGCCCCTCGGCGGCGTCACGGGCTGCCCAGGCCGCGGCCAGCATCCGGGAGGCGATCACCCGGTACGGCTCGCCCCAGCTCGGGCGGAACGGGTTGCGCAGGCGCGGCCACGCCGTCGGGTGCGCCCAGGCGCGGTCCCCCGGTCCGAACGGCTTGCCCTGGAAGGAGTTCTCCGCCTCGAGGAGGCGGTCGTCGATGTGGACGGAGAGCCCGAGCGCCTCGGCCAGCGGGGCCGAGGTCTGTCGGGCGCGCTCCAGTGGAGAGGAGACGAGATGCACGATGTCACGGTCCGAGACCGCCTTGGCGACCCGCTCGGCCATCCGGCGGCCGCTCGGCGACAGGTTGTAGCCGGGCAGCCGGCCGTACATCACGTGGTCCGGGTTGTGGACCTCGCCGTGCCGCAGCATGTGCACCGTGGTGACGGTCACGAGTCCTCCTCGGACGCGGCGGCCGCTGCTCGCGCGGCCTCGGGCAGGGCGTCCGCGACCCGGTCCAGCACCGCGTCGCTGTGGGCGGCCGAGACGAACCAGGACTCGTACGCGGACGGCGGCAGGTAGACGCCGTGCGACAGCATCGAGTGGAAGAACGCCCGGTAGCGCCAGGCCTGCTGGGTGCGCGCCGAGTCGTAGTCGCGGACCTCGTCCTCGGTGAAGAAGACGGAGAAGAGGCTGCCGGCGGTCTGCACCCGGTGCGGGACGCCTTCCTTGGCCAGCGCCTCGGCGACGAGCCGGGCCACCGTCGACGCCGCGGCGTCCACCCGCAGGTAGACCTCCTCGGTGCAGGCCCGCAGCGTGGCGAGGCCGGCGGCGACGGCGACCGGGTTACCGGACAGGGTGCCCGCCTGGTAGACGGGACCGGAGGGTGCCAGCCGCGCCATGACCTCGGCCCGCCCGCCGAACGCCGCGGCCGGCAGGCCGCCGCCCATCACCTTGCCGAAGGTGAACAGGTCGGCCGGCACCGGATCCAGGCCGTACCAACCCGACGGCGAGACCCGGAACCCGGTCATCACCTCGTCGAGGATCAGCAGCGCTCCGTGCTCGGTGGTGATCCGGCGCAACTCGGCGTTGAAGCCGTCCAGCGGCGGCACGACCCCCATGTTGGCCGCCGCCGCCTCGGTGATCACGCAGGCGATGTCGCCGCCGCGGACCCGGAAGACCTCCTCGACCGCGGCCACGTCGTTGTACGGCAGCACCACGGTGTCGCCGGCCTGCGCACCGGTGACCCCTGGGGTGTCCGGCAGCGCCAGCGTGGCCACGCCGGAGCCGGCGGACGCCAGCAGCGCGTCGACGTGACCGTGGTAACAGCCGGCGAACTTCACCACCACGGTCCGGCCGGTCACCCCGCGGGCGAGCCGGATCGCGGACATCGTGGCCTCGGTGCCGCTGTTGACCAGCCTGACCTGCTCGACCGGCGCGACCCGGGCGACGATCTCCTCGGCCAGCTCGACCTCCCCGGCGGTCGGGGTGCCGAAGCTCGTGCCCTTCGCCGCCGCGTAGGCGATCGCCTGCACGACATCCGGGTAGGCGTGGCCGAGGATCATCGGACCCCAGGAGCAGACCATGTCCACGTACTCGCGGCCGTCGGCGTCGTACAGCAGGGGTCCGGTGCCTGCGATCATGAACCGCGGGGTGCCGCCGACGGCCCGGAACGCGCGGACCGGCGAGTTCACGCCGCCCGGGGTCACCGCCTGGGCCCGGTCGAACAGGGCCTGCGAGGCCGGTGCTTCGTACGGGTGGGTCACCCGGCCAGTCTCGCAGCCGGACCGGGCGGCGGCAGTTCGGGTGCCGGACGGGTGCGATGGCGGCTTCACCCGTACGGGCGACACCGGGTCGGGTTAGGGTCGCTAGGGCCTGCAGGACGTATCCGGACGGAGGAATGATCATGCGTGCACCGGTACGGCGGCGGCGCGGGTTGCACCGCCTGACGCCTCCGGTCCGTGCGGTACGCCGCTCGACGCCCGAGGGACGTGCGGCGCGCCGCTCGGCCCTCCCGGGCCGCGGCAGCCTGCCGGTCGCGCTGGCCGTCCTCGCCGTGGTCGCGGCCGCGTCGACCTCCGCGTCCGCGTCCAAGGCCGACGGCTACTCCGCACGGCCCCCGGTCGCCGCGGGCATCACGCTCCCGCCGGTGGTCCCGCCGGCGCCGTCCTACCCGCCCGGCACGTCGACCTTCCCGACCGCCGGCAGCACCGCCCCGGGCTCGCCGGGGTCGTCCCTGCCCACCGAGCGCCTCCCCATCGACCGGGCGTCCGCGCCGGCCGCCGACGGGCTCACCGCCAGCGGGATCCCGACGGTCGCGATGCAGGCCTACCAGGCCGCGGCCGCGGCGGCCGGGTGCGGGCTGCCGTGGACGCTGCTCGCGGCGATCGGGCGGGTGGAGTCCAACCACGGCCGGTTCGCCGGGGCGACGCTGCTCGCCGACGGCCGTTCCGACCCGCCGATCATCGGCATCCCGCTGGACGGCCGGCCGGGGGTCGCGACGATCCGGGACACCGACGGCGGCCAGTACGACGGGGACCTGGTGTACGACCGGGCGTTCGGGCCGATGCAGTTCATCCCGGGGACCTGGGCGATGTTCGCCACCGACGGCGACGGGGACGGTACGTCCGACCCGTTCAACCTCACCGACGCGTCCGCCGCGGCGGCGACGTACCTGTGCAGGGCCGGCGGGGACCTGTCCGGCGAGGCCGGGCAGCGCGACGCGGTGTTCAGCTACAACCGGTCCGACTCGTACGTGCAGCTGGTGCTGGACCTGTCCGGCCAGTACGCGGGCGGGGCACCGATCGACGACCGGCCGGCCCCGGACCGGACGCCACGGCCGCTGCCGCCGATCACGACGCCGACGCTGCCGCCGGTGGCAATCGGCGACCCGCCGGCCGTGCCGACCCCGCGGCCGACGCCCAGGCCGACGACGCCGAAGCCCACCACGCCGCGGCCGACGCTCCCGGTGCCGACGCCGCGGCCCACCACCCCGGCCCCGACCACCGGGCCGACCAGCCCGGCACCGACCAGCGGGCCGACGAGTCCGGCGCCGACCACGAGCCCGAGCCCGACGACACCGCCGACGACGCCACCACCGTCGTGCACGCCAGCACCGACGGTGACCGGCACCCCGACCCCGACGGGGTCACCGACGCCGACCGGCACCCCGTCGCCGACGGTGACGCCGACCCCCACGCCGACGCCGACCGTGACCCCGACGCCGACCCCGAGCGGCAGCCCGACCGGGACGCCCACGCCGACAGTCACCCCGACCCCGACGCCGACCACCTGCCCGACGCCGTAGGGACGCGGCAACCCGTCAGGGCACGCCGAAAGCGGCAGCCCGCCAGGGCATGCCGAAGCGGCCACCCCCGGAGAACACCCCGGGCGGTGGCCGCGTACGGGCTCAGCGCAGGCGCTGGGCGACCTCGGTGGCCCAGTAGGTGAGGATCATGTCCGCGCCGGCGCGGCGGATGGCGGTCAGGGTCTCGGTGATGACCCGGTCCCGGTCGATCCAGCCGTTGGCCGCCGCCGCCTCGACCATCGCGTACTCGCCGGAGACCTGGTAGGCGGCCACCGGCAGGTCGGTGGCCGCACGGACCGCTGCCAGCACGTCGAGGTACGCCAGCGCCGGCTTGACCATCACCGCGTCGGCACCCTCGGCGATGTCCAGCGCGACCTCGCGCAGGGCCTCGCCGGCGGAGCGGGCCGGGTCCTGCTGGTACGCCGAGCGGTCGCCGAACCGGGGGGCGCACTCGGCCGCCTCGCGGAACGGGCCGTAGAACGCCGAGGAGTACTTCGCCGAGTAGGCGAGGATCGGCACGGCGTCGAACCCGGCGCCGTCCAGTGCAGCCCGGATCGCGCCGACCTGGCCGTCCATCATCCCGCTCGGGGCGACCACGTGCGCCCCGGCGGTCGCCTGGGCCACCGCGATCGAGGCGTACCGGGCCAGCGTCGCGTCGTTGTCCACGTCGCCGGACGGGAGCAGCACGCCGCAGTGCCCGTGGTCGGTGTACTCGTCCAGGCACAGGTCGCTGATCAGCACCGTCGAGTCGCCGACCTCGGCCGCCAGCCGGCGCAGCGCGACCTGGACGATGCCGTCCGGGTCGTCCGCGGCCGACCCGCGGGCGTCCTTGGCCGCCGGCACCCCGAAGAGCACCAGCCCGCCGACGCCCGCGGTGACCGCCTCGTACGCGGCCTTCACCAGCGAGTCGAGGGTGTGCTGCACGACCCCCGGCATGGAGCCGATCGGCGCCGGGGCGTCGATCCCCTCCTTGACGAACATCGGCAGGATCAGGTCGGACGGGTGCACCCGGACGTCCGTGACGAGCCGGCGGAGCGCCGGGGTGCGGCGCAGCCTGCGCGGCCGCGCCACCGGGAAGCCCGCCGGCCCGGTCACCGCGCGGTCCGCGAGGTCGACGCCCGGCGGGTCTTCTTCGGCGGCGGGGTCGCGTCACCGCTCTCCCGCCGCGCCATGGCGAACGTGGCCAGCGCGTCGACCAGCGCGTCCACCGCCGCCACGTCCGGCTCCACGTCCGAGCGCAGCCCGAACTCGCGCGCCGTCGCCGCGGTCTGCGGCCCGATGCAGGCCACCACCGTGCGGGTGTGCGGCTTGCCCGCGATGCCGACCAGGTTGCGGACGGTGGAGGACGAGGTGAAGCACACCGCGTCGAACCCGCCGGACTTGATCGCGTCGCGGATGTCGGCGGGCGGCGGGGCCGCCCGGACGGTCCGGTACGCCGTGACGTCGTCGATCTCCCAGCCGCGCTCGCGCAGCCCGGCGGCGAGGGTCTCGGTGGCGATGTCCGCCCGCGGCAGCAGCACCCGGTCGATCGGGTCCAGCACCTCGTCGTACGGCGGGAAGTCCTGCAGCAGGCCCTCCGAGGACTGGTCCCCGGACGGGGTCAGCTCCGGCTGGATGCCGAACGCCCGGACCGCGTCCGCGGTCTGCTCGCCGACGCAGGCGATCTTCACCCCGGCGAACGCACGCGCGTCCAGGCCGAACTCGTCGAACTTCTCCCGGACCGCGCGGACGGCGTTGGTCGAGGTGAAGACGATCCACTCGTACCGGCCGGTGACCAGGCCCTTGATCGCCCGCTCCATCTGCGCCGGCGTCCGCGGCGGCTCGACCGCGATGGTCGGCACCTCCACCGGCACCGCGCCGAACGCGCGCAGCCGCTCGCTCATCGCGCCGGCCTGCTCCTTGGTCCGCGGGACCAGCACCTTCCAGCCGTACAGCGGGCGGCTCTCCCACCACGACAGCCGGTCGCGCTCCTCGACCGCGGCCCCGACGACGACCACCAGCGGGCCGCTCATCCAGCCCGAGTCGGTCTCCAGCTGCGCCAGCGTGGTCGTCACGCTGCGCTGGCCGGCACCGGTGCCCTCGGCGGTGACCGACACGGGGGTGTCCCCGGCCCGGCCCTGCTCCAGCAGGGCGACCGCGATCTTGCCCAGGTGGGCCTGGGTGGCGGTGACCACCAGGGTCCCCGGGGCCGCGGTGGCACCGGCCCAGTCGACCTCGTCGCGGGCGTCCACGACGGTGTGCGCGGACCCCACCGGGACCCCCGCGTACGCCGGGACGCCGGTCGCGACCGGCACGCCGGGCACGACGTCGAACGGCATGCCGGCGGTCGCCACCCCGACGACCTCGCGCACCACCGAGTCGGCGGACAGCGGGTCGCCGGCCACCAGCCGGACCACCGACGAACCGCCGCGGGCCTCGGCGACCAGCGCCGCGCCCACCGTCGCCGGGTCGCCGATGGCCGGTCTGACCTCGGCGGCGGCCTCGGCCAGCGTCGCGACCTCGGTCGGGACGTCGGGGTCGAGCAGGATCAGGTCAGCCGAGCGCAAAGCCTCGGTGGCCCGGACGGTGAGCAGTCCCGGATCCCCGGGGCCAGCCCCCACGAAGGTGATCCGGCCGGTCGTCTTGCGCGCGCGGGTCATCGCGTGCTCCCAAAGAGTTCATGAGCGCCGTCAGCGAGCAGGTCGGCGGCGAGCCGCCGCCCGATCGCCGCGGCTTCGGTGACCGGCCCGGTGGCGGACAGCCGGACGGCATCGGAGCCGTCGGCCGCGGTCACCGAGCCGCGGAGGAACAGTTCTGGGCCGTCATCGTCATCGGCGATCACGGCGAGCCCGCCGACCGGCGCGGTGCAACCCGCCTCCAGTGCGGCCAGCAGCTCCCGTTCCGCGAGGACCGCGGCACGGGAATCGGCATGGTCGAGCCCGGCGAGCTGCGCCACCAGCTCACCGTCGGACGCCCGGCACTCGATCGCCAGCGCGCCCTGCGCCGGTGCGGGCAGCACCTGCAGCGGGTCGAGCACCTCGGTCACCACGTCGAGCCGGTCGAGGCGGGCCAGCCCGGCCCGGGCCAGCACCACCGCGTCCAGCTCACCGGAGACCACTTTCCCCAGCCGGGTGTCCACGTTGCCGCGGATCGGGACCATCTCCAGGCCGAGGCCGAGCGCGCGGATCTGCGCGGCCCGGCGCGGCGAACCGGTGCCGATCCGGGAGCCCGTCGGCAGCTCGCCGAGGGTCAGCCCGTCCCGGGCCACCAGCACGTCCCGCGGGTCCTCGCGCAACGGCACGGCGGCCACCACCAGCCCCGGCTGCGGGGCGGTCGGCAGGTCCTTGTACGAGTGCACCGCGACATCGATCTCGCCGGCCAGCAGCGCGTCCCGCAGCGCGGAGACGAACACGCCGGTCCCGCCGATCTGGGTCAGCGGGGCCGAGGAGCGGTCGCCGTGGGTGACCACCTCGATCGTGTCGGCCTTGAGCCCCAGCTCAGCCATGGCCGCGACGACGACCGCGGTCTGCGACCGGGCCAGCGCGCTGCCTCGGGTGCCCACGCGGAGCGGCGTCACGGCGAGCCTCCCTCGGCGGGCAGTACGACGGCGGCGACGGCGGCCGTCGCGGCCGGGTCGAGGTCGAACAGTTCCCGCAGGGCGTCGGCGTACGCCCCTCCGCCGGGTTGTTCGGCCAACTGCTTGATCCGGACGGTCGGCGCGTGCAGCAGGGTCTGTACGACCCGGTGCACGCTGCGGGCGACCTCGGCCCGGGCGGCCTCGTCCATGCCGGGCAGCCGGGCGTCCAGCCGGGCGAGCTCGGCCTCGACGACCTCGGCGGCGCGGGCGCGCAGCGCGGTGACCGTCGGGGTGACGGCGGTGGCCCGGCGGGCGCCGAGCCGGCCGGCGACCTCGCGGCCGACGATCAGCCGGGCGGCCTCCACGTCGTCGTGCGCGCCGAGCCGGACCGCCGGCTCCCGCAGCGCGGCCAGGTCCAGGTAGTGCACGCCCGGCAGCGCGCCGGCGGCGCCCTCGAAGTCCCGCGGCAGCGCCAGGTCGAGCAGGACCAGCGGCCGGCCGGCCCGGGCCGGCAGCGCGGCCTGCACGGTCGCGGCGGCGAGCACGGTGCCGACCGCGCCGGTGCAGCCGATCACCACGTCCGCCCGGACCAGCTCGTCGGGCAGATCGTCCATGGTGACCGCGCGGACCAGCGGGAAGTCGGCGGCGCCGGTCAGCTGGGCGGCCAGCCTGGACGCCCGGGCGGCGGTGCGGTTGGCCACGGCCAGCTCGGCGACCCCGGCCCGCAGCAGGGTGGCCGCGGACAGCGCGCCCATCGAGCCGGCCCCGACCACCAGCGCCCGCCGGCCGCGCAGCGGTCCCAGCACCCGGGCCGCCTCGTGCAGCCCGACCGTGACCACGGACGCACCGGCCCGGTCGATGCCGGTCTCGGCGTGCACCCGCTTGCCGGCCCGCAGCGCGTGCTGGCACAGCTCGTGCAGCTCCCGGTTGACCGCGTCCAGCTCGATCGCGGCCGTGTACGCCGCGCGCAGCTGGCCGAGGATCTGGGACTCCCCGACGACCATCGAGTCAAGCCCGGCCGCCACCGAGAACAGGTGCAGCACCGCCGCGTCCTCGTAGTGCACGTACAGGTGCTCGCCGAGGGACGGGACGTCCAGGCCGACCCGGCGGGCCAGCACCGCGGTGGTGTCCTCCAGCCCGCCGTGGAACCGGTCGACCTCCGCGTACACCTCCACCCGGTTGCAGGTGGACAGCACCAGCACCTCGCTGACGTGGTCGCTGCGCAGCAGCTCGTGCAGCACGCCGGGCAGCTCCTCGGACCCGACGGCCGCCCGCTCCAGCAGCGGGACCGACGCGGTCCGGTGCGACATCCCCACCACCAGCAGGCTCATCCGACGTCCTCCAGCGGGCCGCCCGGCCGCAGCTTGCGCTGCTCGTGGAAGGAGAGGATCTGCAGCTCGATCGCCAGGTCAACCTTGCGGACGTCCACCCCGTCCGGCACCGCCAGCACGGCCGGTGCGAAGTTGAGGATGCTGGTCACGCCGCAGGCGACCAGCTGGTCGCACACGTCCTGGGCGGCGTGCGCGGGGGTCGCGATCACGCCGATGGCGATGTCGAGCTCGCGGATGACCGCGGGCAGCTCGTCGGAGTGCCGGACGGTGAGCCCGGCGATCCGCTCGCCGACCCGGGCCGGGTCCGCGTCCAGCAGCGCCGCGATGTGGAAGCCCCGGGTGGCGAACCCGCCGTAGCCGGCCAGCGCGTGGCCGAGGTTGCCCACGCCGATCAGCGCGACCGCGAGCCGGCGGGTCAGCCCGAGGGTGCCCTCGATCCGGTCGACCAGCACGGCGACCTCGTAGCCGACACCCCGGGTCCCGTACGACCCGAGGTGGGAGAGGTCCTTGCGCAGGTTCGCCGAGTTGACGCCGGCCGCGGCGGCGAGCTCCTCCGAGGACACCGTGGTGACGCCCTGCTCGGCCAGCACCGACAGCACCCGGAGGTAGACGGCCAGCCGGGCGACGGTGGCCTCCGGCAGCGTGCGCTCCTCGGCCCGGCGCGCCTCGCCCCGGCCGGGCAGGGTCGAGCGGACGGCCCGACCGAGGGCCGCGCGGGCCCGGCGCACCCCGCCGGACGGCTCGCCCGGGAGGGCCTCGTCCGGTGTCGAGGGATGCTGGTCGGTCACGTCAGAGCTCCCGGTCCGGGCGCGGCGCGCCGACCCGGACGGGGGCGCGTCAGCGCGCTGTGGTAACGGCTGCCGTACACAGGACACCGTAGTCACTTGTGAATGCGTTCACAAAATCGCGTGCGGAACCCCTGGTCGGGTCCAGGTGCTCCTGTGTGTCAGAGGCGCGAGGGAGGTGGCTGATGCGGGCGGCGGACGAGGACGCGTTCGGTGATTTCGTGCGTGCGCGGTACGCCGGGCTGCTCCGGTACGCCTACCTGCTCAGCGCCGACCGGGGCCTGGCGGAGGACCTGGTGCAGGACGCGCTGGCCCGGACGTACGGCGCCTGGGGACGGGTGGGCGCACCCGAGGCGTACGCGCGGACGACGCTGGTCCGGCTCGCGCTGCGCGGCCGGCGCCGGCGGTGGCGGGCGGAGACCCCGACCGACCGGCCGCCCGAGCTGCCGGCCGCCACCGACGACCTGGACCTCGCCGCCTCGGTACGGGTCGCGCTGGCCGGGCTGCCGGTGGAGCAGCGGGCGGTGCTGGTGCTGCGCTACTGGGAGGACCGCAGCGAGCGGGAGATCGCCGAGGCGCTGGACTGCTCGCCGGGCACGGTGAAGAGCCGCGCGGCCCGCGGCCTGGCGGCGCTGCGGGCCGCCGGGCTGCTGGACGGCGTGCTGGAGGGAGAACCCCATGACCGAGGTGCGTGAGCTGCTGGACCGAGCCGTCGAGGAGATCGCCGACCCGGTCGGCGGGCCGCCGGTCGGCGCGATCGTGGCGGCCGGGCGGCGGCGGGTGCGGCATCGGCTGGCCGCCTACTCCGGTGCCGCCGCGGCGACCGTGGCGGTGCTGGTCGGGGTGCTGGCGCCGTTGTCGCCGGAGGCGGTCCGGGCACCGGCCGGGACGCCCGCGCTGCGCGGCGGGGACGGCGGGTGGTGCGCGGTGCGGCTGGACCGGTTCCCGCTGCCCGGCCGCGCGGTGCGGGCCGGGGACGGCCTGCCCACCAACGCGGCGGCCGACCTGCTGCGGCTGCACGGCTGGCCGCGCGCGGTGCCGTACGACGTGGCCCGGTGGACGCTGGCCGCCGACGGCGACGACGGGGCCCTGATCGCCTGGACGGACGGCTCCCCGTACCGCTACCTGCCGGTGGCCCGGCGGGACGGGACCTGGGAGATCGTCGGGGGACCCTGCACGCCCTAGGCTGACCGGATGGGCGAGGTCACGTACGTGCTGGTCGACGGGGAGAACATCGACGCCACGCTGGGCGTGAGCGTCCTCGGGCACCGGCCCGCCCCGGACGAGCGGCCGCGCTGGGACCGGGTCCGGGACTACGCGGCCGAGCTCTGGGGGCAGCCGGTGCGCGGGTTGTTCTTCCTCAACGCCAGCTCCGGGCACATGCCGATGTCCTTCGTCCAGGCGTTGCTGGCGCTGGACTACCGGCCGGTGCCGCTGTCCGGCGAGCCCGGGCAGAAGGTCGTCGACATCGGCATCCAGCGCACCCTGGAGGCGCTGGCCGACCGCCCCGGCGACGTGCTCCTGGCCAGCCACGACGGCGACTTCGTGCCGCAGATCGGCGCGCTGGCCGCGGCCGGGCGGCGGGTCGGCGTGCTCGGGTTCCGCGAGTTCGCCAACACCCGGCTGGTGGAGATCCCGGGGATGGAGTTCCACGACCTCGAGGACGACGTGCGCGCCTTCGGCAAGGTGCTGCCCCGGGTGCGGATCATCCCGATCGACGACTTCCGCCCGGAGCGCTTCCTGCTCTAGAGGCCCCGGAGGAAGCCCTGCCGCCAGGACGGGTACGCGGGGGCCCAGTCCAGCTCCCGCTTCGCCTTCGCGTTGGAGCAGCCCCGCGCCGACGTCATCATGACCATCCCCTGCGCGCCGATCAGCGGCCGGGCCAGCAGGCCCGGCACCCGCAGCGGCCGCCGGGCGCCGAGCGCGGCGGCCAGCGCGGGCAGCCACTCCGCGACCGGGGCCGGCTCGTCGTCGCAGATCGCGTACGTCCCCGGCCGCGCGGCGTCGATCGCGGCGACGGTGGCCCGGGCGGCGTCGGCGACGTGGCAGAACGACCAGATGCCGGCACCGCCGCCGACCACCGGCAGGCGGCGCTTGCGGACCTGCTCGGTGAGCTCCCCGTCCACGCCGATCGTGGTGCCGGGACCGTAGAGGAAGCCGTACCGCAGGACGATCCCGGCCGGGTCGGTGCCGGCGGTGACCGCGGCCTCCAGGTGCCGGATCGCGGCGAGGGTCTCCGGCGCGGCCGGGTCCGGGTCGAGCGGGTCCTCCTCGGTCTTGACCGGGCCGCCGGTCCGCTCCCCCGGCCAGCCGGCGAAGCTCTGCGCGACGAACAGCCGGGCGCCGGCCGCCCGGGCCGCGGCCAGCAGGATGTCGGTGCCCTCGGTGCGCAGCCGGTTGGTCGGCCCGAAGTGCCGGTCGAAGTGGCGGGTGTCCGACGTCCCGGCCAGCGCGGTGAGCTGGTGCACCACCACCTCCGGCTGCGCCTTGCCGACCGCGTCGCGCACCTCGTCGGCCCGCAGCGCGTCCAGCACCACCGGCTCGGCGCCGAGCGCCCGGACCGCCGGCGCCCGGGCCGGGTCGCGGGTGGTGCCGAGGACCTGGTGACCGGCGGCGGCCAGCATCGGGACGAGCTGCCGGCCGACGGCGCCGGCCGCGCCGGCCAGGAAGATCCGCATCGCGACTCCTCGACGAAGGTTCTGCCGGGAGGGACGATGCAGGGTCCCGTCCTGTGACACCGTCTCAACCTTCGCCGCCGGCCGCCTCGTCGGAGCAGTGACGGGCGAGGCGAAGGAGGCGGCGGTTGCTGCGGGACGAGGAGTTCACCGCGTACGTGGCGGCGCGGGCACGAGTGCTGCGGCGCTCGGCGTACCTGCTCTGCGGGGACTGGCACCGGGCCGAGGACCTGACCCAGAGCGCGCTGACCAAGGTCTACCTGGCCTGGTCGCGGGTGCGGCGGGCGGACAACGTCGACGGGTACGTGCGGACCGTGCTGGTCCGGACGTACCTGGACGAGGAGCGGCGGCACTGGCGGCGCGAGCGGCCGGCCGCCGACGGGCTGGACGGGACGGGCACGGACCCGGCGGCCCAGGCCGACCAGCGGCTGGACCTGGTCCGGGCGCTGGCCACGCTGCCTCCGCGGCAGCGCGCGGCGGTGGTGCTGCGCTGCTGGGAGGACCTCCCCATCGCCGAGGTGGCCCGGGCACTGGACTGCAGCCCGGGCACCGTGAAGAGCCAGACGTCCCGGGGGCTGGTCGCGCTGCGCGCGGTGCTGGCCCCGGGCCTCCCGGAAGGATCGCACCGGTGACACCCGATCCCGCGCTGACCGCGCACATGCACTCGTTGTTCGGCGAGCTGGAGGAGCCGCCGCTGCTGCTGCGCCCGGACGGGGTGCTGGTCGCGGCCCGGTCCGCCCGGCGGCGCCGGAACCGGCTGGCGGCGGTGGGCAGCGGCCTGGGCACGCTGGTCGTCGTCGGGGCGGCCGCGGCCGCGGCGGCCGGGCTGTCCGGCGGGCCGGAGCCGGTCGCCGCGGCGGACGGGTCCGACCGCGGGCCGGCGCCGGCGTGCGCGCC
>CADCTP010000019.1 GCA_902805565.1 uncultured Mycobacteriales bacterium
CGATCTCGGGGGTGATCAGGACGACGTCCGGCCCCACCTCGGCGCGCACCGCGGCCACCTCCTGCGGCGAGCACACCAGCGCCCGGGCGCCGGCGCCCACGGCGAGCACCGACAGCCGGCGCACGGCGTCCAGCGACGGACCGGCCAGCCCGACGGCGTCCAGCCCGGGCTCGTCGATCGAGGTCAGGACCGTCACGGCGGCGATGCAGATGCCCTCGCCGGCCTCCACCGCCGCGCGGACCATGTCGGGGCCGCCGGTGGCGTGCACCGTCAGGTAGCGGGGGCGCAGCCGCACCACGGAGCGGACCGCCCCGGCGACGGTGTTGGGGATGTCGTGCAGCTTGAGGTCCAGGAACAGCTCGGCGCCCGAGGCGCCGCGCACGCTCTGCACGATCGACGGTCCGGTGCGGCAGAACAGCTCGAGCCCCACCTTGACCACCGCCACGTGCGGCGTGACCGCCCGCGCCCAGCGGGCCGCCGTCTCCGCGTCGGGCGCGTCCAGGGCCACCGCGATGGGGGCCCGGCGGGGTTCCGCTGTGGTGCTCACGATCGCTCCTCCGCGGCGCCCGGGGCGTCGCGCTGGTCGGACGGCGGGGACGGCGGTGCGTCTTATCACAGAGCCGTCGCTGAGTGCAGTCTTGTCATGACCGGCCGCGACCGGTGGGATGTCAGGCATGCGATCGGGTGAGGACGGGCGACAGGAGCTGCCGGCACCGCGCGAGGCGCCGGCGGAGGAGCGGCCGGAGCCGCGGCCGGACGGCGAGCGGCAGCTGTGGGTGCACGGCCCGCAGACCCCGGCCGAGCGGGCGGCGGCCCGGCGGCGGCTGGACCGGCTGGCGGAGGAGACCCGGTAGCCCGGCACGACGCGGTGACGACCGGTTGCCGGCCGGCTGGGGCCCCGGGCTCACGCCCGGGGCCCGGCCGGGCTACTTGGCGCCGGCCTCCTTCAGGGCCACCAGCGCGTGCGCGGCCTTGAAGTACTTGTTGCGGCCCAGGTCGTGCACGGTCTTCACGTTGAACGCCTTCTTCAGCGCCTCGGCGTCGTCCTCGCTGACCCCGGACAGCGCGCTGACCGGCGCGTCCAGGATCTCCTGGAGCGACTTCTTCTCGTAGGCCTTGTCGAGCAGCGAGTCCATGTCGGCGTTGACGGCCATGCGTCCCCCTCGTTCGGGTGTGTCGACCGGACCCGGTGGCCCGGTTCGCGAGGCAGCCTAGATGCTGTCCGGATGCGCATCGCCGACCTCCCGCACCCCGACACCGCCGCGACCCGCGCCGCCGAGGAGGTGCTCGACCGGTACGCCGCCCCGGCCCTCGCCCACCACGCGCGGCGCTCCTGGCTGTGGGCGGCCGCGATCGGTGACCGGCTCGGGCTGCCGTACGACGCCGAGCTGCTGCGGGTCGGCGCGCTGCTGCACGACCTGGGCCTGGAGGAGCCGTTCGACAGCCACCGGATGTCCTTCGAGCAGGCCGGCGGCGAGGTGGCCTGGGTGTTCGCGGCCGGCGCCGGCTGGCCGGCCGGGCGGCGGGACCGGCTCGCCGCGGTGATCGTCGCCCACATGGCGGCGTCCACCGACCCCGAGCGGGAGCCGGAGGGGCACCTGCTCCGGCTGTCCACCGGCCTGGACATCGCCGGCAGCGGGTACCGCGAGCTGGACCCGGAGCTGCGTGCGGAGGTGCTGGCGGCGCTGCCCCGGCTGGATCTGGCGGACCGGTTCGGGGCCTGCTTCACCGACCAGGCACGCCGGAAGCCGGACAGCTCGGCGGCGGCGTCGGTGCGGCGCGGCGTCCTGCCGGCGCTGGCGGCCAACCCGCTGGAGGGCTGACCGCCGGCACCCGGCCCCGGCCGGGGATTGTCGGAGGCGCCCGGTAGACATCGGGCATGACACCGACGATCCCGTTCCCCCGGTCGCTGGAGCTGGTGGACGGCCGCAGCGCGGCGTTGCGGTCCGCGCTGGCCGGTGCGCTCGACGAGCGGGTGCCCGGCTGCCCCGACTGGACCGGCCGCGACCTGATCGCCCACCTCGGCGAGGTGCAGCGGTTCTGGGCGACGGTGATCGCGGCCGGCCGGCCGGACGGGCCACCCGAGGACGCCGACGTGCCGGAGCGGGAGCCGGTCGGGGACCTGCTCGACTGGTCGGAGCGGTCCACCGCGGCGCTGCTGGCCGCCCTGCGGGACGCCGGGCCGGACCGGCCGGTGTGGTCCTGGTGGGGGCCGACGACGTCCGGGCGGGTGGCCCGGCACCAGGTCCAGGAGGCCGGCGTGCACGCGTGGGACGCCGAGGCGACCGTCGGGCGGGACGGCCCGCCCGGGCCGCCGGAGCTGGCCGTCGACGGGGTGGAGGAGTTCCTGTCGGTCGGGGTGCCGACCAACGGCGGGTGGCCGCACCCACCGGCGACCGTCGCCGTCACGGCCACCGACGCGCCCGGCCCCGGCTGGCAGGTCGCCCTGACCTCGGCCGGCGGCACCCTGGCGCCCGGCCCGGCGACCGGGGACGCCGTGCTCGCCGGCACCGCCGGCGACCTCGTCCTCGCGCTGTACGGGCGGCGCCCGATCGAGGTGCTGACGGTGACCGGCGACCCCGAGGTGGCGCGCCGGTTCCTCGGATGGTTCCGGACCGGGTAGGAAGGTGCCGTGATCCCCACGAACGGTGCGGCGTGCCCAGCCGCCGGCTGACGGTCCGGGCGCCGCTGCGCTTCGACGAGGTCCGCGACGACGTCGGCGTGCCGGCGGCGTTCCCGGCCGACGTGCTGGCCGAGGCCGCGGCGGTCGAGCCGGCGCTGCCGGCCGAGGACGCGACCGACCTGCCCTTCGTCACCGTCGACCCGCCCGGCAGCACCGACCTCGACCAGGCGGTCCACATCGCCGCCCGCGGCGACGGCTTCCGGGTCTCCTACGCGATCGCCGACGTGGCGGCGTTCGTCCGGCCCGGCGGCCTGGTCGACGCCGAGGCGCGCCGGCGCGGGCAGACGCTCTACAGCCCGGACCTGCGCACCCCGCTGCACCCACCGGACATCGGCGAGCGGGCGGCCAGCCTGCTGGCCGGGCAGACCCGTCCGGCCGTGCTGTGGCGGATCGACCTGGACGCCACCGGCGAGGTCACGTCGGTGGACGTGCGGCGGGCGCTGGTGCGCAGCCGGGAGCAGCTGGACTACGCCGGGCTGCAGGCCGCGGTGGACGCCGGCCGGGCCCCGGAGCCGGTCGCGCTGCTCCAGCGGGTCGGCGAGCTGCGGATCGCCCGGGCCCGGGAGCGGCACGCCACCGAGCTGGAGATCCCCGAGCAGGAGGTCGAGGCGGCGCCGGGCGGCGGCTGGACCGTCGTCTTCCGCCGGCAGCTGCCGGTCGAGCGGTGGAACGCGCAGGTCTCCCTGCTCACCGGGGCCTGCGCGGCCCGGCTGATGCTGGACGGCGGGCTGGGCGTGCTGCGGACGCTGCCGGCGCCGCGGGACTCCGACGTGGCCTCGCTGCGCCGGCTGGCCCCGGCGCTCGGGGTGTCCTGGCCGGCCGGCGCCCACCACGGGGACGTGATCTCCGCCCTGGACGGGGCCACTCCCGGGCAGGCCGCGTTCCTGGAGCACGCGGCGGTGCTGCTGCGCGGCGCGGCGTACACGCCGTTCGACGGGCAGCCGCCGGCCGACCCGCTGCACCACGCCGTCGGCCTGCCGTACGCGCACGTCACCGCGCCGATCCGGCGGCTGGTCGACCGCTTCGGCAGCGAGGTGTGCGTGGCGCTCGCCGCCGGTGCCCCGGTGCCGGACTGGGCCCGGGCGGCCCTGCCGGAGCTGCCCGCGCTGATGACCGCCGGCGGCCGGCTGGCCGGCGCGCTGGAGCGGGCCGTGGTGGACGCCACCGAGGCCTGGCTGCTCGCCGGCCAGGAGGGCCGGGACTTCCCGGCCGTGGTGCTCGAGGCCGGCAAGGACAAGGGCACGATCGCGCTGGACGAGCCGGCGGTGCGGGCGACCTGCGCCGGCGCCGACCTGCCGGTGGGGGAGCGGGTGCTGGCCCGGCTGGAGCTGGCCGACCAGGCGAAGCGGATGGTCCGGTTCAGCGTCGCGTAGGTTCGCAGGACTCAGCTCACTCGCAGGGAAGGCGGGCGTCGTGCCGGAGGTCAGGGAGCTCACCGTCGGGGTGCTCGGCGGCACCGGGCCGCTCGGCGGGGGGCTGGCGCGCCGGTTCGCCGCGGCCGGGGTGTCGGTGCTGGTCGGCTCCCGGGACGCGGGGAAGGGCGCCCGGATCGCGGCCGAGATCCTCGCCGACGTGCCGGGGGCGGCGGTCACCGGCACCGACAACGCCACCGTCGCCGGGCAGGCCGACGTCGTGGTGATCGCCGTGCCGTACGAGGGGCACGCCGACCTGCTGCGGGCGCTGGCCGGGCCGCTGACCGGCAAGATCGTGGTGGACGCGGTCAACCCGCTCGGCTTCGACAAGCAGGGCGCGTACGTGCTGGACGTGCCGGAGGGCAGCGCCGCCCAGCAGGCCGCCGCGCTGCTGCCGGACAGCCGGGTCACCGCCGCCTTCCACCACGTCAGCGCCCCGCTGCTGCTGGACCTGGCGGTGCCGGAGGTGCCGCTGGACGTGCTGGTGCTCGGCGAGGGCGAGGACCGGGAGGCGACCGACACCGTGCAGGCGCTGGCCGGGCTGATCCCCGGGGTGCGCGGCATCTACGGCGGCCGGCTGCGCAACGCCGGGCAGGTCGAGGGGCTGACCGCCAACCTCATCGCGATCAACCGGCGCTACAAGGCGCACGCCGGCGTGCGCGTCACCGATGTCGACTGAGCCGCCCGGCGCGCCGGCGGTCGGCTCACCCGGCGACGGCGCGCCCGAGGTCCGGCCCGTGCCCGGCGGCGGGCCGGCGGACGCGCCGGTGACCTACGTCCCGCCGGACGCGCAGCCGCCGCCCGGACCGGCCACCGCCACCACCATCCCGACCGTGGCCCCGCCGCTGGACCCGGACGTGGACGACCTCGGGACCCGGGTCCCGCTGCCCGGCCGGGTGCGCCGGGTGGTGTCCCTGGTGCCGTCGCTGACCGAGTCGGTCGCCGCGACCGTGCCCGGCCTGCTGGTGGGTGCGACGGACTACTGCACCCACCCGGCCGACCTGGCCGTCGCCCGGGTCGGCGGCTCGAAGTACCCGGACCTGGACCGGGTCCGGGCGCTGGCCCCCGACCTCGTGCTGGCCAACGCCGAGGAGAACCGGCTCTCCGACCTGGCGGCGCTGCGGGCGGCCGGGGTCGCGGTGTGGGTGACCGGGCCGACCACGCTGGCCGGCGCGTTCACCAGCCTGCGCCGGATGCTGCACGCCTGCGGGGTGCCGGCCACGCCGGTCTGGCTGGACGAGGCCCGGCGGGCCTGGTCCTCGACGTACGACGGCTCGGCGCCGGCCCGGACCGCCGCGGTGCCGATCTGGCGGCGGCCGTGGATGGTGGTCGGCTCCGGCACCTTCGCCGGGGACGTGCTGCGCCGGCTCGGCGTCGGCAACGCGTACGGCGACGCCGGCGCCCGCTACCCGACCGTCACCCTCGACGACATCCGGTCCAGCGGCGCGGACCTGGTGGTGCTGCCGGACGAGCCGTACGCGTTCTCGGCCACCGACGGGCCGGCCGACTTCCCCGGGCTGGACGTCGCGCTGGTCAGCGGCCGGCACCTCACCTGGTACGGCCCGTCCCTGCTGGAGGCCCGCGACCTGCTGGAACGCCAGCTCGGCGCGGCCGTCCGCGGTGGCCCGCCGGCGGCCGGTGGTCCGCCGGGAGCCGGTGGCCCAGCGGCGACAGGTGGTCCGCCGGCGGCCGGCTGACCGGCCGGGCTCAGGTGCGCAGGTGGCTGGCGCCGTTGAGGTCCAGCACGGTGCCGGACGCCCACTCCGCCGAGGCCAGGTAGAACACCGCCTCCGCGACCTCCTCCGGCCGGGCCACCCGGTTGAACGGGCTCTGCGCCCGGATCTCCGCCCCGCGCGGCGCCTTGAGCAGCTGGTTGGCCATGTCGGTCTCGATGAACCCCGGCGCCACCGTGGTCACCGCGATGCCCTCGCCGGCCAGCGCCTTGGCCATCGACTGGCCGAAGGCGTTCAGCCCGGCCTTGGACGCCCCGTACGCCGGGGTGTCCGGCTCGCCGCGGAACGCCCCCCGGGAGGAGACGTTGACGATCCGCCCGGCCCCGCAGGCGCGCAGGTGCGGCAGCGCGCAGAACGTCACGTTGGCCGTGCCGAGCAGGTTGACCTCGATCGTCCGCCGCCAGGCCGCCTGCCAGTCGTCGTACGAGGTGGTGGCGGGCGGGTGCGGCTGGTAGACCGCCGCGTTGTTGACCAGCACGTCCAGCCCGCCGAGCCCGTCCGCGGCCGCGCCGACGAAGTCGGCCACCGCCGCCGGGTCGGCCAGGTCGCCGCGCACCGTCAGGTGCCCGTCGCCGGCCAGCATCCGCACCGTGTCCGCGGCCAGCTCGGGGGAGTCCCGGTGGTGCACCGCCACCCGGTCGCCCGCCGCCGCGAACACCACGGCCACCGCGCGTCCCACCCCGCGCGAGGCCCCTGTCACCAACACCCGTCGTCCGGTCACGAGGTCAGACCGTACCCGGGCGTGTCCTGCCTGATCCGGCCCCTCCGATGAGGAAGGATTTCCGGCATGACGGAGGCGGTGCAGCTGGAGTTCGCCGAGCGCGACCGGCTCGGCGAGCTGGGCCTGGACGTGGACACCCTGCACCGGGCGGCCCGGGCCGGGCTGGCCGCGCGGGCCACCCGGACCGGCCTGGCGCCGCGCAACGCGCAGGGCTCCGACCTGGTCTCGCACGCGGTGGAGGAGCTGCGCCTGCTGCTGGTCCCGTCCGGCTGGATCGCCGACTTCGCCGGCGGCCAGGAGCGGACGGTCTCCGCCGACGGGCTGACCTCGATCATCGTCTCGACCGGCGCCGGCGCGGTCGGCGACCGCACCGGCGAGGCCCGCACCGCGCACCCGAAGGGCCCGCTGATGCGGGACGCGGTGACGGTCAACCAGGGCTTCGTGCAGGAGGAGTTCTCCCTCGGGCTGCCGGTGCCGCAGCCGGTCGAGGGCCGGCCGCTGTGCTGGGTGCTGCTGGTCAAGGTCGAGCCGGACCGGGTCGACCTGGAGCTGTCGGTGCCCAGCGGGATGCGCGACGGCGTGGTGGTGAGCTGGGCGGAGCGGATCCCGCTGCCCCCGCTGCCGTACGGGCCGGAGATCGAGCCGGGCGAGGAGCCGCCGCTGCTGGACGTCCCGGTCGAGCCGCGCCGGTGACCCCGTCGCGGCTGCGGTTGGCCCGGCAGCGGCGCGCGATGACGCTGACCGCGCTGTCCCGGGCGTCCGGGGTGCCGCTGCGCACCCTGTCGGCGTACGAGAACGCGCACCACACCCCGCCGGCCGGCACGGTCGCCCGGCTCGCGGCCGCGCTCGACGTGACGCCCGCGTTCCTGGCCGGCGACGACGTGGACCTGCTGGTGCCGGACGTGGTCAGCTTCCGGAAGCTGAGCCGGACGACCGCCGGCCGGCGGGACGCGGCGCTGGCCGCCGGCCGGATCGCCATCGAGATCGCGGACTGGATCGAGGCCCGGTTCCGGCTGCCGGCGCCGGACCTGCCGACGCTGGAGAAGCACGCGCCGGAGACCGCGGCCGAGATGGTCCGGCAGCGCTGGGGCCTGGGCGAGCACCCGGTGCCCAACGCCCTGCACCTGCTGGAGGCGCACGGCGTGCGGGTGTTCTCGCTGGCCGACGACTGCCGCGAGGTCGACGCGTTCTCGCTGATCCGCGACGACCGGCCGTTCGTGTTCCTCAACACCGACCGGTCGGCCGAGCGGCAGCGGTTCGACGCCGCGCACGAGCTCGGCCACCTGCTGCTGCACTCCGGCGCGCCCCGGGTGCACGGCCGGGACCGGGAGGCCGAGGCCAA
The DNA here is from genome assembly GCA_902805565.1 of uncultured Mycobacteriales bacterium. Taxonomy (GTDB): domain Bacteria; phylum Actinomycetota; class Actinomycetes; order Mycobacteriales; family CADCTP01; genus CADCTP01. The sequence goes on from CADCTP010000019.1 coordinate 7,892, forward strand.
CCGGTTCGCCGCCGCGTTCCTCATGCCGCGCCGCGGGGTGATCGCGCAGGGGCTGCGGGAGGCCGGGGTCGAGCGGGTGCTCGCGGCGAAGCGGCACTGGGCGGTGTCGGCGATGGCCATGACGCACCGGCTGCACGAGCTGCACCTGTTGTCCGACTGGAACTACCGGACCACCTGCGTGGCGCTGTCCCGGGACGGCTACCGCACCGCCGAGCCCGGCGGCGGCCGGCCGGAGGTCTCCCAGGTGCTGGCCAAGGTCCTGGCCGGCGTCGACGCGGCGGAGCTGGCGGCGCACCTCGGCCTGGGGACCGCCGAGCTGAGCCGCCACCTCTTCCACCTGGTCCCGACCGCCCTGGCGGGCGGCGCGGAGACCACCCCACGCCGCGCCACCCTGCACCTGGTCCCCTGACCGGCCCCGGGGCCCCCTAGCTGTACGAGTGCTCCGGGCCGGGATACGTCCCGGTCCGGACGTCCTCGGCGAACTCGGCCACCGCGCCCTGCAGCACCGACCGCACGTCGGCGTACCGCTTGACGAAGCGGGGGAGCGGGTCCTCCCGCAGGCCGGCCATGTCCTGCCAGACCAGCACCTGCGCGTCGCAGTCCGGCCCGGCGCCGATCCCGACGGTCGGGATCGTCAGCTCGCCGGTGATCCGCTTCGCGGTGTCCGCCGGCACCATCTCCAGCACCACCGCGAACGCCCCGGCCGCCTGCATCGCGACCGCGTCGCCGAAGACCTCGTCCGCCGCGGAGCCCCGGCCCTGCACCCGGAAGCCGCCGAGCGCGTGCTCGCGCTGCGGGGTGAAGCCGATGTGCGCCATCACCGGGATGCCGGCACCGACGATCGCGGCCACCTGCGGGGCGACGGCCGCGCCGCCCTCCAGCTTCACCGCGTGCGCGCCGGCCTCCTTCATGAACCGGACCGCGGTCCCGACCGCCTGCGCGGGACCGGTCTCGTACGAGCCGAAGGGCAGGTCGGCGACGACCAGCGCCCGGCTGCTCGCCCGGACCACCGCCTTGGCCAGCGGCAGCAGCTCGTCCACGGTGATCCGCAGCGTCGACTCGTAGCCGTAGACGTTGTTGGCGGCGGAGTCGCCGACCAGCAGGACCGGCACCCCGGCCCGGTCGAAGATCTCCGCCGTGTACTGCTCGTACGCGGTGAGCATGGGCCACCGCTCGCCGCGCCGCTTGGCGTCGGCCAGGTGGTGGGTGCGGACCCGCCGGCCCGCGGGGCCGCCGTACAGGGTCGCCTCGGTCATCGGGCACCATCCCTCCTCGAGGCCCGCGCCGTCGCGGGTCCCCGGGTGTCCGGACCAGCGTCGCACGGCTGGCCTACCCTCGGTCCGTGGTGTGCGTCACGGTGGACCGGCTGACGACCGAGCGGGGGGAGCTGGTGCTGCGCCGGGACGGCCGGCACCACGAGATCGTCAGCAACGGGGTGTTCCTGATGGACACCCGGGACGGGCGGTCGGAGCGGGAGCTGGTCCGGGCGGCGGTCCGGGGTCCGGGCGCCCGGGTCCTGATCGGCGGGCTCGGGGTCGGGTTCTCCCTGGCCGAGGCGCTGGAGCTGGGTGCCGCCGCGGTGACCGTGGTCGAGATCGAGCCCGCCGTCCTGCGCTGGAACCGCGAGCACCTGGGCACCACCGCGCTGGCCGACCCGCGGGTCACCGTCGTGCTGGCCGACCTGGCCGCCGTGCTGCGCACCGATTCCGGCCGGTACGACGCGGTCTGCCTGGACGTGGACAACGGTCCGGAGTGGACGGTGACGGCCGGCAACGCCGCCCTGTACGGCGCCCCCGGGCTGGCCGCGCTGGACCGGCTGCTCGCCCCCGGCGGCACCCTGGCGGTGTGGAGCGCGAACGCCGCGCCGGCCTTCGAGGCCCGGCTGCGGGCCCGCTTCGGGACCGTCGAGGTGCGCACGGTCGAGGTGCCGCGCGGCGAGCCGGACGTCGTCTACGCCGCCCGGCACTGACCGCGGCCGGCCCGGCCGGCCCCGGCGGTCCGGCCGGCCCGGCCGGCCAAGTCGACCCGCCGGCCAAGTCGACCCGCCGGCCAAGTCGACCCGCCGGCCAAGCCGGCCCGGCCGGTCAGGAC
>CADCTP010000020.1 GCA_902805565.1 uncultured Mycobacteriales bacterium
CGGCCGGCCCTGGCCCGGACCGCACGGCCGGCCCTGCTCCGGGCCGCCCGGCCGGGCCCGCACCCCGGCCGCAGCCGGTCGACGGGCCGCCGCTCGCCCCGGACGCGGCCTTCCGTCCAGGTCCCGGCCCGAACGACCCGGTCCACGGCCAGCACCTCCGGACCCTCATCGACTGGGCCGCCGCCCGCCCCGGCGTGGTCGGGGTCGTCACCGCCTGGTCCGCAGACGGCCTCGTCGTCGGCGTCGCGCTGGACGCCGACACCGAGCCCGAGGACGTACGCCGGGACGCCCCGCACCCGGTCGAGCCGTTCGCGCCGGCCCGTGGGCTGACCCCGGTGCACCTGCGACTGACCCGCTCCTCCACCCGGATCTGGACCCGCGGCGCCGCCCGCCCCGTCACCCCCGAGCCGGTCCCGGCCGGCACCCTGCGGCGGCCCACCCCGCCGGCGGTCGCGACGCTCGGCCCGCCGCCGACCCGGGACACCGCGGACGCCCGCGGCGACCAGATCGTGGACGGGTTCACCCTGGTCGGCATCGACCGCGACACCGGGATCGCGAAGGGCCCGCCGACCCCGGACGGCACGGACGCCGCGCTGGTCGCGTGGGCCGAGGCGAGGGACGGCGTGACGGCCCTGCTCCGCGGGACGGCCACGGTCGGGGGCGAGGAGCTGCGGGTCTACTGCGTGGCCGTGGCCGAGACGGTGGACCCGGAGGGCGTACGCCGGGAGCTGGCCGCCGCGGCGGGGGCGGCCGGGCTCAGCCGGGCGGCGGCGGAGGCGTTCCAGCCGGCCGGGGCCATCTCCGCCTTTCACCTGGACGTCGCCGTCGGCAGCACCCGGCTCTGGCCCGCTCCGGCCTGAGGCCCGCCCGGCCTGAGGCCCGCCCCGGGCGAGGGGCGGCCCCGGGCGAGGGGGCCCCGGCTCTGGCCGGCCCGGGCTGAGGGCGGCCCGGGGCTGGGCCCGGCCGAAGGCTTAGGCCGGCCCGGCCCGGCCCAAAGGCTGAGGCCAAGCCCGACGCGACCGCGCTACGGGCTCAGCCGCGCCGCCCGGGCCAGCAGCAGCGCGCGCTCCTGCTCGTTCGTGGTCATGCCGGCGGCCCGGGTGAACTCCGCCCGGCTCTCGGCGTGCCGGCCCAGCGACTCCAGCAGGTCGCCGCGCACGCTGGGCAGCAGGTGGTAGCCGCGCAGCGCCGGGGCCGCCGCGAGCCGGTCGACGATCTCCAGGGCCGCCGCCGGACCGTACGCGTGGGACACCGCGACCGCCCGGTTCAGCTCCACCACCGGCGACCCGGTCGACGCGGCCAGCGTGTCGTAGAGCGAGGCGATCCGGACCCAGTCGGTCTCCGGCACCGACGGGGCGACCGCGTGGCAGGCCGCGATGGCCGCCTGCAGCGCGTACGGCCCGGTGCCGGTCGCCCGGCGCAGCGCGGCCAGCCCGGACCCGATCAGCCCGCGGTCCCAGCGGCCGCGGTCCTGGTCGGTGAGCAGCACCGGCGAGCCGTCCGGCCCGACCCGCGCCGGCAACCGGGACGCCTGCAGCTCCAGCAGCGCGACCAGGCCGTGCACCTCCGGCTCCCGCGGCGCCAGCCCGGCCAGCAGGCGGGCCAGCCGGAGCGCCTCCCGGCACAGGTCGGGCCGGGTCCAGTCGTCCCCGGCCGTCGCCGAGTAGCCCTCGTTGAAGATCAGGTAGACGACCTCCAGCACCGAGGCGAGCCGCTCCGGCCGCTCCGGCCCGGTCGGCACCTCGAACGGCACGCCGGCCTCGGCCAGGGTCCGCTTGGCCCGGCTGATCCGCTGGGCGACGGTGGCCTCGGCGGACAGGTACGCGCGGGCGATCTCCCGGGTGCTCAGCCCGCCGACGAGCCGGAGGGTGAGCGCCACCCGGGTCTCGGTGCTGAGCACCGGGTGGCAGGACATGAACATCAGCCGCAGCACGTCGTCGTCGATGACGTCGACGGCGGCGTCCAGGTCGGGCACGACGGGCTCCTCGGCCAGCGACGGCGTCAGCGCGCGCAGCCGCTCCGCCCGCCGGAAGGAGTCGATCGCGCGCCGCTTGGACACGGCCATGAGCCAGGCGCCCGGGTTGTCCGGGACGCCCGACTCCGGCCACTGCTCCAGGGCCTGGACCAGCGCGTCCTGCGCCAGGTCCTCGGCCAGGGCGAGGTCGCGGGTCATCCGCGTCAGCCCGGCCACCAGCCGGGCCGCCTCGGCCTTCCAGACCCTCTCGACCACCTCGGGTGCCGTCACAGCGCCCGATGAGACCGTGCTCGCGGCGTGCGCCGCAAGCGGTCACTCCATGATCAGGCGGAGCTCGGCCTCGCCCTGCCAGCCCGGCCAGTGCTTCTCGTGGATCTCGACGAACTTCCGCGCCGCCTCCACCGCCTGCTCCCAGGTGTCGACCTCGCAGATCGAGTAGCCGCCGACCAGCTCCTTCGCCTCGGTGAACGGCCCGTCCAGCACGGTCGACCGGCCGCCGGTGGACACCACCCGGGTGCCCGCCACCGCGGTCGGCGCCAGCCCCTCGCTGCGGATCATGGTGATCGTCGCGTCGATGGCCGGGAGCTCCTTCTCCATCCCGTCCCACAGCGACTGCGGCGGCGCGCCGAGCTGCTCGCTCATCTTGATGAACGTCATGACCTTCACGGTGTGCTCCCTCGTTCGGTGCGGGTACGCCGACGCGTCGTCCGGGCGGGGCCGTTCTCGACATGGCCGCCGGAGATATTTCAGGTCGGGCGGGCCACGGTGACCTGGACCGGGCCGGTGAGCAGCCAGGAGGTCCGCGGCGGCTCGCCGTCGACCGACGGGCGGGGGAGGTAGCGGGCGGCCGGGAAGCCGACCCGGGCCGGCCGGGACGCCTCCAGCACCGGGGCGAACGCGACGGCGGACAGCGGGCGGCGGACCTGTTCGACCGCCGCCGGGCCGCCGGGCTCGGGTACGTACAGGAACTCCAGGGACAGCACCCCGTCGCCGCCGTCCCGCAGCCGCAGCAGCCGGCGTACCTCCTCGGGCGAGGTCAGGTCGACCGGCCGCGGCCCGCGCTCGCACTGCAGCGAGCACCGGACGACCTCGAACGACCGCCGCCGCAGCGCCTCGGACCGCTGCGCCAGCCAGCCCGGCTCGAACTCGGCCTGCCGCCGCTCCAGCCGGTCCAGCGCGGTGAACCGGGCGAAGACGTAGCAGAGCAGGACGACCGCGCCGGCCAGGGCCAGCACCCGCGGCCGGGGTCCGGCCGGCACCGCCAGCAGGCCGAGCAGCAGCGCCAGCGCCAGCAGCAACGTGGTCTGCCGGCGGGCCCGCCCGAACGTCGGCGCACGCAGCCCGGTCAGCAGGAACCGCAGCCGCCGGCCCCGTACGGACACCGGGGGCAGCGGCACCGCGAGGTCCGGGCGCGAGGGCTCCGGATCGCCGCTGATGCCGCTCGGTCCCGTCACCGCGCCTCCGCTCGCCGAACCGGGCTCCCCAGCATCCCAGCACCGCGGCCGGTCGGGACAGGACCACCGCCGGACGCGCCGAGGGCCGGCGACCGCGGTGCGCGGTGCCGGCCCTCGGGGTGGGTCGGGCTAGAAGGACTCCTCCGGGACGTCCATCAGCGCGTTGTCCGTCGCCTCGACGACGGCCCGGCGGGCGGTCAGCTCCGGCAGCACGGTGGCGGCGAAGAAGTGCGCCGCGGCGACCTTGCCCTCGTAGAAGGCGCGGTCCTTGGCCGAGGCCGAGCCGGCGTCCAGGGCGGCGACCGCGACCGCGGCCTGGCGGACCAGCAGCCAGCCGACGACCAGGTCACCGAGGGACATCAGCAGCCGGGTGGTGTTCTGCCCGACCTTGTAGACCTGCCGGACGTCCTCCTGCGCGGAGGTCAGCTGCCCGACCATCGCGCCCACCATGGCTTGCACCTCGGTGGCCGCGGTCGCCAGCAGCGCCCGCTCCTCCTTCAGCCGGCCGTTGCCGTCCTGGCCGGCGGCGAAGGTGCCGATCTCGGTCAGCAGCGCGGTGAGCGCCTGCCCCTTGTCCCGGACGATCTTCCGGAAGAACAGGTCCAGGCCCTGGATCGACGTGGTGCCCTCGTAGAGGGTGTCGATCTTGGCGTCCCGGATGTACTGCTCGATCGGGTAGTCCTGCAGGTAGCCGGAACCACCGAGGACCTGCAGGGACTGGGACAGCAGCTCGTACGACCGCTCGGAGCCGACGCCCTTGACCAGCGGCAGCAGCAGGTCGTTGAGCCGGGCCGCGGCGTCGTCGGTCTCGCCGCGCGCCTCGGCCTCCATCACCAGGTCCTGCTGGGTCGCGGTGTAGATCATCAGCGCCCGCAGGCCCTCGGCGTACGCCTTCTGCAGCATCAGCATCCGGCGCACGTCCGGGTGGTTGATGATCGTGACCCGCGGCGCGGTCTTGTCGGCCATCTGGGTCAGGTCGGCGCTCTGCACCCGGGTCCTGGCGTAGTCCAGGGCGTTGAGGTAGCCGGTGGAGAGGGTGGCGATGGCCTTCGCGCCGACCATCATCCGGGCGTTCTCGATGACCTTGAACATCTGCCAGATGCCGTTGTGGTCGTCGCCGACCAGCCAGCCGACGGCCGGCTCCTTCTCGCCGAAGGTCAGCTCGCAGGTCGTGGAGACCTTCAGGCCCATCTTCTTCTCGACGTTGGTGACGTGGACACCGTTGCGCTCGCCGAGCTCACCGGTCTCCAGGTCCACGTGGAACTTCGGCACCACGAACATCGACAGGCCCTTGGTGCCGGGCCCCGCGCCCTCCGGCCGGGCCAGCACCAGGTGCACGATGTTGTCGGCGAGGTCGTGGTCGGCCGAGGTGATGAACCGCTTGACGCCCTCGATGTGCCAGGAGCCGTCGGCCTGCTGGAACGCGCGGGTCCGGCCGGCGCCGACGTCGGAGCCGGCGTCCGGCTCGGTCAGCACCATCGTGGAGCCCCAGCGCTTCTCGACCATCCACCGGGCCCACTTCTTCTGGTCCTCGGTGCCCAGGCGCCACAGCAGGGTCCCGAACGAGGGACCCGAGGCGTACATGTGCACGGCCGGGTTGGCGCCGAGGATCATCTCCTCGGCGGCCCACCGCAGCGAGGCCGGCACCACGGTGCCGCCGAGCTCGGCGGGGATCTGCATCCGCCACCACTCGGCGTCCATGTACGCCCGGAAGGACTTCTTGAACGCCTCCGGGAGGGTCGCCGAGTGCGTCGCCGGGTCGAAGACCGGCGGGTTCCGGTCCGAGTCCAGCAGCGACTCCGCCACCGGCCCGCTCGCCAGCCGCTCGACCTCGGCGAGGATGCCGCGTGCGGTCTCCTCGTCGACCTCGCCGAACGGGCCGGTCCCCAGCCTCTCCTGCACCCCCAGGACCTCGAACAGGGTGAACTCGATGTCCCGCAGGTTGCTCTTGTAGTGGCCCATCGCCCGGGGTGCCCTTCCGTTGCGGCTACTCGTCGGTAACCCTAACGGTATTACTGACCGGTAACCCGTGCAAGTGAATCCGGGATGTCGCCGGGCGGACACACCGTTGTCCCGATCAGTCGGTCCGGCCGCGGAGGATCTCGGCCAGCGCCTCCTGGACCAGCTCCTCCGAGCGGGCCGGGGTGATGCCGACGCCGGCCAGCACAGTACCGAGCGTGCTCTCGTCGTGCAGCAGGCCCAGCAGGACGTGCTCGGTGCCGATGTAGTTGTGGCCCAGCCGCAGCGCTTCGCGCAGGGTGAGCGCGAGCAGCTTGCGCGACTCCGCGGAGAACGGCAGGTGCTCGCCCGGCACCTCGCCCCCGGTGCCGCCAGCGCCGCCAGCGCCGCCGGTGCCCAGGGCGTCCAGGACGGCCTGCCGGACCGCGTCGATCTCGGCCTGCCGCGCCACGACCCGGGTGGCGACGCTGTCGGCGTCGGGCAGCAGCCCGAGCAGGATGTGGCCGGGCTGGATCTGCCCGTGCCCGGTGGCCCGGGCCTGCTCCTGGGCGCCGGCGATCGCGCTGCGGGCCCGGTCGGTGAACCGGGCCCAGTTGCCGAGCTCCGGCACGTCCGGCGAGCTGCGCGGCACGAACCGCTGCTGGGCCGCCTGCTTGGTGACCCCCATGCTGCGCCCGATGTCGGTCCAGGAGGCGCCGCCGCGGCGGGCCTGGTCGACGAAGTGGCCGACGAGGTGGTCGGCGAGGTCGCCGAGCTGCTCGCCGACCAGCACGGCGTCGGAGAGGTGGGCGAGCGGGTCGCCGTCCGGGTGCTGGGCCCGGACCAGGGAGATGAGGTCGTCGAGGCGGGGAAGAGGTGCGCTCATGCGTCAACAATAAGTTGACGCCTTGGTTCCGTCAACCAGCTGTTGACGCGCGCCGGGCGACGAGCTCGGCGACCGCCGGGTGGGCCCCCAGCGGCGCGGCGACGACATCGGCCCCGACCCCGGCCAGCCGGTCGGCGAAGAACCCGGGCGCCAGGAGGTACGGAGCGACGGCGACCCGCTCGGAGCCGGCGCGGGCGGCCGTGACCGCGGTGCGGACGTCCGGCTCGGCGGCGGAGCCGAAGCCCACCGTCACCGGGACGGCCCGGCCGGTGCGGGCGGCCAGCTCGGCCGCCAGCAGGCCGGCCTGCACCCGGACGGAGGCGACGGCGTCCGGGTCGGACGAGCCGGCCGCGGCCAGCACCACCGCGTCCTCCGGCCGGCTGCCGGCCTCGGCCAGCCGGTCGGCGAGGGCCACGGCCAGCAGCGGGTCCGGGCCGAGCACGGCGGCCCGGGCCGTACCCGGCCGGGTGGCGGCGACGGCGGCCGGCAGGTCGACCCGGTCGTGGTAGCCGGAGGAAAGCAGGAGCGGCACGAGGACCGCCCGGGCCTCCGTCGGTATGGCGGCGAGGACGCCGGGTACCCCCGGCTCCACCAGCTCGATCCAGGCCGGCACAATTTCCGTACCGGGGGTACGTGTGCGCGCTGCGTCAATAATCTGCAACACTGTGTCAACGCCTGCCGGGTTCCTGGTGCCGTGGGCGACCAGAACGAAGACGTCCCATTCGTTCTGTCTGCCCTCTTTGCTTTTTATGTCCTGGCCCCTATGCTGGGAACGTGCTTGCACATGCACCGAGTCTTGCCGACACCGCGCGGAATGTCGCGCGGGGCGTCGCCGACTCGCGACAGTTGCATGACGTGCTGCTCACAGCGGTCGTCTTCTGCGAGCGCGGCGACGCTCCGGGATTCCGTGCGCTGGGTGCCCCGCACTCCGGGGTGGTGCCGGTCTTCTCCTCCGTCGACCAGCTCGCCCTCGCCCGGGGTGCGGTGCCGTGGTTCTCGATGACCGGCGCCGACCTGCTCGACCAGCTGCCACCGGGGTACGACCTCGTGCTCGACATCGCCGGCCCGGCCCCGCTGCGGCTGCGCACCGGCGCCCTCATCGTGCGGGCCTCGCTGGCCCTCGGAGCGGAGCCGGTCTCATGATGCTCCAGGTCGATCCGGCCGCCCTGCAGGCCACCGCCGGCCCGCTGCGCGAGGTCGCGGACGTCTCCCGGACGGTGGACGCCGGTCGGGCCGAGATGACGGCGCAGCTCGCCCGGGTCGGTTCCGAGCCGGTCCGCCGCTCGACCGAGTCCTTCCTCGACGCCTGGTCCACCAGCCTGCGGGGGGTGTCCGACCGGGTCGACTCGCTGGCCGCCAAGCTGCACACCGCCGCCGCGGCCTACGAGGACGCCGAGCGCACGCTGCGCGGGCAGCTGGGTTCCGGTGCGGACGGAGGTGCGGCGTGACCGTCGTGACGCCGGGCTCCCGGCCCGCGGACCTGGTCCCCGGTGAGCCGGACGAGGTCGATCGGCTCGCCGCCAGGCTGACCCGGATCGCGGTCACCGCGGGCGACGCCGGCAGCCGGCTGGCCACCCTCGACGCAGAGGTGTGGACCGGCGAGTCGGCCCAGGTGTTCCAGGGTGCCATCGGCGACGTGCCGGCCCGGCTCAGCCAGGCCGCCGGCGCGTTCGGCTCGGCCGCCCAGGCGCTGACGGCGTACGCGCGGGCGCTCCGCGAGGGTCAGGCCACCGCGGCCGGCGCGATCCGGATGGTCGAGCAGGCCACCCCCGAGACGCTCGCCGCCGAGCAGGGCCGGGCCGCCGCGCTGGTCACCCGGGCCAGCGCCGAGGTGGACGCCGCCGGCCGGCTCGCCGCCGAGCGGCTGGCCCGGGCGGAGGCGGATGCCCCGGTGGGCGAGGCCGCCGTGCCCGACCGGATGGCCGGGTGCGAGATGGTGCTCAGGGTCGGCACCGAGCACGAGCTGGCCGACCCCGGTGGCTACGTCTCCCCGCCGGGGGACTGGGGCGGCTCCGTCGCGGAGATGCGCTACACCACGCCGCACGACGTCGCCTTCGCCGCCGGCCTGGGTGGGGACACCCCGCCGAGCTGGGACAGCTGGGCGGCCGGCGGCCAGGACCGCGCCGTCGGGGTGGTCGAGCCGGCCGCGGTCGTCACCGCCACCGGCGCCGCCGTGGCCGCGGGCGCGCTGATCGGCCGGCGGAGCCGGCGCGGCACGGCACTGGGCCTGGCCGGACTGACCGAGGCCGAGCTGCGCCGGCGGCGGGCGGAGTTCGGCGGAGCCCGCCACCGCGAGTCCGGTTCCGGCCACGTAGGCGTTATTCGCCTGCACGACACGTCTGGATGGCGGACACGCCTTGTGTCCGGGACCCGTACGCCAAGTACTGTCCCTCCTTGGACCGGTTCCGGCGCCGATCCGCTCCCGCGGGTCCGCCTGTTCGCTGATCGCTCCGGGTCGGTCGACCGAGACGTGAGAGGAGCAGTGCTGCGCACCGGGCGGCCGGCGCACGAGGGGTCGTGAGCCGCGTCCGGTGTGCCGACGTTCGCGCCAGCAGCTGGGGGCCTGACAGTGCCGACCGAGGCACCGAACGACCACTCCGGAGCGGGGTTCGACCCGGACGATCCCGGGGCTGAGCTCGGCTTCCGGCCAGTCAACGACCTGGAACGGGTCTTCGTCCGGTCCGTCATGTCCGGGGCCCGGGCCACGCTGCTGCGCGCCCTCGCCCGGTCCACCCTCTGCGTGCCGGCGCTGGACACCGATCCGGCGTCCGGGTCCCTCGGGCTCGGCGCGACCGCCGTCGGGGAGGTCAGCCTGCCCTGCGTCACCGACTCCACGGGAACCCACGCGCTGGTCTACACCTCGTACCGCCAGATGGCGCTCGCGCACGGCCTGCCCGATGACGCACGGTGGACCGAGGTCCCGGTCGGCACGCTGTTCGAGAAGTGGCCCACCGACGTCGATGTCTGGCTGAATGGAGGCGGCGAGTTGGGATTCCCCCTCGACCCGACGGACATCTCCACGGTTGCGGATCTCGCGGCCGGGTTGGAGGTGGACGAGGCGTACGAGATAGGTCCCGACGACGCGTTCGCGGACTTCCCCGGACCGGCGCTGCCCGACCAGGTCGACTGCGCGGTGGTGCTCGCGCTGTTCGAGGTCCCGGAGGTCCTCGAGGTGCTGCGGGTGTTCCGTCGGCTGGATGAGCCGGGCGGGCGCACCTGGCGCATCCTGCTGGTCCTGGTGGACGCGGGCGCCGGCGGCCGGGAGATCGCGAACACGGTCGTCGACGCGGTGAACGAGGCCTCGGACGAGGTCTGCGACGTGCACGTGGCGGACGTCCACGACGACGAGGTGTACGACGCCGTCGCGCACCTGCTGCAGGTCGGGGTCCCGCTGTGGCGGCGGCAGGGCCTGCACGTCCCCGACACGCTGGAAGGGCTGGACTAGAACCGGACCGGCGTAGGGTGGCTGCTCGTGCCGGCCCACGCCAAGCCTTCCAGCCACCCGACCCGGTGGGCGGTCCTCGTCGCGGTCGCCGCGGTGGCGGCCCTGGTGGTCGTCGTACGGCCGGCGATGGGGCACAGCGGCGACCGGGCCGCCCCGGCGCCCACCACCGCGGCCGCGAGCAGCGCCGCGGCGACCGGTCCCGCGGCGACCGGTCCCGCGCCGACCACCGCCCGGACCACCCCGGCGCCGA
>CADCTP010000021.1 GCA_902805565.1 uncultured Mycobacteriales bacterium
CGGGTCGTCGGGCTCTACGGGATGGCGATGTACCTCGGCATCACCGTCGGCGCGCTGGCCGGGGAACTGCTGCGGGACCTGGTCGGCTTCGCCGCGGTCTGGACGTTCTGCCTGGTCGCGCCGCTGGTCGGGCTGGTGCCGGCGCTCGGGGTCCGGGCGGCGCCGCGACCGGCCGGACCCGTCGGGCCGGTGCTCCTGCTGCCGCGCGCCGTGGTCCGCCCGGGCACGGCGCTGGCCCTGGCCGGGCTGGGCTACGGCGCGCTCGGCGCCTTCGCCGCCCTGCACCTGGCCGACCGCGGCGTCGCCGGCGGGATCGCCGCGTTCAACGCCTTCGGGATCGCGTACGTCGTGGTGCGACTGCTGCTGGGCAACTGGCCGGACCGGTTCGGGCCGCGCCGGGTGGCCGTCGGGTCCGCCCTGGTCGAGGCGGCCGGCCTGCTGCTGGTCGCGGTCGCGCCGAACCTGGCGGTGGCGGTGGCCGGCGGGCTGGTCATGGGCGGCGGGCTGTCGCTGCTTTTCCCGGCGCTGGCGCTGGTGGTGATGGAGCGCACCGAGCCGTCCCGGCAGGGCGGCGCGCTCGGGACGTACACGTCGTTCTGGGACGTGGGGGTCGCCCTGGGCGGGCCGGTGGGCGGGGTGATCGCGGCGCTGACCGACTACCCGCAGATCTTCCTGGTCATGGCGGTGCCGGCGCTGGCCTCGGCGGCGCTCAGCTCCCGCACCGGCCGCCGCCCGGCCCCCGCCTGACCCGCGGCCCGACCCGCGGCGGGGCCGACGGGTCAGTGGATCGGTGGCCCGGTGGTTCTTCGCCGCCGCCGCGACGCCGTGGCCCGGGGCGGGCCCGGGCGAGCCGGACTGCGCCGCCCGCTATCCCTCCTTCAAGATCACCAGCTCACCGTTGCCGATCGGGGACAGGGAGCTGACGTAGCCCTCCGTGGCCTCGACCGCCTTGGTGAAGTCCACCAGCTGGTGGGCGTGGGAGGTCGCGTTGTCCACCACGATCAGCCGCCCGGGAGCGGTGAGCCGCCGCAGGTCATCCCACCAGTCGACGTACTGCTCCCGGTCGCTGTCGAGGAAGACGAAGTCGTGGCTGCCGGCGCCGGCCGACCGGATGACGTCTCCGGCGTCCTGCTGGACCTGCCGGATTCGCGACCCCAGACCGGACCGGGCGAAGTTCCGCTCCGCCATCGCGACCTTGCCCGGCGCCTTCTCGACCGTCGTCACCAGGCCGTCGACACCTACGGCATCGGCGAGCCACAGTGTCGAGTAGCCGTTGGACGTGCCGATCTCCAGAACGTTCCGGCTCCCGGTGGCCTTGATCAGCAGGGCGAGGAACACCCCGGTGTCGTGGGTGATGTTGAGCATCTTGCGGTCGCGGTCGTCGGTCGACGCGTCATTGGTCGAAGCGAATTCCTCCAGCTCACCCAGCAGTTCCCGCAGGGCCGGATCCATGATCGTCCTCCGTCGTCGTCGATTCATGAGGCGATGACGCTTTGTACCGTGACATACGTACCGAGGGCGAGCAGGGCGACGCAGAACACCGTCCGGAACCGCACCTCCGGGATGGCCGCCCGGATCCGGGCACCGACCGACATTCCGATCAGCGCCGGGACCAGGGCTATCGCGGACATCAGCAGCAGGCTCGCGTCGAGCAGGTCCTGCGCCCGCAGTGACCACGCCAGACCGACGGTCGAGAGCGTGAACAGGATCCCCATGCTCTGCACCAACTGGTCCCGCATGAGTCCGATCGACTCCAGGTAGAACACCCCCGGGACGGCGGAGGATCCGGTCAGGCCGGTGAGGAAGCCGTTGGCCGTGCCGAACGCCACGCCCGTCGGGTGCAGCCAGCCGTCCCGGATGGTCATCCGCAAGTGAAACAGGCCGAGCAGCCCGTACACGGCCAGGAGCACGCCGAGCAAGGACGACATCAGGTCCGGCTCGAAGTATTGCAGCGTGAACGCGCCGGACGCCGTGAAGGCCGTGGCCGCCAGCAGGAACGGCCACGTGCCTCGCACGATCTCCCGGGCGTGGCCACCTGAGGACGCCTGAAGAACGTTGGTCAGGAACGTCGGGATCAGGATCAGCGCCTTCGCCGGCTGGATTCCGATCGTGATCGTGAGGATCCCCAGGACGACGGGCGGCAGTCCGAGCCCGGTCAGACCCTTGACCACACCGCCGATGAAGAACGTGGCGACGATCAGGCTGACGGTGGCCGGGTCGAAGGACATGCGCTCAAACTAGGCACACACCTGTCACGGCCCGACGACGGCCCGGGGATCCGTCGCGTCCACCCCCCGGGCCGCGAGGGAGCGCAAGGCTCGCACGACGTCGGCCTGCTCGTCGGTGGTCAGTCCCTGGGGCTTGTCCTGCTCGAAACGGTCAGCGAGCGCGAGGATGTCGCCCTTCCGATCCCCGACATGGACGATGCCGTCCGTGACAGGGGCCACAGGAAGGTCTGCGAATCGTTCCGCGATGTCCTCGGCATCGGGCAGGAACGTGATGTCGAACGACCCGATCTGCAGGAGCACGTAGCGCGAGGGCGTACCGACCGGGGCACCGTTGAAGAACCGGTGCCGGCTCCGGTCGGGCACCTGGAACACCTCGCCGGCACCGACCGAGTACGCCTGGCCCGGGTCCGGGAGCTCGATCGTGATCCGGCCCCGCGCGCAGTACATGATGTCCGCGACATGATCGTGGAAATGGTACGGAACCGCCTCGTGGTCGAGATTGAAGAGGCTGACGCGCAGCCCGTCCTCGTAGTGGAACTCTTTCATCTCCATACTTCACCTCCGAGTCTCTGCGCCGACGAGATCCTCGGCCACGGCGTCGGTCCCGGCCGCGGTGGACCGCGTCCCGGCCGCCACCGCGGCCTCGAGCCAGTCGTCGGCGATCAGCTCGGCCGCCTCCACGAACGCGGCCGCGAAGTTGTGTTCGTTCTGCCAGAACCGAACCGGGGAGCCGAACGAGGCCAGGTGCGACGACCGGACCCGCAGTCCCCCCTCCTGTCTCAGCACCCGGAGCCCTCCTCCTGGAGCCAGCCCGAGGCCACCAGTGGCCTGTCCGCCCTCCTCGTGCGCGAGGATCTCGCCCCGTCGCAGCAGGTTCCGGAACAAGGGCGACGGATGGCGGTGCATGGCGAAGTCCTGCGCGCCGGCCCGAACCACACAGTCGACATGCAGGCGCTCCGCCTCCCCCGCCCCGGTCCGGTACGTGACGCGGAACCCGTCGTCCTCGGCCTCGACCGCCTCGGCAGCCCCGTAGCCCAGCCGTACGGTCGACAGCACACCGACGTCGAGTAGTGCACGCAGCTTCTCCCCGTTGGCGACCGGCAGGGGGACGGCCGTCCGGATGAAGTGGGTGTCGAGCGTCCGGTCGTAGTGGATCTTGTCGGACGGCGTGAGATGCCGGTAGAACCGCAGCCTGCGTGCCTTCAGCACGATCGTGTGGACGACGTTGCGGTCGGAAGCGCCGAGGTCGTGCTCCAGCTTCTCCCGGGCCGAGCCATAGGGCGGGGCTACGACATCGGGCCAACCCAGCGCACCGCCGGTGGCGTACCGCAGGTCCGCGTCGAGGAGCTCCAGGATCGGCTCGATGCGCAGGTATCCGTGGTGCTCGCGGCGCATCGCGGCGAGCCGCTCCGCGGTGAGGTACCGCATCTCATAGTCGGCCAGCGGGCCCCGTACCGGCGGGAAGAACCCCGAACGCGACCCGGCGACCACGTGCGGCGGATGGCCGGCGCCCGGCGCCGCCGGGCGGTAGGACGCCACGTGCCCGTCGTCCGTGTAGGTGAAGTCGCCCTCATCGCAGAGGCTCATGATCGCGTCGACACCGCTGGGTCCCATGCCCCGCACGAAGACCCGCGGCCGCTCGCCGTGGTCTCGTCGGCACCGGGCCCGCTCGGCGACGGCCGCTCGCATCCTTGCCGGTGGGTACGGCGAGAGGATGTACCCGGGGTGTCCGGTGAGCCCGCCGGCCGCTCGCGGCTGCCAGTGCCCCGTGCTCAGGACCACCCGGTCCAGCCGGTCCAGCCTGAGCTCGGAAGCGTTGTCGAGGCTCCGTACCGTGAGGGAGAAGAATCCGTTCGCCGAATGGCCGTCGACCACTTCGTGGCGTACGTACTGCTCCACCGTGAGGCCGTGCCGGCGCGCCCGCTCGACGGTCTCCTGGAACCGTTGCCGGAGGTACAGCCCGAACAACGCGCGCGGGTAGAACTCCTCGCCGTCCGGCTGCCAGGTGTCGAGATCGATTCCCGGATGGGTCTCGAGGACCAGCTCCGGATGGTCGCGCACCAGCCACGGCTTGCTCGCGGCCATCCAGTCGACGAAGTCGTCGTCGTGGATGGCCATTGTGCTGGCCTGGTTGTTGCAGCGGTGTGCGACCTCGACATTGTCCGCCGCGTACGCGAAACCCGGCCCGTTCTCGCGCGCCTGTTCGATGGTGACGATCGTGACGTTCACCGGGGACGGTGGCGCTGGCCGGAGTGGGTTGACCAGCCGCTGCACGAGGTGCCACAGCGTGCACGTGCCGGCGAATCCGGTCCCGACGATGGCGAACCGGACGCTGCCGGTCCCGGTCGGGTCGATCATGGCGCGCTCGATCATGGCGGGGGCCCGTCCGCGCCCACGCGCCGGAGTGCTTCCCGGATCCGCTCGCCCGCCCGACCCAGCAGCGATGCCGTGCGGCCGCAGTTGATCCGCACGACGTCGTTTAGCTGCCCACCCGGTCCCACGAAGTGGCTGCCGGAAATCGTCGCGACCCGCGCCTCGGCGAGCAGGAACTGGTCGGCGTGATCGTGACCGAGCTTCGCG
This sequence comes from uncultured Mycobacteriales bacterium, assembly GCA_902805565.1. Lineage (GTDB taxonomy): Bacteria > Actinomycetota > Actinomycetes > Mycobacteriales > CADCTP01 > CADCTP01. Next base: position 4,809 of record CADCTP010000021.1, read on the forward strand.
TACCCCTCGGCGTAGGGCGCGAGGTCAACGAACAAGAAGTAGCCACCCTGGGGACGCCGAACCTGCAGCCCGGGGACCTCGGCGAGGGCCGCGAGCATCGTCTCCAGGTTGGCCCGCGCGGTCCTGGCCCGCTCCGTCGCCACCGCGTCCAGCTCCGGTTGCAGAGCCACGTGCGTGGCGACCTGGCCGTAGGTGGACGCGAAGGAGGTGAGGTTGACCTGCGCACGGGCAGCGGCGTCGACGAGATCGGCCGGACCGCAGAGGTAGCCGATCCGGTCCCCGTGCATGCCATAGGTCTTTCCCGGCCCGGTCACCAACATCGTGTACGGCCGCATCGAGCACAGGCCACCGTCGGGAAGGGCGACCTCGAGGGCCGGGAACGACCGGGCGCGCCCACCCGGCACGTGTGCTTCGTAGGGACAGTCGAACAGAACGTGCACCGGGCTCTCCCCGGCCGCCTCCCGGCGGACGTTGTGCGCGGCGATGACCTCGGCCAACGCCACGAGCTCCTCGGTGGAGTAGACCTTGCCCGTCGGGTTGATGCAGTCGCCCAGCACGACGATCTTGGTGCTGGGCGATAGCGCCTCCTGGAGGGCGCCGGCGGCGAGGCCCTCCTCGGTCGAGACCATTACGGTCACCGGCACCGCCTCGTGCAGACGGACCATGTCGATGTAGTGCGGCCAGTTCGGCACCGGGATCACGACCTCGTCACCGGGGTCCAACAACGCGTGGAAGGTCGCGGAGATCGAACCCTTCACCCCGCCGGGCGTGACCAGGATCTCGTCCTGCGGGTCGTACCGCACGCGATGGATTCGGGCCACCCGAGCTGCCACGGACTCCCGCAGGAACAGGAAACCCCGGACCGGCGCGAACGCATGGACCATGTCGGACCGCTTCGTGATGAACTCGATGACGCCCTGATCGATCCGGGGGTCGGTCGGCGTGTCCAGGGCCCCGATGCTCAGGTCGATTATCTGGTCGTCCTCGGCACGACCGCGGTTGTCCGCGACGAGTCTCGCCGCGGTGCCGTGGGTCACCGAATCCGGGATACTGAGTACGGCGTTCGAGACGCCTCTATTTTTCGTCATCCGCTCGGATTACCGCGCACCGACCGGCGCGCCCATCGCCAGGACTCGTTCGTGCATCGCCTTCCACATCTCGAGCTGAATGTTCAGGGTCTCCGTGGCTCCGATGGCGATCTCCGCGAGGTCGGCCTCGGACCGCACATTGTTCTGGACACATCGCCGCGCGTCGGCGGCGTGGCGCTCCTCCACACCCGCGTCGCCGACGTGGACGTTGAAGTAGATCTCCACCTCGTCCACGAAACGCCGGTCCGGAAGTTCCCTGTGGGTGTTCCTGAACGCGGTGCGACACACGCGCAGCATGTGGTCGGCGTGCCCTTCGAGGGCCATCGCGACGCCCAGCATCTGGTTGTAGCTGCCGCCGACCAGCTCACGCGTGCGCTCGCGGTAGGCCCTTGTCTCGGGGATGACCAGGTCGTGGTCGCGCGACTCCTTGACCCGCAACGGGGCCAACCCGAACTCCGCGCTGCCGTGCAGGTTGTGCGCGTTCTCCATGAGGAGCTCGTGACACCTGGCCGCCTCACCGTTGCCCGCCTCCTCGTTGAGAATGCAGGAGAACAGGGTGAGCGTGTCGGTGTCGTCGTTGGCCGCGGCGCGTGCGCACACGGCCGCGATCCCCTTGACCGTTCCCTCCGTGCGGTAGAAGAAGTTGGCCCGGTGGAAGTCGTAGGATTCGCCGGTCCAGCGAGAGCTCTCCAGGAAGTCGAAGTACTCGTTCCTGAAGACGGGATGTTGTTCGAGTTTGTCCAGGAACGCGGAGACCTGGACCCGGAGAGTGGGCGAGGTGGCCAGCGTCATCGTCTTTCTCCCAAGATAGTCGGACGCCTCAACTCGTACGGGACGAGCCCGATTCAAGATCGGACGAGTACGGCGCTGTGGCAAAGTTGATGCTTTGCACTTCGAAGCTATCACGGGTCGTCATCGCTGCACAGGGTTCCGACACGGCTCCGGACACGCCGTTCACACACATTGGATAACCACCGGTACGCCGCTGGTGGCGAGGATTATCAGGATGGCGCGGGTTTGCCTCGATGTGATTACTACGGCACCGACAGCCGTCTCTTTCCACCCCGATCCTGCGGGTGTGGGCGGGTCTCGCGCCTCCTGTGGTGAAAGTCCGGCCCGGCCCGGCCCGCCCGACCCGCGGCGGGGTTCAGCGGTGCGGCGAGCGGCGGATCAGGGGTGGGCCAGGGCTGGGGTCAGCGGATGGTGGCCAGGGCGGCCGGGGCGATGTCCACGGTGACCGGGGTGCCGGCGGGGACCTCGAGGACCTCGCCGTCGACCTGCATCGGGGTGGGCTTGACGGTGGTGAAGGCGAAGGTCCGGGCGGTCGGCTGCGGGCCCAGCCCGCGGGTGATCGCCCGCAGCGCGGTGAGCAGCACCCGGAGCTTCGACGTGTGCGGGATGCTGACCACCTCGAACAGGCCGTCGTCCGGGGTGCCGTCGTCGGACAGGGTCGCGTACTTCGCCATCCGGTCGATGTTGGCGAACAGCAGGCTGTCCAGCCGGACCCGGCCGCCCTGGGCGAGGTCCAGCGGGAACGGCCGGAACCGGGCGAAGGTCCGGACCACCGTGACGATCTCCCGCAGCGAGCCCTTGCTGCCCTTCTCCAGGTCGATGGCGACGATCGGGGTCAGTCCCAGGCCGATGTACGAGTGCGCCCACTGGGTCCGGGCCGCGTCGCCGGTCCCGACGGTGAGCCGGAGCAGGTCGATCCGGGTCACCTCGCCGGCCACCACGGCGTCGGCCAGCGGCTGCTCCCGGGTGGCCCGCCGGTGGTCGTTGGCGTTGCCGGCGGCGAGCACCGCGGCGACGGCCCGGTCGCTGCCCGAGCGCATGATCCCGTCGACGACCTCGCTGTAGCCGCCGTCGCCGCTGACCGAGATCACCAGCGGGGCCCCGGTCGCGGCGGCCCGCTCGGCCAGCTCCCGGCCGTGCCCGGCGTGCTCGGTCGGGATGAGCTCGACCGGCAGGTCGGGGGTCCGCTCGGCCAGCTCGTCCCGCAGCTCCTCCGCCCGCTCCCGGGCATTCCCGGTGCTGTTCGGATTGAAGATCATCACTACCCGGTCGACGGCCACCCGCGGAACCGTACGGGCCCGGTCAGCGCTGCAGGTAGCCGCCCACGTCGAGAAGCACGTGGGCGGTCCCGGCGCCCACCCGGAGCGAGATCGACCCATCCGGGGCGATCGGGACCAGGGCGCTGTTGGCGACGGTCCCGCCGGCCGGGAAGTTGAGCGTCGAGGTGGCCGGCGCGGTGCCGGACGGGTACGCGGTGAGGTGGCTGGCGGAGGTCGGCCGGGTGGCCGTCGCGGTGACGAACACCGCGGTGGCGCCGCGCGGCACCCCGGCCAGGCCGGCGACCGGCACCCGCCGGTCGGCGCCCGCGGCGACCGGGCCGCCGGCGGTCCGGGTGTCCAGCAGCCGCGTCGGGGCCGTCGCGTACCAGTCGGCCTGCCGCCGGTCCGGGTCCGCGGCCGCCGGCACGTAGCCGGTGACGTCCAGGAGCACGTGCGCGGACCCGCTCCCGAGCCGCAGCCACGCCTGCCCGGCGTCCAACCGGAGCACCGTCTGCGCCGCGGTGGTCCGCCCGGCCTGGTACGACACGGTGGTGGGCGTCGCCGACGAGCTCGGACCGGCCGACAGCCGGCCGGCGGCCGCCGGGGTGACCACGGTGGCGTTGACGACCACCGCCCGGGCGTCGGCCGGCACCCCGGCCACACCGGCGAGCCGGACCTGGCGGGGCGTCGTGGTGACCGGGGCGCCGGACCGGGTGTCCAGCAGCCGGGACGGCGGCACCGGCACGTGCGCCGACGACGCCGGCACCTCGACCCCGGCGTGGAAACCGGTCACGTCCAGCAGCACCTGCGCGCTGCCGCCGCCGACCCGCAGCGCGATCCGCCCGTTCCGGACCGGCACCACCGCGCCGGTCGTCACGGTCTGCCCGCCGGTGAAGTTGAGCGTGGAGCTGCCGCCGTACCGGCCGTCCGGGTGGACCGAGAGCCAGCTGGACGAGGTCGGCGCGGTCACCGTCACCGAGACCGCGACGTCGGTCACCGAGGGAGGGATGCCGCCGACCCCGGCGACCGGCACCGACCGGTCCGTCCCGGCGGTCACCGGGCCACCGGTGGTCCGGGTGTCCAGCAGCCGGAACGGTGCCACCGGCGTGTAGCGGCCGGCCACCGGGGGCACCGGCACGCCCGGCACCAGCGCGACCTCGATCTGCCCGGTGGCGGTGACCCGGGCCGCCCACGGCCCTTCCCGGTCGACCGCGAACGGCCGGTCGCCCGGCACCGGGAAGATGTCGACCGGGGTCGCGCCCGGCGTCCGGTACGCCGTGGCGGTCAGCGTCCGCACGCCGTCGCGGTCGAGCACCCGCCAGAGGATCCCGCTGCCGAACCAGAGGCTGCGGGAGGGCAACCGGTCGGAGAAGGTGTACAGCAGCTGCCCGGTCGGGCCGTGGATCCGGGCCCCGCCCGCGCAGCGCACCAGGACGTCACCCTGCCGGGCCTCGACGGACGGCGGGAACCCGCAGCCGGGGTCCGGGGGCAGCACCGTGACGGCCGGGCCGCCACCGTACGGCAGCTTCACGACCTCGCCCGGCCGCGTCCCGGCGCCCCAGAGGAAGCCGCCGTCCAGGTCGGCGGTGGCGGGGGCGGTCAGCGCGGTGGAGACCCCGGTGCGCAGGTCGGTGAGGGTCTGCGTGAACGCCGGCGGCGCGTGCAGCACGGAGACGCCGTCCCAGCCGGTGACCTCGTTGCCCTCCACCATGCCCGCGCGCGGGTCGGTCCGCAGCTGGGTGCCCCCGCCGAACAGCGCGAACACGCCGACCGGGTTCGGCAGGCTCGTCGGGCCGACCGGGCCGGTCAGCAGGGTGCGCGAACCGCGCGCCTGGACGTCGCTGGCACCGGCGGGCCCGACGGGCACCGGCCGGGGCGTCGCGAGCCGCGGGGCGCCGTCCCCGGCGACCAGCTGGTGGCTCCAGGTCCGGGTGCCGTGCGCCGCCTCGTCCCGGTACGTCACCCGGCCGCCGGAGATCGCCAGGTCGCTGACGACGGCCGGCTGCCGCGGCGCCGACCAGACCGTCGTGCCGGTGCGGCCGTCGGTGCTGCGCAGGCCGACCATCCCGGGCTCGCCCACGGGGAACAGGAAGCCGCCGGCCCCGTCCGGCAGCACCGACGGGATGACGTACGACGGGAGCTTGTAGTCCCGGTACGCCGCGAGGCGGCCGAGGTCGCGGGTCGTCGGGTCGTCCGCCCGCCGCACCATCAGGTGGGCGCTGGTGACCGCCTCCGGGTCCGGCTGCAGCCAGGCGACGGTGCTGCCGCTGACCAGCTGCGCGGTGCTCACCGGCAGCGTCCGGGTGGTGACCGGGCCCGGCGCGGTCCGGGACGTCGTGGACAGCGTCGCGCCGTCGATCCACCCGACCCGGTCGCCCTCCAGGACCGCGCCCTGGACCGGCCGGTCCTTCGGCCCGGTCACCAGGTCGGTCAGCCGCCCCGTGGCGAAGTGCAGGTACACCAGCGTGCGGGTGTCCTGGCCGGAGTTCGCGCCGGTGGCCACCCGCAGCAGCATCCCGGCCGGGTCCGACAGGCCCGGGAACAGCTCGATGAACCGCGCGCCGCCGGCCATCACCACGTCGGCCGCGCCCGGGGTGCGCCGCACCAGCCGGGACCCGCCCTCGGCGGCGGTCACGGAGAGCAGGACCGACCCCGGCCCGGCCCCGGTGAGCGGGAACTCCCCGGGCCCGAGCGGGACCGACCCGAGCACGGCGCCCGCGGTGCTCCGGAACGTCACCGCGGTGTCGCCCGGCTGCATCACCACGTCGCCCTGCAGGAGGGCGGGGGTGTGCGGGTGCGAGCCGGGCAGCGCCTCGGGCGTGGTGGCACCGGTGCGCAGCAGCATCGACCGGTTGACGCCGTCCGGACCGCTCAGCCGGAAGACCGTCCCGGCCGGCCCCCGGGACAGGGCGCCGACCAGCGGGGCGGTGACCGACAGGTTGGTCGGCAGGAGCACCGTCGGCACCGCGGCGGCCGCGGCCGGCGTGGCCGGGACGGCCGCCGCCGGTGTGGCCGGGACGGCCGTGCCCACCGCGGCCAGCGCCCCGACCCCCAGCAGAGCGACCAGCCGCCCGCGAACCGCCATGTCCTGCCTCCTCGTGCCGGACCCGCACTGTAGGGCCACCGGGCGACAAAAAGACCGGAACGCGGCGATCCGCTCAGCGCAGCAGATATCCCGCGACGTCCAGCACCACGTGCGTCGTCCCCGCCCCGGTGCGCAGCGAGATCGACCCGTCGGCGGCCAGCGGGACCAGGGCGGCGTTGGCGGTGGTGACGCCGGTCTGGAAGTTGACCGTGGACGTGCCCGGCCAGGGGCCGGTCGGGTACGCCGAGAGCCAGCCGGCCGTCGTGGACCGGGTCGAGACCACGGTGAGCAGCACCGCGCCCGCCCCGCGCGGCACCCCCGCGGTCCCGGCCACCTGCACCCGCCGGTCGGTGCCGGCCGCGACCGGGGACCCGGTCCGGGTGTCCAGCAGCCGGGTCGGCCCGGAGGCGAAGTAGTCGGCCTGCCGCGCGTCGTCGATCGTGCCGCTGTTGCTGGCGTAGCCGGTGACGTCGAGCAGGACGTGCGCCCCGGCGCCGCCGCCGGACAGCGTGAGCACGAGGTTGCCGTTCGCCGGCCGGACGACGGTCATCGCCGCCGTGGACCGCCCGGCCGGGAAGGACACCGTGGTGGGGGGCGTACCGCTGCCGCCGCCCACCGACAGGCTGCCGGCGGCGGCGGGCTGCGTGACGGTGACGTTGAGGGCGACCGCCCAGGGCACGGCGGGCAGGCCGGTGACCGCGACGGTGCGCGGCGATCCCGCTACCAGCGGCGTCCCGGTGCGGCTGTCGAACAGCCGGTACGGCGCGACCGTGGCCAGCTCCCCGCTGGGCTCCGGGACCACCTGGAGGTGGAAGCCCACCACGTCCAGGACCGCGTGCGCGGTGCCGGCGCCGACCCGCAGCGCGATCCGGCCGTCGCGGACCGGCACCACCGCGTGGGTGGTCTCGGTCGCGGCCGCGGCGAAGTTCACCGTGGAGGAGCCGCCGTAGCGGCCGTCCGGGTAGACCGCGAGCCAGCTGGCCGCGGTCGGGCCGGTCACGGTCACCGAGACGGCGACCGCGGTCGTACCGGCCGGCGCACCGGTGACCGGGACGGAGCGGTCGGCCCCGGCGGCCACGGCACCGCCCGTGGTGCGGGTGTCCAGCAGCCGGTACGGCTCGACCGGCACGTACCGGGAGGCCACCGGCGGCACGCCGGGGCCGGGCACCAGCGTCACCCGCACCCGGCCGGTGGCGTCGACCCCGGCCACCCACGGGCCCTCGCGGTCCACCGCGTACGGCCGGCCGTCGGTGGTCATGGCCACGACCGGGGCCGAGCCGGGCGTCCGGTAGTCCGTCGCGGTGACCATCCCGCCGGCGACCCGCCACAGCAGGCCGGAGCCCAGCCGGGTGGAGGTGTCCGCCGCCGGGACGGTCAGCAGCGGCGCGCCGCCGGCCGCCCCGTGGACCCGGCCCTGGCCGGAGGAGCAGCGGACCAGGACGTCGCCCTGCCGGGACTCCACCCCGGTCACGGTGCACCCCGGGTCGGCCGGCAGCACCGGCACCGCGGCCCCGCCGGCCAGCGGCACCTTGACCACCGCGTTGCCGGACACCGTCCAGCGGTAGCCGCCGTCCACGTCGCTCGGCGGCACCGCGGTGACCGTGCCGGACCGCAGGTCGGCCAGGTGGTGGGCGCCGCCGTGCCGGTGGACCAGCCACCGGCCGTCGGTGCCGACCACGTCGGCGTCGGCCGGCACCGCCGGGGGCGCGGCGACGGGGACCCGGGTGCCGCCGACGGCGACCTCGGCCCGGCCGTTGCCGCGGATCAGGACCGTCCGGCTGCCGTGCGCGACGGCCTGGGTGACGCCGTACCGCCCGCGGGCCGGGGTGGTGTCGAGGGCGACCGGGCCGGCGCCGGGCCGGGCCACCCCGTCCTCGGCCAGGACCTGGACGCTGTTGGGCCAGCCGGCCGCGGTGTGGTCGTCGACGTACGCGACCCGCCCACCGGAGATCGTCAGCGCCCGGGCGGTCGCCGGCGCCCGGGGCGCGGTGTAGAGGGCGGAGACGAATTCCGGGCCGGCCGACCGCACGCTGACGGCCCCGCCCAGACCGCCGGTGTGCACGCCGAACCAGCCCGTCCCGTCCGGGACCACGTCCGCCGCGCGGCGCCAGTCCCCGTCCGGGCCCTTCGGGAACGCGGCGACCACCCTGGTGGCGCCGTTGGCCGCCCGGTACGTGAGGTGGTGGAGCCGGGTGGCCGGGTCCCACTGGGCCCAGGCGAGCGCGTCGCCGGAGACGTACTGCGCGGTGGCCACCGGCAGGGTGGACGTGCTCACCGTCCCCGGCGCCGTCCTCGGCGCGGTGGACAGCGTCGCGCCGTCGATCCAGCCGACCCGCCCGGCGTCCAGGACCGTGCCCTGCACCTGCGTGGCCGTGGTCAGCACGGTGAGGGCACCGGTGCCGTGGTCGAGGTAGGCCAGGGTGGTCCCGCCGACGTGCAGCAGCGCGCCGCCGGCGTCGGACTCCAGGGTCCGGTAGGAGGCGTGCCGGGCGCCGCCGGCCAGCACCACGTCGGTCCCCCCGAGCGGGCGGCGGACCAGCTGGTATCCGCCGGTCCCCGGCACGGCGACGAGGAGCGCGGTGCCGGCCTGGCCGAGGTAGCGCTCACCGGCGGCCAGCGGGACGGTGCCCAGCCGGACCTGCTCGGTGGTGACCCATAGCAGCCGGGTGAGGACCACGCCGGTCGGTCCGGGAACGGCGAGCACGCCGGTCGGCGCGGCGTCGGGGCTCGGCTCGTCCTGGATGCCGGCGAACAGGTCGGGACCGGTGACCGCGCCCAGGTCCGTCGTCGCGGTGCCGCCGCGGGTCAGCACGGAGCGGTAGGGCCCGCCGACCGGCCCGCTGCGGAACACGGTCCCGACCCGGGACCGGGAGAGCGCTCCCAGCTGCGGCGAGACCGAGGACGTCCCCGGCTCCAGGGTCACCGTGGACAGCGGCGCGGCGACGGCCGGCTCGGCCACCACCACGCCGAGCGCGGCCATCGTCGCGACCCCGGCCACCCCGGCGAGCCAGCTCCGAACGGACATTCGCGCCTCCTCGTACCAATGGAGGCGGAAATCTAGCAGAGCTGGCACACCGGGACGTCCGGCGTGCTCAGCGGTCCAGGGGGACGATCTCCGGGGCGGCCAGCCGGACCGCGTCGGCGGTCTCGTCGTCCGGCTGGTGCTGGGAGCGCAGCTCGGCGTCGACCCGGGCCCGGTACGCGTCGACCTCCTTCGCGACCTGCTCCGGCGACCAGCCGAGCACCCCGGCCATCAGCTCGGCGGCGACCGGGGCGGCCCGGGCGCCGCGGTCCCAGGTCTCGATGGAGATCCGGGTCCGGCGGGCCAGCACGTCGTCCAGGTGCCGGGCGCCCTCGTGCGAGCAGGCGTACACCACCTCGACGGCCAGGTAGTCCTCCGCGCCGGCCAGCGGCGCGCCGAGGGACGGGTCGGCGGCGATCATCGCCAGCGGCTCGTCGATCAGCGTGCCGTACCGGCCGAGGAGGTGCTCGATGCGGGCCACGTGCAGCCCGGACCGGGCGGCGGTGGCGTGCCGCCGGTTCCAGGCCGCGGCGTAGCCGTCCCCGCCGACCAGCGGGACCCGGTCGGTCACGCACTCGGGGACCTTCTCGTCCAGCGCGTGCGCGACCGCGTCGACGGCGTCCTTCGCCATCACCCGGTACGTCGTGTACTTCCCGCCGGCCACCACCACCAGCCCGGGGGCCGCGTGCGCCACCACGTGCTCGCGGGACAGCTGGGAGGTGGAGTCGGACTCGCCGGACAGCAGCGGGCGCAGCCCCGCGTACACGCCCTCGACGTCCTCGGTGGACAGCGGGGTGGTGAGCACGCTGTTGACGTGCTGGAGGATGTAGTCGATGTCGGCCGCGGTGGCCGCCGGGTGCGCCTTGTCCAGGTCCCAGTCGGTGTCGGTGGTGCCGATGATCCAGTGCCGGCCCCACGGGATGACGAACAGCACGCTCTTCTCCGTACGGAGGATGAGCGCCGCCTCGGAGTGGATCCGGTCCTTCGGCACCACCAGGTGCACGCCCTTGGACGCCCGGACGTGGAACTGGCCGCGGGAGGCGACCAGCGCCTGCGTCTCGTCCGTCCACACCCCGGTCGCGTTGATGACCTGGCGGGCCCGCACCTGGATGGTGCGGTCGCCCTCCAGGTCCCGGACCAGCGCGCCGGTGACCCGCTCGCCCTCCCGCAGGAAGCCGACCACCCGGGACCGGGTGGCCACCAGCGCCCCGAAGTGCGCGGCGGTGCGGGCGATGTTCATCGTGTGCCGGGCGTCGTCGACCTGGCCGTCGTAGTAGCGGACGGCGCCGACCAGGGCGTCCTTGCGCAGCGACGGCGCGATCCGGAGCGCGCCCCGCCGGCTGAGGTGCTTGTGCCGGGGCAGCCGGCCGCGCGCCCCGGCCGGCGACGCCGCGGCCATCACGTCGTAGAGCAGGATGCCGGAGCCCACGTACGGCCGCTCCCACACCCGGTGCTGCAGCGGGTAGAGGAACGGGAGGGCGCGGGCGAGGTGGGGCGCGAGCTCACCGATGATGAGCCCGCGCTCCCGCAGCGCCTCGTGGACCAGCCCGAAGTCCAGCATCTCCAGGTAGCGCAGGCCGCCGTGCAGCAGCTTGCTGGACCGGCTGGAGGTGCCGCTGGCCATGTCCCGGCCGTCGACGAGCCCGACGGACAGACCGCGGGTCGCGGCGTCCAGGGCGGAGCCGGCGCCGACGACGCCGGCCCCGATGACGAGCACGTCGAGTTCCTCGGTGGCCATCCGGTCGAGGGCCTCGGCCCGGGACTGCGGTGACAGGGCGGCTGCGGTTCCCACGATGTGTCCTCCCGACGGGCGGCCTGCGGTCTGACGGGACGGTCAGTCGACGTCCACCCAGTCCAGTGTGCGCTGAACCGCCTTCTGCCACCCGGCGTACCCCTGCTGGCGCTGCTCGTCGGACCAGGCGGGCTGCCAGTTCTTGTCCTCGTTCCAGTTCTCCCGCAGCTCGTCGGTGTTGTTCCAGAAGCCGACCGCGAGCCCGGCCGCGTACGCCGCGCCCAGCGCCGTGGTCTCGGCCACGACCGGCTTGCTCACCGGCACGCCGAGCACGTCCGCCTGGATCTGCATGCACAGGTCGTTGGCGGTGACGCCGCCGTCCACCTTCAGGACCTCCAGGTCCACCCCGGAGTCCTTGGCCATCGCGTCCACCACGTCCTTGGACTGGTAGCAGATCGCCTCGAGGGTGGCCCGGGCCACGTGCGCGCTGGTGTTGTAGCGGGACAGCCCGACGATCGCGCCGCGGGCGTCGGAGCGCCAGTACGGCGCGAACAGGCCGGAGAACGCGGGCACGAAGTAGACGCCGCCGTTGTCGTCGACGGCCCGGGCCAGCGTCTCGCTCTCCTCCGCGCCGCGGATGATGCCGAGCTGGTCGCGCAGCCACTGCACGGCCGAGCCGGTCACCGCGATCGAGCCCTCCAGCGCGTACACCACCGGCTGGTCGCCGAACTTGTAGCAGACCGTGGACAGCAGGCCGCTGTTGGACCGGACCAGCTCGGTGCCGGTGTTGAGCAGCATGAAGTTGCCGGTGCCGTACGTGTTCTTGGCCTCGCCGGGGGCGAAGCAGACCTGGCCGACGGTGGCCGCCTGCTGGTCGCCGAGGTCGCCGGTGAGCAGGATCTCGCCGCCGAGCGGGCCGTTGGCGCGGGTGCTGCCGTACCCGTTCGGGTCCGAGGACGGGCGGATCTCCGGCAGCATCGACCGGGGGATGTTGAAGAACGACAGCAGCTCGTCGTCCCAGTCGAGGGTCTCCAGGTCCATCAGCATCGTGCGGCTGGCGTTGGTGACGTCGGTGATGTGGACGCCGCCGTCGGTGCCGCCGGTGAGGTTCCACAGCACCCAGGTGTCGGTGTTGCCGAAGACCGCGTCGCCGCGCTCGGCCGCCTCCCGGACCCCGTCGACGTTCTCCAGGATCCACTGGACCTTGCCGCCGGAGAAGTACGTCGCCGGCGGCAGGCCGGCCTTGCGCCGGATGACCTCGCCCTTGCCCTCGCGCTCCAGCGCGGAGGCGATCCGGTCGGTGCGGGTGTCCTGCCAGACGATCGCGTTGTAGTACGGCCGGCCGGTCCTGCGGTCCCACACCACCGCGGTCTCGCGCTGGTTGGTGATCCCGACCGCGGCGAGGTCGGACGCGGACAGGTTGGTCTTGTTCAGGGCGGTCCGGATCACCGTCTCGGTGCGGGACCAGATCTCGGTCGGGTTGTGCTCGACCCAGCCGGCCTGCGGCAGGATCTGCTCGTGCTCGAGCTGGTGGCGCCCCACCTCGTTGCCCGAGTGGTCGAAGATCATGAAGCGGGTGCTGGTGGTGCCCTGGTCGACGGCGCCGACGAACTCAGCCATTCTCGGTCCCTCCCGTGCGGTATGGCGGTCGGTTGTCCGGATCCTCGTACGCGGTGGGGCCGGCGCCCTCGTCGGAGGTGCGGTGGCCGGCTCCCCGGTCGTGGGCGGCGTCGGCCCGGTCCGCGGCTCCGTAGCCCGGGTCCTCCGCGGCGGCGCCGTAGTCGGCCCCGACGTCGGCACCGGCATCGGTGCCGTGGCCGGCGCCGGCGTCCGCGCCGGCGTCGGCGCTCCCGTCCGCACCGGCATCGGTGCCCCGGTCCGCGTCGACGTACGACCCCTCCGGCGGAGCCTCGGGCCGGTCCACCGCCACGTCGGTGTCGGTGTACTCACCCTCGCCCCGGAAGGTCTCCTGCTCTGCCGTCGAGACCTCGACGTCGGTGTACTCGCCGACCGGCTCGACCTCGTCCGGCCCGCCGGCCGGTACGTCGCGGTCCTCGTACTCGCCCTCCCTGCGGGCGCTTCCCGGGCGGGCGTGCTCGCGGCCGCCGGGGTGGTCGCTGCTGCTGCTCATGGCTAGACGAACGCGTTGGCGAGGAGGCCGGCGAGGATGCCGCCGATGACGGGGCCGACCACGGGGACCCAGGAGTAGCCCCAGTCGCTGTCGCCCTTGCCGCGGATCGGCAGGATGGCGTGCGCGATGCGGGGACCCAGGTCGCGGGCCGGGTTGATGGCGTAGCCGGTGGGGCCGCCGAGCGAGGCGCCGATGCCGACCACCAGCAGGGCCACCGCCAGCGGGCCGAGGCCGCTCGGCGTGCTGCCGAACAGGATCACCACGAAGACCAGCACGAACGTCCCGATGATCTCGGTGACCGTGTTCCACAGCGGGTTGCGGATCGCCGGGCCCGTCGAGAAGACCGCCAGCTTGGTAGCCGCGTCGTCGGTCTCGTCGAAGTGCTGCCGGTACGCCAGCCAGGCGACCACCGCGCCGAGGAAGGCCCCGATGAACTCCGCGGCGAGGTAGACCAGGGTGGCGGCGAAGGTCTTGTCCACGCCCGGCGCGAACGACTGGACGTCCCCGTTCACCAGCAGGCCGAGCGTGACCGCCGGGTTCAGGTGCGCCCCGGACCGGAACGCCACGAAGACACCGGCGAAGACGGCGAGACCCCAGCCGAAGTTGACCATGAGGAAGCCGCCGCCCAGGCCCTTGTTGCGGGCGAGCGCGACGTTGGCGACGACGCCACAGCCGAGCAGTGTGAGGAATCCGGTCCCGACTATCTCGGACCAGAAGACGGTTCCCAGCGATGTGTCCATGTGCGGCCCCTTGAGGTCCGGAAGAACGGATGGACGACGCACCGACGTGGTGGATCCGTGGTGTGGATCACAACGTAAAGCCCTGGTAACCGGCCGGCAATACACCGAGGTCGACATTGTCGAACGCCGGTCGCCGTCCTACGGTCCTGGGGTGTCGAAGTCGATCCAGTCGATCGAACGGGCGGCGGCGGTCCTGCGGCTGCTGGCCCGCGGGCCCGGGCGGCTGGGGGTGGTGGAGCTGGCCGGCGCGCTCGGGCTGCCCAAGGGCACCGTGCACGGGATCCTCCGCACGCTGACCGGCGTGGGCTTCGTGGAGCAGGACCGGGGCTCCGGCAAGTACCAGCTCGGCGCCGCGCTGCTGCACCTGGGCACCAGCTTCCTGGACGTCAACGAGCTGCGCTCGCGGGCGATCAACTGGGCCGACGCGCTGGCCTCCCGCTCCGGCGAGGCGGTCCGGATCGGCACCCTGCTGGAGGGCCGGGCGCTGGTCGTGCACCACGTGTTCCGGCCGGACGACTCGCTGCAGACCGTGGAGATCGGCCAGTTGCTGCCGGCGCACGCCTGCGCGCTGGGCAAGGTGCTGCTCGCGTACGACCGGGCGGCGGCCACCGCGCTGGGCCGTGACCTGGAGCGGTACACGCAGCGCACACTGACCACCGCGGCGGGGCTCGGCCCGGCGCTGGCGCAGGTCCGGGAGCGGGGCTGGGCCGCCGACGTGGAGGAGATGACCGTGGGGGTGGCCGGGGTGGCCGCGGCGATCCGCGGCCACGGTGGGCTGGTGGTGGGCTCCATCGGGATCAGCGGCGCGGTGGACCGCCTCTGCGATGCCGGCGGCACGCCGCGGGCCGGCCTGGTCGGCCAGGTCCAGGACGCCGCCCGGGCGGTCTCCCGGGAGCTCGGCCACCGGTGGTGAGCCGGCGAGGGAGCGGGCCCCACCGGCGGCGCCCCGCCCCCGGCCGCCCGGGGAGCACCGCGACCGACCGGGCGGACGAGGCGGTCCGGTGAGAGGCTGCGGGCCGGGGGGATGCCGGTGACCGACTACTACGTCCTGGCGATCGACCAGGGCACGACCTCGACTCGCTGCATCCTGTTCGACCACCTCGGCCGGCTGGTGTCGGTGGCGCAGCGGGAGCACCACCAGCACTACCCGCACCCCGGCTGGGTCGAGCACGACGCGACCGAGATCTGGCGCAACGTGCGCCGGCTGGTGCCGCAGGCGCTGGCCCAGGCCGGCGCCGACGCCGGGCAGGTCGCCGCGATCGGGATCGCCAACCAGCGGGAGACGACCGTGCTGTGGGACCGGCGCACCGGGGTGCCGGTGGGCCGGGCCGTGGTCTGGCAGGACACCCGGACCGACGCGCTGATCGAGGAGCTGGCGGCGGACGGCGGGCACGACCGCTTCATCGACCGGTGCGGGCTGCCGCTGGCCACCTACTTCGCCGGGCCGCGGATCCGCTGGCTGCTGGACGCCACCCCGGGGCTGCGGGCCCGGGCGGAGCGCGGCGAGGTGCTCTTCGGCACCATGGAGACCTGGCTGATCTGGAACCTGACCGGCGGCCCGGACGGCGGCACGCACGTCACCGACGTGACCAACGCGTCCCGGACGATGCTGATGGACATCGCCACCCTCGAGTGGTCCGACGAGCTGCTCGACGGGATCGGCGTGCCGCGCGCGGTGCTGCCGGAGATCCGGTCGTCCGCGGAGGTGTACGGCAAGGCCTCCGCGGTGCTGCCCGGGGTGCCGATCGCCGCCGCCCTCGGCGACCAGCAGGCGGCGCTGTTCGGGCAGACCTGCTTCGCCCCGGGCGAGGCCAAGTGCACGTACGGCACCGGCTCGTTCCTGCTGCTCAACACCGGCCCGGAGATCGTCCGGTCCTCGCACGGGCTGCTCACCACGGTCGGCTACAAGATCGGCGACGACGCCCCGGTGTACGCGCTGGAGGGCGCGATCGCGATCACCGGCTCGCTGGTGCAGTGGTTCCGGGACAACCTCGGGCTGATCAACAGCGCCGCGGAGATCGAGACGCTGGCGCTGAGCGTCGCCGACAACGGCGGGGTCTTCATCGTGCCCGCGTTCTCCGGGCTGTTCGCGCCGCACTGGCGGTCCGAGGCCCGCGGCATCATCGTCGGGCTCACCTCGTACGTCACCAAGGGGCACTTGGCGCGGGCGGTGCTGGAGGCGACCGGCTGGCAGACCCGCGAGGTGGTGGACGCGATGAACGCCGACTCCGGGATCGCGCTGACCACGCTGCGGGTGGACGGCGGGATGACCGCGGACAACCTGCTCATGCAGTTCGTCGCGGACGTGCTGGACGTGCCGGTGGTCCGGCCGATGGCGCTGGAGACGGTGTCGCTCGGCGCCGCGTACGCGGCCGGGCTCGCGGTCGGCTACTGGCCGGACCTGGAGGGGCTGCGGCGCAACTGGCACCGGGCCGGGCAGTGGCTGCCCAGGATGGACCCCGACCTGCGGGCGGCCGAGTACGAGAGCTGGCAGCGGGCGGTCGAGCGGACCTTCGGCTGGCACCGCATCGGGCGCTGAGCGCGGTCAGCGGGTGGGCAGCTCCCCGGTCAGCACCACGTCGTCGGCGATGTCGCGCAGCTTGCGGTTGCTCAGCTGGCTGGCCGTCCGCAGCAGCGTGAAGGCCTCCTCCGGCGACACCCGGCGGATCGCCATCAGGATCCCGATCGCCATCCCGATCGCCCGGTTGCTGGCCACGGCCTGCTCCAGGCCGGCGATCTGCTCCCGCTCCCGGGCCCGGGCGAAGGCCAGCGCCGCGTGCGCGGTCAGGATCGTGCCGACCGCCAGCGCCTCGTCGCCGAAGGCGTCGACCTCGCGGGAGTAGAGGTTGAGGGCGCCGAAGGTGTCCTCCGAGGTGAACAGCCGGTACGCCAGCACGCTGCGCACGCCGGTGCGCTCCACCGCCGGGCCGGAGAACTTCGGCCACCGGGACTCCGCGGCCAGGTCCCCGGTGCGGAACGTGTCGTGCTCGACGATGGCCGACAGGCACGGGCCCTCGCCGGTCTCGTACTGGACCGCGTCCACGGCGGCGGAGACCCCGTCGGTGGCGGCGGGGGTCTCCGGCCGGCCGCGGCGCAGCACGGTGACCCCGGCGTGGTGGCAGCCGGGCACGATCGCGCGCGCCACGTCGACGATCCGCTGCAGGGTGGCCTCGACGGTCGGCTCGGCAGCCAGCGCGCGGGCCACCGCGGCGAACTGGACGGCCAGCTCGTGCCCGGTGTCGGTGGCGCGCGGCCCGCGGACGTCGTCCCCCGCGCCGGCGGGCGCGTAGGTCGGGACGTCCCGGTCGTGCGGCGCCCCGACCAGCTCCAGGGGCGAGGTCGAGCCAGTGTCGGTCAGGTCCGAGGACATGCTGCTGATCCCGTTCGAACGAGCTAGACGCCTCGGCTGCTGTTCAACCGTGGGAGCGTTCCCTGTCAACTTAGCGCCGTGTCAAATCATGTCCGGGACCGACCGTCCCGCGTGGCGCCGCCGCGGACGGGTGCCGGCTCAGCGCGGGCGGGCGGCCGGGGCGGGGATCCGGGCCAGCAGCTCGCGCATCCGGCCGGGCAGCTCCCGCGGGCAGCCCACCGGGGCCGCGAACTCCAGCCGGACGTCGGTGCCGCCGCTGCGCAGGACCAGGCCGTGCCGGTCCAGCGCGACCGGGACGGCCGCCGCGGCCAGCGGCTCCGGCAGCAGCCGGGCCAGGCGGGCCAGCTCGGCCGGGTGGCCGCGGACCAGATGGCCCAGCAGCGCGGCCTCGGTGCCGGCCAGCGGGTCGACCCGGGCGGCCGCGTAGTCCGCCACCGGGACGAAGGTGACCGACGAGAGGTCGTCCGGGTCGGCGCCGCCGTCGGCCAGCAGCACCTCGGAGACGTCGACGTAGAGCACGGTCCGGCCGGCCCCGATGTCCAGCAGCGCCTCGGCGCCCTCCCGGTCCGCGACGACCAGGGCGATCTCCCGGCGCAGCTCGGGGGCGGGCTCGTGGATCCAGCCGACCAGCCGGACCCGGGCCCGGACCCGGTCGGCCACCGGCACCGGGCACAGGTCGGCCGCGTCCAGCAGCACCGGCACCTCGCCGCCGCCGGCCCGGCGGACCGCCGCGACCACCGGGGCCTGCTCGGGGAGCACCAGCACCACGGACCCGTCCGGGTCGGTGCCGTGCAGGTCGACGTGGCCGCAGGCGCCCGGGACGCGCACCCGCAGGAACGACGTGAGCCGTACGGCCGTCCGGGCGCGCTCGGCAGGTCTCGGCTTCCGCACTGGTCCCCCTCCGCTTAGGTAAGGCATGCCTAAGCTAGCGGAGCACGTCCGGACTGGCCAGTCCGCGTCAGCGGGCGCCACCGAGCGTGGCCGTGACCGCCGCCGCGGCCCGCTGCCCGATCGGCACGCAGGACCGCACCGCGCTGCCGCAGTGCACCGAGAGCAGGCCGCGGGCGTGCGCGACGACGCTCGGGTGCTTGTCGACATGGTCGACCCCCCACAGCACCCGCTCCGCGGCCGCCCCGCGCAGGAACGGGAAGCGGTCGGCCACCCCGGCGTCCAGCAGCTCGGCCAGGTGGTCGACCGGCCCGGTCAGGTCCGCGTCCTCGATCAGGTCCTCCTGGCCGAGCAGCAGCCGCAGGCCGTCCGGGGTCTGCTTGACGAACACGTACGCCCAGCCGGCGCCGACCGCGGCGACCAGGTGCGGCAGGCCGGCCCGCTCCGGGCCGACCGGCAGGTCGAGCACGAACAGCTGCCGCTTCTCCACCGGCGCCGGCCCGCCCGGCAGCGCCCGCTCGCCCAGCACCGCCGGGTTGCCGGTGCCCAGCGCGAGCACGACCACCTCGGCGTCCAGCGTGCCGGCGTCGCCGACCACCCGGTGCCCGCCGCCGGCCGGCTCCACCCGCCGGACCGTGCCGAGGTCGGCGCGCTCGGCGCCGCCGGCGGCGGCCAGCCCGGCCAGGTCGGCGACCAGGTCCGCGGCCGCGATGTTCAGCGCGGGGACCAGCACCCCGGCGTCCAGGAACAGGTACGGCGTCTCCCGCACCCCGATCGGCGCCCCGGCGGCGACCCGGTCCCGGACGAAGTCGGCGGTCGCCCGGATCATCGCCGCCTTCGCCGGGTCGTCGCGGTGCCAGCACACGCTCCCGCCCGAGGACCGGTACGCAGGGTGACCGGCCTCCCCGCCGACCAGGGTCACCCCGGGCACGCCCAGCCGGGTCAGCCCGTACGCCGTGGCGGCACCGATGGGACCGGCCCCGACGACCGCGACGGTGCAGCTCACAGCGGGTTCACGCTCCGGGGTACGGGTCCGGCAGGGGGATGGCGCCGGTGCGGCGGAAGCTGTCGACGAGGTCGTGCGCGGGGGTGCGCCGCCGGTCCAGCAGGTCGTGCAGCGGCGCGAGCAGTTCCCTACCGAGAGTACCCGTCAGCACCCGATCGGCCGCTTCCAGCACGGCCCGCGCCCCCTGCCGGGTCGCCGGGTCGTCGAAGCCGAGCGTGGCGGCCCGGGCGTGCGCCGCCGGGTCCGGCCGGTCGGCCCGGTCCGGCAGCGTGTCCTCGACGGCGAGGCCGGCCAGCAGCGCGAGCAGCGGGGCGTACAGCCCGGGGTCGGGGGGCGCGTCGAACGCCTTGAACTCGACCCGCCCGGCCTCGGCCGGGATCCGGGCCGCCGTGGCGAGCGGCGACCGCGGCGGCGCGGCCAGGAACACCCGCACCGACGGCCGGACCGGCGCCCGCAGCAGGGTCCGGGTGGACAGCGCGACCACCTCGCCGCCGGCGAACGGCGAGCTGAACGAGAACGGCACCAGCACCGGGGAGAGCGCGGTGAGCTTGCGGCCGACGTCCAGCGCCCGCTGCGGGGTCCAGTCCGGGTGGGACAGGTTGAGGTCCGGCCCGTAGCCGACCATGTACGCCTCGGGCGCGGTGTACTCCGGCTTGCGCCGGTGCATCGCCCGCTCCCAGTCGTTGTACGCCGGCCGCGGCACGTAGTCGCGCCACGGGTTGCGCCCGATGCTGGCCAGCCGGAACCCGTCGACGGCGGCCGCCGCGGCCAGCTGCGCGGTCTGCTCGGCGAGCTGCGCGACGGTCGCGCCGATCGAGTCGCGCACCGGGGTCCGGGTCTCCAGGCCCTTCGGCACGCAGTGCAGGAACGTCCCGTCCGGGCCGAAGCGCTCGTCGCCCTCCACGTACCAGCGGGTGACCTTGACCGCGAGGTCGCCGCGGGTGAGGTCGGGGTCGCGGTGGTCGGGCAGCCGGTCGACGATCCGCTGGGCCGCGGCGTGGCCCAGGGTGGCGAAGTCGCGGAACCCGTCCTCGGCGTGCACCAGCGCGAACTCGGCCTCGATCCCGGACCGCAACCGCTCCGGGTCGGTCAGCGGCATGCCGCACTGTCTACCGCCCGCGGCCGCGGACCGCCGCGGCGGGACCCCTCGGGCCGGACCCCTCGGGCCGGACCCCTCGGGCCGGATCGGTCAGGCGGGATCGGCCGGCGGGGGCCCTCAGGCGGGGACCAGGTCGGCGGCGGCCCGGCGCAGCGCCCGCTCCAGCAGCAGCCGGTCGCCGAGTCGGCGGCGCAGCAGCCGCTCCAGGCCGCCGATCGGGTAGAGGTTCTGCGGGGCGCGCGGGTCCTTGTGCTCCACGGAGGCGTACCGCGGCAGCACGGTCTGCGACAGCGCGGCCAGCTCCAGCACGCCGTCCAGGTCCAGGTCCGGGCACTCGACCCGGACCACGCCGGCCCACGGGGCGCCCGGCCGGCAGGGCAGCCGCAGGTACCACGAGCAGCGGGTCCAGTCCGCGCCCAGCCGGAACACCGGGGTCCGCTCCCCCGGCGCCAGCTCGGCGACCAGCGCGTGCAGCGGCGGCTCCAGGTAGCGGGACCGGTGGGTCTTCACCATGCCGAGCACCCAGGCCAGCTGGCCGCGCCGGCCCAGCGGCCCGTCCAGCACGAGCAGGTCGTCCGGGCCGGTCCGGGCCCGCAGCGCGACCTCGGCCTCGGCGTCGGCCATCGCGTTCTGCAGCGCGTTGGACAGCCGCAGGTCGTCGTCGGAGTCCGCCTTCTGCACCTCGTACGTGACCTGGGCCAGCCGCAGGTCGGGCACCCCGGTCGCCGGGGTGAACAGGCCGCGCCGCACGTCGATCCGGTCCGCGCGGGCCTCGCCGGCCCGGCAGCTGACCACCCCGGCCGCGTACGAGGCGGCGACCCCGGCCACCGCGCCGTCGCCGGAGTCGATCCACATGTGCGCGTCGACCCGGCGCACCCCGTCGACGAAGTGCACGACCTCCGGCGGCGGGACGACCGGCGCCGGGACCGGGTGCCAGCGGTCCGGGGCGATCTCGACCGCGGCGTCGGCGCCGGTCTCCGCGGCGCCGAGCGGCTCCTGGTCCGGGCTGGTCCCGTACGCCGGGTCCCACGCGTCCACCCAGAACTTCACCGGTCCTCCCGGCGCACCGTCGAGCCGGTCGCCGACCGGGTGACCGCGAATTGGACCGGCACCCGCTCGGCCAGCGCGCCGACGTGGGTGACCACGCCGACCATCCGCTCCCCGCCGGCGGTCAGGCTCTCCAGCGTCGTGGCGACCACGTCCAGGGTCGCCTCGTCCAGTGTGCCGAAGCCCTCGTCCAGCACGATCGCGTCCAGCCGGGCGGTGCCGCCGGCGGACAGGCCGGCCAGCTGCGCGGACAGCGCCAGCGCCAGGGCCAGGCTGGCCTGGAACGTCTCGCCGCCGGACAGGGTGCGGACCGGCCGGAGGCTGTCGGCGTCGGCGTGGTCGATGACGACGAAGTCCTTGCCGTCGTGGGTCAGCTCGAACTGGCCGCCGGACAGCTCCAGCAGCGTCTGCCCGGCGTCCGTGACCAGCACGTCCAGCGCCGAGGACAGCAGCCACCGCTCGAACCCGTCGGCGCGCAGGACCTGGCCCAGCAGCTTGGCCACCCCGGCCGCCTCCTCGGCCGCCGCGGCCGCCGCGGCCAGGGCGGCGGCCTCGGCCCGGCGCTCGGCGATCCGGTCGGCGGCCGCCCTGGCCTGCTCG
>CADCTP010000022.1 GCA_902805565.1 uncultured Mycobacteriales bacterium
CGGCGACGAACCGGGCGTACGCGGCGTCGAACCGCTCGGCCGCGACCGGGTCCGGCTCGTGGGTCGCCCCGGGCCGCACGGTCGCGGCGGCCTCCTCGACCGAGCCGAGCCGCCCGGTCACCACCGCCCCGGTCAGCACGGCGCCGCGCGCGCCGACCTGGTCCTGGTCGGCCCGCACCACCGGCAGCCCGGTCACGTCGGCCAGCAGCTGGCACCAGCCGGCGCTGCGGGAGCCGCCGCCGCAGACGGCCAGCGACTCCGGCCGGCCGCCCGCGGCGACCAGGCAGTCCCGGACGGCCAGGCTCAGCCCCTCCAGCACCCCGCGGGCCACGTCGGAGCGGTCGTGCTCCAGGCTCAGCCCGAGCACCGCGCCGTGCGCCCGCGGGTCCCGGAACGGCGCCCGCTCCCCGGCCGGCGACAGGTAGGGCAGCACCAGCGGCGGGCGGTCGGCGGTGGACGCGGCGGCCAGCCGGACCAGCTCGGCGGCCGAGCCGATGCCCAGCACGTCCTTGGCCCACTCCAGCACCTCGGTGCCGGCCAGCGTCGCGTACGCCAGCAGCCAGCGGTCCGGCCAGCCGGTGCGCAGCGACATCCCGGACTCCGGGCGGTCCAGGCCGGGGTCGGCCACCGGCATCCCGACGCAGAGCGTGGTGCCGAGCACGGCGAACCCCTGCCCGGGGGCGACCGCGCCGACCCCGACCGCGGTGGCCGGCACGTCGTACGGGGCCAGCACCACCGGGGTGCCGGGGCGCAGGCCGAGCCGCCCGGCGGCGTCGCCGGTCAGCGGGGCCACCCGGTCGGTGCCCTCGACCACCGGCGGCAGCAGCGGCCGGGCCCAGTCCAGGCCGAGGCCGGCCAGCAGCTCGTCGGCGTACCGGCCGGTGCGGGCGTCCAGGAACGGGTTGCAGGCCTCGGAGGCGTCCAGCACCCGGCGGCCGGTCAGCCGCAGGTAGAGCCAGCTGCCGCAGCTGAGCAGGGTGGCGGCCCGGTCGGCGGCGGCCGGCTCGGCCGCCCGGAGCCAGGCCAGCTGGGCGTGGGCCAGCCCGGCGTTGCCGTACGAGCCGGTGACCCGGAAGGCGGCGGACAGCAGCCCGTCGCGCTCCCAGCCGTCCACCACCGACCCGGCCCGGGCGTCGTTCCAGAGCATCGCCGGGCGGACCGGGTCGCCGGCCGCGTCGACCAGCCAGCAGCCGTCGCCCTGCCCGGTCACCGCGACCAGCTCGACACGGCCGTCCGGCGGCGCCACCGCCGCCACCACGGTGCGCACCGCGGCCCAGGTGTCGGCCGGGTCCTGCTCGGCCCAGCCCGGGCGGGGCCGGGAGACCGCGACCGCGGCGTCCGCGGTGGCCTCCGGCACCCCGTCCGGCCCGAACCGGACCGCCTTGACCAGCGAGGTGCCGGCGTCGACGCCGATGGTCACCACGACCGGGCCGCCAGCGCCGCCGGGTTCGCGCAGTGCTCCAGCCGGCCGTCCCGCAGGAAGCCGGCGACCGCGGCCGCGACCCTCGCCGCCGACTCCTCGGCCACCTGCCGGGACGCGCCGGCCAGGTGCGGGGTGGGCAGGACGTCGTCCCGGCCCAGCAGCGCGCCGGCCGGGTCGGGCGGCTCGGGGGAGAACACGTCCAGCGCGGCCCCGGCCAGCCGGCCGCCGTCCAGCGCGGCCAGCAGCGCGGCCTCGTCGACCAGCTCGCCGCGCGAGGTGTTGACGAAGTAGGACCCCGGCCGCATCGCGGCGAAGGCCGCCGGGCCGAACATCGCCCGGGTGTCGTCGGTGAGCCGGGCGTGCACGCTGACGATGTCGCAGGCCGCCAGCAGCTCCGGCAGCCCGACCAGCCGCACGCCCGGCGTCGGCCCCGCGTACGGGTCGTGGGCCAGCACGGTGGCGCCGAACGCGCCCAGCAGCTCGGCGACCCGGCGGCCGATCGCGCCCAGCCCGACCAGCCCGACGGTGGCCGCCCGCAGCTCCGGGCCGCACCGGGTGAACCGGAAGTACGAGCCGTCCCAGCGGCCGGCGGACAGCGTCCGGGAGGCCGGGCCGACGTTGCGGGTGAGCGCGATCATCAGGCCGACCGCGTACTCGGCGACCGCCCCGAGGTTGCGGCCGGGCAGGTAGCACACCGGCACGCCGCGGGCGGTGGCCGCGGCCAGGTCGACGTTCACCGGGCCGCCGCGGGTCACCCCGACCAGCCGCAGCCCGGGCGTCGCCGCCAGCACCGACTCCGTCACCGGGGCCAGGTGGGTGAGCAGCACGTCGGCGCCGGCGGCGGCCCGGGCCAGCTCGGCCGGGTCGCCGGCGGCCTCCCGCACGCCCTCGACGGCCCCGAACGGCTCGTCCGGCCAGGTCGAGGAGTGCTCGACCACCTCGACGTCCCCGAGCGCCGCCCGGGCGGCCGCGGCGAGCGTCTCCGCGGTGATGAACAGGTCGCCCGCACACAGCACAGTGGTCATGGCCGCACCTCATCTCACAGTGTAGATGTGAGATCTAACACGAACATCACAGTCGCGCAACGTGGACCGGGGTCAGGGCCGGGCCACCTCGACCGTCACGTCGCGCTGCCGCAGCTCGGCCAGCTCCTCCTCGTCCAGCCCGGAGTCGGTCACCACCACGTCGAACGCGTCCACCGGGCAGAGCAGGTGCGGCGCCGGCCGGCCGAACTTGGCGTGGTCGACCAGCAGCACCTTGCGGGCGGCGCAGGCCAGGAAGGCCCGCTTCACCATCACGGTCATCTCCGAGCGGTGGTAGCAGGAGCCACCGGTCACCGCGGTGGTCGACATGAACAGCACGTCGGCGTGCAGCCGCTCGATCGCGTCGGTGGTCTGCAGCCCGAAGCACGCCTCCTGCAGGCGGTGGTACGTCCCGCCGAGCAGCACCACGTCCACCCCCGGGACGTCGCCGACCTCGGTGACGACCGGCAGGAAGTTGGTGACCACGGTGAGCGGGCCGGCCGCGCCCAGGTGCGGCAGCAGCGCCAGCGCGGTGGTGCTGTCGTCGACGAACACGGTCTGGCCCGGCCCGAGGTGGGCGGCGGCCCGGGCGGCGATGGCCTCCTTCTCCGGCCGCATCGCCGCGGCCCGCTCCCGGACGCCCGCCTCGGCCAGGGCGGACGGGTTGGCCGTGGCCCCGCCGCGGATCTTGGTCAACCAGCCCTCGGACTCCAGGGTGTCCAGGTCCCGGTGCACGGTCATCGCGCTGACCCCGAGCCGGCGGGCCAGCTCGTCGATGCGGGCGAAGCCGCCCTCGACCACGATGCGCCGCACCTGGTCACGGCGGTGGGCCGGGCCGGTGCGCTCGATCTCGGACGTCCGGCCGTCGCTCATCCGCCCACGATAGGAGATCGGCACCGCCCCGGCTCCGGGCCCGGCCGCCCGGGACCGGCGGTGTCCGCTCCGGCGCTCGGGCCGCCGGTCCGGCGCGGGTCCCGGTCCCGGCGGCGGAACCGGGACTCGGGGCACCCCGGACCAGGTCCGGTGGCCCTGAACCGCCCCGGAAAACGCTGCCATCGTACGGTCATGAGGCTTCCCGAGCGGGTCCGCGGCGCAGGCAGGGATCGGTGGTGGCGGCGGCTGCGGGGCAGCCGCGGGGTCACCCAGTCGGCCATGGTCGGCGGCCTGACCGCCACCGCGCTGGTGCTGACCGGGGCGGTGGCGGCCGGCGGCACCGGCATCGGCGCCACCGTCGCCGACTACCTGAAGTGCTCCTTCACCGGGGCCGTCCTGCAGTGCGGCGACGGCCCGGCGACGGCCGGCGGCGGTCCCGGGCGGGGCCTGCTGGAGGACGACGGCGTGGCCGCGCCGCCGTACGACACACCGGCGTACAACCAGACGATCACCTCGCCGGTCAGCTACCCGACCGTGCCGGCCAACTCCGGCGCCGGCGGCCTGTGGCGGCCGGAGGCCGACCTCCCGGCGGAGCCGATGGACTGGTGCAGCGGCGCGGTGCCGTACCGCAAGACCTGGAACGGCACCAACACCTTCAGCTACTGCGTCGACGGCAACGGCACGCTGAAGGGCTGCACGACCCAGTGGCAGCACAGCTTCTGGAGCGGCGCTTTCGCCCAGAACGTCTGCGGTACCACGGCCATCCCGACCTCGGTGCTGAACTGCGTCGCCGACGGCGTCCACCCGCAGTCGCTGATCTGCAACCTGAAGCCCGCGTACGACGACACCGGGCGCTACTTCCACTGCACCCCGCAGAGCGGGCAGCTGGCCGGCTACGCCAACTGCACCGACACCCACCACGACGCCGCCACCGACCTCGACGTCCCGGTCGCCTGCGCGGTCACGGCCGACCCGAGCGGGTCGGTGCCCTGCATCGGCGCCAACGGCACCCTCTACAACTGCAACCTGACCGACAACCGGCACACCTGTCAGGGCAGCGGCCGCAACATCGACCCCACCACCAACTCGCTGTCCAACTGCAAGCAGACGCCGGGGGAGCGGGCCGGCGCGTCGGTGCAGTGCACCTGGACCGCGGCCCAGACCGGCTGCGCGCTGCCCGGCGCCGGGGACGCCGCCGGCTGCCCGCCCTACCAGACCACCGTGCAGTGTGCGGTCTCGCCGGTCGACGGCGTCTACAACCACTGCAAGGACCTCGGCGTGCTCAGCGCCGACCCGACCGACGCGTTCGGCCAGGTCTGCCTGCGGACCGACGCCAAGGGGGCCTGCATCCGGTCGGCCGCGGTGCCGCTGGCCGCCGTGCCGGGGGCACCCGTGGCCACCCTGGACACCGGCCTCGGCGTCGACTACACGGTGCCGGGCGGGCTGCCGCCGCTGATCGCGATCCCGGACGGCAAGGGCGGCACGACGCTGACCGACCACGCCGGGGCGACGGCGTACTGCACGACCGACCCGGCCGGCTGCTCGGCCCTGCTGGACACGAAGATGGCCGCGGCCCAGGCCGGCGTCATCGACCTGCTGGTCCGGGTCGGTGCCTGCACCACCGCCGCCGACTGCCAGCGGCAGCTGTCGGCGCTGACCGACCCGGCCCTGTCCAACAAGGGGCGCTGCCCGCTGGCCATCGGCAACTGCATCCCGCGGCTGCCGGCCCGGCTGCACCTGAGCACCACGGCCAAGGGCTTCCTGGCCGTCGCCGGCTTCGTGGCCGCGGCCACCGGCATCCAGTTCTCCGGGGCGGACATCATCGGCTCGCTGGCCGGCAACACCACGATCAACCCGAAGAAGATCGCCTCGGTCGGCGTCTTCGCCGCCGTCACCGGCGGCGCGATCCTGGCCACGGTGACCGCCATCGGCAACTACTACGCCAAGAAGGCGGCGGCCGAGGCCGAGGCCGCGGCCGGCGGCGGGGGCGGGGACGACCCGGGCGACGGCGGCGACGGCGGGCCGGCCCAGCAGGCCACCCAGCTGCAGTTCGCCGGCTCGGCCGCGGAGACCGTGGCCGCGATCGTGGCCGACCCGGCCCTGCTGGCCATGCTGCAGCAGGCGCTGACCGCGCCGGTCAACCCGCAGGGCGTCGCGGCGGCCCAGGCGGCCGGCGTGAACGTGGAGATGGCCAACCTGGCCGGGCTGGCCGCGCAGGCCGGGGAGATCGAGCCGGCCGGCGCGGCCGAGGTCGAGGAGGACGTCGAGACCGGCGGCGGGGTCGGGATCTGCCCGGCCAACCAGCCGGACCCGGCCGCCGCGGCCGCCGCCCTGCCGGCGTTCGAGCTGGTCGGCATCCAGGTGGTCGGGGCCAACTGCGGCTGACCCCGTACGCCCGCGGGCCCCGCCGGAAGGTCCCGGCGGGGCCCGCGCCCTACTCGCCGGTCGGTCGGTCGGTCGGTCGGTCGCCGCGCCGCCCGCCGCGCCGCCCGGCCGGGTGGGCCGTCGGGCGGGTTCTGGGCCGTCCGGGTGAACCGGGTCGGGACGGACATCCGGGGCGGACCGTACCGACGAGTGTCGCGACGGGGAGCATCCGAGTGGTGACCTTACGGAGTCGGTTCGTCGGCGCACACGGGGGCGCCGACGGACCGGCCGCCGGGCCCCAGTCCGCCCACACCGCCCGGCGGCCGACCTGCTCGACGAGCTGGGCTGGCAGGCGCGGCTGCGCCGCCTGGGCCTCCGCCTGACCGCCTGATCGCCTGCCGCTGCCCCCTGCCCTCCGCCCCACCCGGGCGGCGGCCGGTCCCGGGACCACCCCGTCCGGAACGGGACCGCGGTCCCTGTCCCGGCGCTGCCCGGGCACCCAGGATGGGTCGACACCCCGGCGTCCGCCCGGATCGGGAGGGACCATCGTGACCGGCCTGGTTGCCCCGCACGTCGCCCCGCGTCCTGCCGCGCGTCCTGCCCCGCACCGCGCGCCGGGCCCCGCCGGCCCGGCGCTCGACGTCGCCGTCGTCGGCGTCCCCGGGCCGGGCCGGGACCGGACCTGCCGGACGCTGGCCGGCTGCCCGCAGGTCCGCGGGCCGATGGTGGTGTCGAGCACCCACGCCGTGCCGGACCGGCGGCTGGACCTGGTCGTGCTGCGGACGGACACGCCCGCCCAGGACGTCCGGGGCGTGCTGCGCGGCACCGCGCCGGCCCGGCACGTGCTGGTGCTGTCCCCGGCCACCGGCGCCGACGTGGTGGACGCGCTGCGGGCCGGCGCCACCAGCTACCTGGTGGAGGGCCAGTTCACCTGCTCGGAGCTGATCTCGGCCGTCGTCAGCACCGGCGCCGGGCAGAGCCACCTCTCACCGCCGGCCCTGACCGCGGTGATCCGGCGGCTGCGGGGCCCGGAGCCGCTCGGCGCGGCCACCGAGGTGCTGCAGGTCCTGTCCCGCCGGGAGCGGGAGGTCATGACGCTGGTCGCGGCCGGGCACTCCAACGCCAGCATCGCCCGGCAGCTGTTCCTGGCCGAGAAGACCGTGCGGAACCACCTCAACAGCGTGTACCGCAAGCTGGCCGTCCGCTCCCGCGCGGACGCCGTCATCACCTGGCTCGGCCGCACCCCGCCGGCCGCCGGCCGTACCCGGGTCTGATCCCGCCGGAAGGCCGGCGGGGTCCGCGCTCTCGGCCGTCCGGGTGATCTTCGCGCGAAGCTCCATCCGGGCCGGCCGGCGCCGACGAAAGTGCTGCAGGGAGGGCCGGTGCGGTGCCTTCCGGAGTCGGTTCCTCGACGCACACGGGGGCGCCGAGGGATCCACGGGCCGCGTCGGGGCGGCCCGTTCCGACCGACGCCGGCGGGTACGGTCGCGCTGGGGCCGGCGGCAGGAGGACGGGCGATGGCGGCGAGCGGGCCGGACCCGGTGCGGGAGCGGGTGCTCGCCGCGCTGCTGGCCCTGCAGCGGCAGTCCTGGGAGCAGGGGGTGCTCGGGCACGCCCTGCTCGACCTCGGCCGGCACGACCTGGCCGCGGTGCTGGCCGTGGACGCGGTCGCCCGGCAGACCCCGGCCGGCAAGCTGGCCGAGATCGAGGACGTCGGGATCGTCAACAGCGCCGCCAACACCGAGGTCGTGGCCCGGGCGGCGGCCCGCGGCGGCGACCCCGCCCTCGCCGCGGCCGTACGGCGGCAGCTGGACTGGCTCCGGCACGGCGCGCCGCGGGCGGCCGACGGCACCCTGTTCCACCTGGAGGGCGGCCGCCAGGTCTGGGTCGACACCGTCTACATGGTGCTGCCGCCGCTGGTGGCCGCGGGCGAGCTCGACGCCGCGGCCGGCCAGCTCGCCGGCCACCGCCGCCGGCTGTACGACCCCGGCGCCGGTCTGTGGGCCCACCGGTGGGACGAGGACCGCGGCGCCCGGGTCCGGGCGGCGTACTGGGCCTCCGGCAACGGCTGGGTCGTCGCCGGCATCGCCCGGTCGCTGCGGCTGCTGGGCGCGCCGGCCACCCCTCCGGCGGCCCGGTTCGCCGCGGACTGCGCCGGGCACGCCCGGGCGGTCATCGACGCCGTCCTGGCCCACCGGGCCCCGTCCGGGCTGCTCCCCGACGTGCTGGGCGACCCGGCGTCGTTCGAGGAGGTCGCCGCGGTCGGGATGGTGGCGTACGCGGTGCTGTCCGGGGTCGCCGACGGCTGGCTGCCGGCCTCGTACGCCGGGGTCGGGCGCTCGCTGGTGGGCACCGCCCGCCGGCACGTCGGCCCGGACGGGTTGCTGCGGCCGGCCTGTGGGGCGCCGCGGTTCGACCGGCCCGGGACCTCCGCCGAGGCGCAGGCGTTCTTCCTGCTGGCCACGGCCGCGGGGGACCGGCTGGCCGGTCCCGGGCACGTGTAGCGCCGCCGCCGATTGGGGAGGTCTCCAGGTGTGGACCGCGCGGGAGTGGTTCGAGACGAACCTGCTGCGTCCCTGAGGCGGTCCCCATGGATCTCGACCTGGTCACCCGCGAGGAGGCCGGGCACACGGTGCTCGAGGTCTCCGGTGAGGTCGACGTCCACACCGCCCCGGTCCTGCGGTCCCGGGCGCTGGAGCTGATCGACGCCGGCCGGCACCGGATGGTCGTCGACGTCGGCGGGGTCGAGTTCCTGGACTCCAGCGGGCTCGGCGTGCTGGTGGAGATCCAGGGTCGGCTCCGGGACGCCGGCGGGACGCTGGCGCTGGCCCGGCCGGCCGACCGGATCCGCAAGCTGTTCGTCCTCACCGGGCTGGACGAGATCTTCTCCGTGCACGCCACCGTGGAGCAGGCCCTGGCCGGGTCGGCGGCCGCGGGATCGCCGCCCGCCTGACACCGGCCCACCCGACGGCTCCCCGCTCGGGGCGGCTCAGCGGGTGGGGCCGGTCGCGTGCTGCCCGGAGACGTCGCGGCGGAGGCGGTCCACCCGGTCGGTGACCGACCGGACCTCGTCGGCCAGGCCGGCGTGCTCCGCCCGCAGGTGGTCCTGCGCGCCGGCCAGCGGGTCCAGCAGCCGGGCCGCGTCGTCGTCGGCGAGCGCGTCCCGGACGTCGGCCACCCGCCGCTGGCCGGCGGCGGGCAGCCCTTCCAGCGCACCGATCTGCCCGGCCAGCCGGCGCAGCGGCCCGGAGTTGCTCCGGGCCCAGGCGGTGACCGCGCGGTCGCCGGCCCGCCGGGCCCGCTCGTCCCGCACCCGCTCCTCGCCGGTGCGCCGGTCGTCGACCCCGGCCGACCGCAGCCGCAGGTAACGCCGCTCCGCCGCCTGCCGGCTGGTCACTCCCAGGGCCGGCGCCAGCTCGGCCCAGCTCAGTCCCCCGTCGCGGGCGGCGGTCACCAGCTCCGGCTCCCACGCGGCCAGCTCGGCCCGCAGCCGGCGCAGTGTGTCCAGCGCGGCCACCAGCTCGGCGGGGTCCGCGGCGGGCGGCCGCCGCCGGGCGGCGGCCAGGGTGGCGGCCACCCGGGCCAGGCTGCGGGCGGCCTCCTCGGGCAGGTCGGTCATTCGTCGTCCTTCCGATACCTCCGGGGCTTGTCATCGTTCGGATGACATGCTATCAAGGAGGTGCGCGTTGACGTACATCCCGTCATCCGAAGGAGGCCCCGATGTTGATGCGCACCGACCCGTTCCGGGACCTGGACCGGCTGACCCAGCAGTTCTTCGGCACGTCCGGCACGTGGTCGCGGCCCTCGGCGATGCCGATGGACGCCTACCGGTCCGGCGACGAGTTCGTCGTCGCCTTCGACCTGCCCGGAGTGTCGCCCGACGCCATCGAGCTGGGCGTCGAGCGCAACGTGCTGACCGTGAAGGCGGAGCGCCGCCCGGTCTCCTCCGGCGGCGACGTGGAGATGCAGGTCGCCGAGCGGCCGCTGGGCGTCTTCTCCCGGCAGTTGTTCCTCGGTGACACCCTGGACACCGAGCGCATCGCCGCGTCCTACGAGGCCGGCGTGCTGACCCTGCGCATCCCGGTCGCCGAGCAGGCCAAGCCGCGCCGGATCGAGATCGCCCAGGGCGACCGCGGCCCGAAGCAGATCGACGCCTGACCGCCCGCTCCCGCTGGGAGGGCCGATGACCCGCACCGGACGGACGACCGCGGCGGACTTCCTCGACGTCCCCTGCGCGG
>CADCTP010000023.1 GCA_902805565.1 uncultured Mycobacteriales bacterium
GGCACCGGCCCGCCGCGGACCGGCCCGCCGTCCACCGGCCCGCCGCCCACCGGATCGCCGTCCACCGGATCGCCGTCCACCGGATCGCCGTCGACCGCCGCGCCGTCAACGGGCCCCGCCGGGGCGTCCCGGTAGCGCTCGGACAACAACCCGTACCACGGCGTGCGCAGCGCGACCAGGGTCAGGAGCAGGCCCAGCAGGCCGGTGAGCACGAAGACCAGCGCCATCCCCCGGTCCGGCCCGGTCCCGAACCAGCCGCCGAACCAGTCCGCGCCCCGCCCGGTCGTCATGAACGGGATCGCCACGAACTGCGCCAGCGGGCTGATCAGGAACGCGGTGATCGGCGAGGCGGCCTGCTCGACGCTCTGCGCGAACCCGAACACCCGCCCCTGCCGCTCGTACGGCACGACCTTCTGCAGGACGGTCTGCTCCGCCGCCTCGACCAGCGGCATCAGGCTCATGCAGAGGAAGAACGCCACGGCCAGCAGGACGATCGAGGACCGCAGCGAGAACACGGCGAACAGGACCCACATCGCCACGTTGCCCAGCAGCACCGCCCGCACCGGGTTGCCGCCGACCCCGCGCCGGGCCACGACCAGCCCGCCCAGGATGAACGCGGTCGACAGGAAGCCCCACAGCAGGCCCCAGGTCTGCACCGACACCAGCGACAGCCCGTACGCGTCGACGAGCGCCATCATCACGCCGCCGAGCAGGTTGTTCAGCGCGGAGAAGACGATCAGCGCGGGCAGCCCCGGCACCGAGCCCACCACGGCGAGGGTGCCCCGCAGGTCCACCGTGTGCGGCTCGCCGGCCAGCGAGGTGGCGCCGTCGCCGGGGATCCGGACCGCCGCCAGGTGCGCGATGGACAGCGCCATCACCACGATGCCGAGCAGCACCGCGGCCAGCATCCCGGCCAGCCCGATCAGCAGGCCGCTGATCACCGAGGTGGTGAGGAAGGAGATGCCGGCGGTGGTGCCGACCAGCCCGTTCGCGCGGTCGCGGCGGTCGGCCGGGACGAGCAGGGTGACCGCGGTGGTCATCGCGATCGTCCGGACGTTGCCGGCGATCACCCCGGTCATCAGCACCAGCACGAAGATCCACAGCCGGACCGACGACGGGTCCCGGAAGACCTCCTCGTCGGTGCTGAGGTGGACCGCCCCGGCGACGGCGTAGAGCCCGAGCGAGGCGGCGCTGGACGCGATCATCACCGCCCGCTTGCCGTGGTGGTCGACCAGGCTGCCGAACCAGATGCCGGACACCGCGACGAGGGCCAGGTAGATCCCGGAGATGATGCCGGTGGCGAACACCGAGCGGGTCTCCAGGTAGACCCAGAACGTGACCGCGAACCACATGGTCATGTTGGTGACCGAGACCAGCAGCGTGTTGGCCAGCAGGTGGGCGAACGCGCGCCGGTGCGGTCCGAGGTCCGGGGTGGTCCGTGCCATGACTCGATGCTCCCAGCCCCGTACGACAGTTTTTCCCGCACCGGCGCGGGGAGGCTCCGGCCATGACCGAACCCGGCTACCTGGCCGTCCCGGTGCCGACCGTCGACCGGCCCGGGCCGTGGCCGGGCGTGGTGGTGGTGCACGACGTGACCGGCGTGAGCGACGACATGCGGGTGCAGGCCGACTGGCTGGCCGCCGCCGGCTACCTCGCCGCGGTCCCCGACCTGTTCGACGGCAAGGCCGCCGTACGGTGCCTGAAGGGCACGTTCGCGCAGCTCAGCGCCCAGCGGGGACCGCTGTTCGACCGGCTGGACGCGGTCCGGCGGGACCTCGCCGCCCACCCGGACTGCACCGGGACGGTCGGGGTGATCGGGTACTGCATGGGCGGCGGGTTCGCGCTGCTGCTCGCCGGGCGGCCCGGCTGGTCCGCCGCGAGCGTCAACTACGGCCCGGTGCCGGGCAACGTGGCCGACGTGCTGGCCGGTGCCTGCCCGCTGGTCGCCAGTTACGGCGGCCGGGACCGCGGCCTGCCGGGGGCCGCCGCCAAGGTCCGGGCCGCGGCCGAGGCCGCCGGCGTCGTCGCCGACATCACGGAGTACCCGGACGCCGGGCACAGCTTCCTCAACCGGCTGGCCGTCGCCTCCCCGCTGGTCCCGGTGCTGAAGGTGGCCGGGGTCGGTTACCACCACCCGTCGGCGGCCGACGCGGGACGGCGCATCCTCGCGTTCTTCGACGCCCACCTGCGGGCGGCGGCCTGAGGAAGGCCGAGCCGGCGCGGATCGCCTGACGTTCCGACCGCCGGCCGGGACGGCTGCGGCCCGGCCACCCGTGGGGGTGGCCGGGCCGGGGGCCGGTCCCGCTCAGCTCAGCTGTCGCCGCCGGTGTTGCCGGCGCCGGCCGCGGTGACCTCGGAGAGCTTGTACTGGTCGACCGCCTGCTGCAGCGTCTCCTGCTTGATCTCGCCGCTGGCCGCCAACTGGGACAGCACCGCCACCACCGTCGACTCGGCGTCGACGTGGAAGTAGCGGCGCAGCGCGCCCCGGGTGTCGGAGCGGCCGAAGCCGTCGGTGCCCAGCGACGCGTACGGCCCCGGGACCCAGCGGGAGATCTGGTCCGGCACGGAGCGCATCCAGTCCGAGACCGCGACGACCGGGCCGGCCGCGTCGGACAGCGCCGCGGTCACGTACGGCACCCGGGCCGGCCGGGACGGGTCGAGCAGCGCCTCCTCCTCGGCCGCGACCGCGTCGCGACGCAGCTCGTTCCACGAGGTGACCGACCAGACGTCGGCGGCCACGCCCCACTCCTCGGCCAGCTTCGCCTGCGCCTTGAGCGCGGCCGGCACGGCCACGCCGGAGGCCAGGATCTGCGCCTTCGGCCGGTTGTCGTCGCCGGCCGGGGCCGTGGCGTACCGGTAGATGCCGCGGCGGATGCCCTCGGCGTCCACGCCCTCGGGCATGGCCGGCTGCTGGTACGGCTCGTTGTAGACGGTGAGGTAGTAGAAGATGTCCTCGCCGTTGGGGTGCTCGTCGGTGGAGCCGTACATCCGGCGCAGCGCGTCCTCCATGATCACCGCCACCTCGTACGCCCAGGCCGGGTCGTACGCCACGCAGGCCGGGTTGGTCGAGGCCAGCAGCTGGGAGTGCCCGTCCTGGTGCTGCAGGCCCTCGCCGTTGAGCGTGGTCCGCCCGGCGGTGGCGCCGAGCATGAAGCCCTTGCCGAGCTGGTCGCCCAGCGCCCAGATCGCGTCCCCGGTCCGCTGGAACCCGAACATCGAGTAGAAGATGTAGATCGGGATCATCGGCTCGCCGTGCGTCGCGTACGACGTCGCGGCGGCGACCAGGGAGCCCATCGCGCCGGACTCGCTGATCCCCTCGTGCAGGATCTGGCCCTTGGTCGACTCCCGGTAGGACAGCAGCAGCTCACGGTCGACCGGGTCGTACTTCTGGCCGAACGGGCTGTAGATCTTGGCCGTCGGGAAGAGCGAGTCCATCCCGAAGGTGCGGGCCTCGTCCGGGATGATCGGGACGAACCGGTGCCCGATCTCCTTGTCCTTCATCAGGTCCTTGAGCAGCCGGACGAAGGCCATCGTGGTGGCCACCGCCTGCTTGCCGGAGCCCTTCTTCAGGTCCGCGTACGCCTCGGCGGCCGGCAGCTTCAGCGGCTTGGCCCGCAGCACCCGGCGCGGTACGGCGCCGCCCAGCGCGGCCCGCCGCTCCTTCATGTACTGGATCTCCTCGGAGTCCTTCCCCGGGTGGTAATACGGCGGCAGGCCGTCCTCCAGCGCCGAGTCCGGGATCTCCAGGTAGAGCCGGTCGCGCATCTCCTTCAGCTCGGGCTTGGTGAGCTTCTTCATCTGGTGGGTCGAGTTGCGGCCCTCGAAGTCCTTGCCCAGCGTCCAGCCCTTGATGGTGTGGGCGAGGATCACCGTCGGCTGGCCGGTGTGCTCGGTCGCCGCCTTGAACGCCGCGTACACCTTGCGGTAGTCGTGGCCGCCGCGCGGCAGCTGGCGCAGCTGGTCGTCGGACAGGTGCTCGACCATCTTGCGGAGCCTCGGGTCCGAGCCGAAGAAGTCCTCCCGGATGAACGCGCCGGGCGAGGTCGAGTACGTCTGGAACTGGCCGTCCGGCGTGGTGTTCATCTTGTTGACCAGGACGCCGTCCACGTCGCGGGCGAGCAGCTCGTCCCACTGGCGGCCCCAGACGACCTTGATCACGTTCCAGCCGGCGCCGCGGAAGTACGACTCCAGCTCCTGGATGATCTTGCCGTTGCCGCGGACCGGCCCGTCGAGGCGCTGCAGGTTGCAGTTGACGACGAAGATGAGGTTGTCGAGCTCCTCGCGGGCGGCCACACCGATCGCGCCGAGCGACTCCGGCTCGTCCATCTCGCCGTCACCGAGGAACGCCCACACCCGGGACCGGCTGGTGTCCTCGATCTGCCGGTTGAGCAGGTAGCGGTTGAACCGCGCCTGGTAGATCGCGTGCAGCGGGCCGAGGCCCATGCTGACGGTCGGGAACTCCCAGAAGTCCGGCATCAGCCGCGGGTGCGGGTACGACGGGAGGCCGCCGCCCGGGTGCGAGAGCTCCTGCCGGAACCCGTCGAGCTGGTGCTCGGTCAGCCGGCCCTCGAGGAACGCCCGGGCGTAGATGCCCGGCGAGCCGTGACCCTGGAAGAAGACCTGGTCACCGGCCTGGCCGTGGTCCTTGCCGCGGAAGAAGTGGTTGAAGCCCACCTCGTACAGCGAGGCCATCGACGCGTACGTCGCGATGTGGCCGCCGACGCCCAGCTCCGGCCGGTTGGCCCGGGACACCATGATCGCCGCGTTCCACCGGATGTACGCCCGGATGCGGCGCTCGACGTGCTCGTCGCCGGGGAACCACGGCTCCCGCTCCGGCGGGATGGTGTTGATGTAGTCGGTGCTGCGCAGCGCCGGCACCCCGACCTGCCGCTCCCGGGCCCGCTC
This sequence comes from uncultured Mycobacteriales bacterium, assembly GCA_902805565.1. GTDB lineage: Bacteria > Actinomycetota > Actinomycetes > Mycobacteriales > CADCTP01 > CADCTP01. The sequence continues at coordinate 4,906 of CADCTP010000023.1, forward strand.
GAGGAGCTTGAGCATCAGGTAGCGCGCGCGGCTGCGGCCGGCGACGTTGATGACGGTGTCCAGCGACTCCAGCCACTCCCGGGTCTCGTCCGGGTCGAGGTCGGGCAACTGGCTGGGCAGGCCATCGGTGATGACACTGAAGCGATCACTGGTCACGGTGGCTATTGTCCTCCTGTACCGCCGGGTAGCCGAGTCGGGTGCCGCGGATGTTCACCCCGGGCACCGGCGGCACCCCGTCCGGCGGCCCCACCGGGACGGTAGTTTGATCGCATGCGTCTGTCCCGACTGCCGGCCGTGCTGGTCGCCGGCGTGCTGATCAGCGGTGTGGTCGCGTGCTCGACCACCATCGACGGCAGCGGGACGCTCGCCGCGGACGCGCCGACCGGGACGCCCGCGGCCACCTCGATGCCCGACCCGACCGCCGACCCGACCAGCTCGGCGCCGGCGGCCACCCCGGAGCCGACGACACCGGCCCCGACGACCAACCCGCTCGTGGTCAAGCGCAAGCTGCTCTGCGTGCTGGAGCGCGGCGCCATCGCCAGCGTCAACAGCCAGTTCAACAAGCAGAAGGACCGGGACGCGCAGATCCGGATCCTGCGGACCGGCGTCACCACCATCAAGGGCCACATCAGCCGGTCCGGCCTGCCGGCCGGCGACGGCATCCGGCGCGCCGGGCAGTCCGTCCTGGACCAGCTGCAGCGGCTGGTGACGGCCGCGAGCGGGGGCGCCTCGCCCAGCACCGCGCCGTACAACAAGGCCACCCAGGGCTTCCAGAAGGCCTGCAACGCGGTCGAATGACCGCCGGCCGGCGCAAAATGACCCAGGTGTGCAGCGACACGACCCCGATCCGGGTGGCGTACTTGCGCTGATCCCTGGGAATGTGTGGACTACCGGCACACAGATCGTGGCCGGCAGGTACGTCGTCGCATCGAAGTGGAGGACCGAGGGTGAGCACGACCGTGGACCAGGCAGGCGAGCGCGGCCTGGCCGAGCGCCTGGGCATCGAGCCGGGCATGGTCGTGCAGGAGCGCGGCTGGGACGAGGACGCCGACGACGAGCTGCGCGGGGCCATCGAGGACCGCTCCGGCTCGGAGATGCTGGACGAGGACTCCGACGACGTCGTCGACGTGGTCCTGCTGTGGTATCGCGAGGACGACGGCGACCTGGTCGACACGCTGATGGACGCCCTGCACCCCCTCGCCGACAACGGCGTGATCTGGCTGCTGACGCCCAAGTCAGGCCGGGAGGGACACGTCCCGCCCAGTGACATCAGCGAGGCCGCGCCGACCGCCGGGCTCTCCCAGACCTCCAGCATCAGCGCGGCCAAGGAGTGGTCCGGCGCCCGCCTGGTCACCCCGAAGGCCCGCGGCTCCAAGCGCTGACCGGCCGGGCCGGCTGCTAGCGCCCCCACCGGGGCAGCAGCCGGCCGGCACCGCCGAACCACCGGGCCGCCGCCTTCAGGGCCGGCCCGCCGGGCAGGCCCGGGACCTCCTCGACGATCGGCGCCAGCCGGATCACCTCGGCCAGCCCGTGCACCCTGATCGCCCGGGACGCCAGCAGCGCCGGCACCGCCCGCCGGCCGGCCGAGGCGTCCAGCAGGGTCGCCGCGTCGCCCTCGATCACCGCGCCGCCGGGCCGCCGGCCGGTCACCGGCAGCGTGACCCAGCCGTCCGGACCCGTACGGACCTGCCAGCCGGTGCCGTCCGTCCACGCCGTCAGGGCGGTACGCAGCCCGCGGCGGTGCGCGAACACGCCGGTGACGTCGATCAGCGCCGCCAGGCCGGCCTGCAGCAGCGCCGGGGCCGGCCGCGGGCCGTCGAGGTCCAGGGCGTGCACGGCGAGCTCGTACCCGCTGGCGGCGACGACCGTGAGCAGCGGCAGCTCCCCGACCGGGGAGGTCACCGGCCGCCGCCCCAGCACCCCCGGGCCGTCCGGGTCGTCCGGCGCGGCGAACCAGGCCGCCAGCCGGTCCCGGCCCCGCTCCAGCGAGGCCAGCACCTCCGCGCGGGAGGCGTCCCGGTGCGCCGCGACGACGGCCGCGTTGACCCCGTCGGTGTCCGTCGGCTCCGCCGGACCGGTCCGGGCCTGGGCCAGCAGGCCGCGCAGGACCGGCGCCCCGGGCCAGTCGCCGACGTGCACGCAGACGTCCCGGCCGGTCCAGCCGGGCAACCGGGACGGCCGGTCCAGGTCGGCGTCGGCGGCCGCGGCCCGGAAGCCGTCCCAGGCGGCGAGCACCCGGTCGCGCTGGTCGGCCAGGGGCAGGTCGGCCAGGCCGGTGGATCGTGCGCGTGACATGCTGCCATGGTGCCGGACACCCCGGTACGAACCCGCTCTGGGAGGAGATCCGCATGCCGGTCGAGGTCGGCCAGGAGGCCCCCGACTTCACCCTGCGCAACCAGGACCGCGAGGAAGTGACGCTCAGCTCGTTCCGCGGCGAGAAGTCCGTGCTGCTGGTGTTCTACCCGTTCGCGTTCAGTGGCCTGTGCACCAACGAGCTGTGCCAGGTCCGGGACGAGCTGCCCAGCTTCGAGGGCGAGGCCGTCCAGGTCGTGGGGATCAGCATCGACAGCCCGTTCACGCTGAAGAGCTGGGCCGCGCAGGAGGGCTACCTCTTCCCGCTGCTGTCCGACTTCTGGCCGCACGGCGAGGTCGCGAAGCAGTACGGCGCGTTCAACGAGGTGGCCGGGATGGCCAACCGCGCGACGTTCCTCATCGACAAGCAGGGCGTCGTCCGGTTCGCCGAGGTCAACCAGCCGGGCGAGCGGCGGGACCAGTCCGCCTGGCACGCCGCGATGGCGTCGCTGCCCGCCTAGGTGGTCGCCGCGGGCTCGCGCTCCCGGGTGGGCGCGGGCTCGCGCCGGCGGGCCCGGCGGTCCAGCATCAGCAGGATCACCGGCCCGGCCAGCGCGAAGGCCGAGAACAGGAACCACTGCACCACGTACGCCAGGTGCTGGCCGGTCACCGCCCCGCCCGCCGGGTTGCCGAGGTCCGGCGTCGGCAGCGGCACCAGCCCGGTGTCGGCCGGCGCGGAGGAGATCAGCTCCACGAACGCCGGGTAGACGGGCCCGGCGGCGTCCCGGGCGGCCAGCGCCGGCACGTCGATCTGCGCCACCTGCCCGGCCGGCAGCCCGGTGCCGAGGCCGCCCGTCTCGCTCGGCAGCACCCGCCCGGTGACCGTGACCTGCCCGGCCGGCGGGTCGGGGAAGTCCGGCGACTCGGTGGCGTCGCCGGTCGCCGCGACGAAGCCGCGGCTGACGAACAGCGTCGTCCCGGACGCGGTGCGCAGCGGCGCCACCACCAGGAACCCGACCTTGCTGGCCACCCCGCGCTGCCGGACGAGCACCTGCCCCGCCCGGTCGTACGTGCCGGTGGCGGTGACCGTGCGGAACCGGACCGTGTCCTCGACCTCCTGGCCGGGCCGCAGCACGTCGCCCACCGGCGCCGAGGGCCGCTCGGCCGCGGTCCGCAGCTCGTCGTTGGCCGACTGCTTCTCGCCGAACCGCTGCCACTGCCAGACGCCGGCCGCGCCGCACAGCCCGCCGAGGACGAGCCCGAGCAGCACCAGGGCGAACACCCGGAGGACACGGGGACGAGCGGCCACGCAGCGACACTACGTCCCCCCGCCACCCGCCCGCCGCCCGGGCCGCTCCCGCTCCCCCGCCGGCTGCACGCCGCCCCGCCCGACCGGTACCCTCGCGACCGCCCGCACCGCGTGCCGGGCGCGTAGCTCAGCGGAAGAGCACCCGCCTTACAAGCGGGGGGTCGCTGGTTCGAACCCAGCCGCGCCCACATCATCATTCCCTGGCGCACTCCGCGCGTCGTCGGCCCTGCCCGGCCCGGCTCGCCGGGGAGGATGGTCGCCGGGGCGAATACCATTCAGTCCTGATTCAGTCGAGGGGCACCTCCGGCCGTCCGGAGCGGGATGGGGAGACGTGGGCGAGGGCCGGGAGCGACTCCGGCCGGCCGGAGTCGCCCGGACCGGGCCGCCGTCAGTCGAACTCCCCCGCCTTCACCCCGGCGATGAACGCGCGCCACTCCTCCTCGGTGAAGAGGAGGACCGATCCGCGGGGGTCCTTGGTGTCCCGGACCGCGCGCCCCGTCGCGGTCATCGCGACCTCCACGCAGCCGGTGTTCCCACTGAAGCTCGACTTCTTCCAGTCACGCCCGTCGGTCTGCATGGGTGTCGTCTCCTCCGATACGGCCACCGGCCGGGCCGGGATCCGCGTCACGGCCGCGCCCCGGCTCCAATGAAAGGGGCCCGTCCTCGATGGTGAAACGGTTGTCAGTGCGGACACTGGTCGTCGGGTGCTCGGTCCTCGCCCTCCTCGTCGGCGTCGTCCTCTCGCCGTTGCTGTTGACGTGGATAAGCTCGGTCATCGAGCAGGACTGGATCCTGCTCGGGAATGTCGGCCAGGCGTACGGGGCGGCGTCGGCGGTTCTGTCCGGGCTGGCCCTGCTGGGTGTCGCCTTGTCGGTCTGGGTTCAAGCTATACAGAGTCGTGCCACTCGTGTCCAGGGCATCCGGGCGCACCAGTTGGAGCTGTTCCGTTACCTGATGGATAATCCGGGCTTCTCCGCGCCCGGCTGGGGGCCGCCCGACGCGGACCGGGCCGAGGACCGCCGCCGGTTGCTCTTCACGACGCTGACGTTCCATTTCTTCAAGGCGGGTTACGTGTCCGGCACGTTCCCGGAAGGGGCGATCCGCTCGGAGCTCGCCCAGGAAGTGTTCTCGACGGATCTGGGCCGGCGTTACTGGGCGGACAATCGCCGGTTCTGGTCCGCCGACACGGCGACGGGCACGAGGACCGACCGGAAGTTCGTCCGCATCCTGGACGAGGAGTACGACCGGGCGCTCTCGTCGGGACCGGCCGAGCCGTTCGAGCGGGACGGGGGGTCGGCGGCCGCGGCGGGGCCGGCGCCGGCGCCCGGCCCCTGGCCCCTGCTCGCCGGCCTCGGGGTGGGCGTGGGCATGGGCCTCGCC
>CADCTP010000024.1 GCA_902805565.1 uncultured Mycobacteriales bacterium
GGGGACCCGCAGCGGCCCGGGATGGCCCTGGCTGGCCCAGCCGAGCCGGCCGGCCGGGTCCAGGACGGCGAGCAGCACGCTGGTCGCCCGGGTCCCGGCGCCACGGGCGGCGGCCGCGTCCAGCTGGGCCAGCACCGCGGCCGGGTCGGCGCCGGTGCGCAGCAGGTGGTTGCCGATCGCCCGCAGCTGCGCCATCGCGGCCGCGGCCGCCGGGCCGTGCCCGACGACGTCGCCGACCATGAGCGCGACCCGGCCGTCCGGCAGCGGCGTGCTGTCGTACCAGTCGCCGCCGGCGGCGAGCTCGGCGTCGGCCGGCTGGTAGTGCGCGGCGACGTCCGCGTACGGCAGCACGGGCAGGTCCGAGAGCAGGGTGCGCTGCATCGTCAGCACCGCGGCCCGGGTGTCGGCGTACCGGCCCTCGACGGCGCGGACCTCCCGGACGGTCCGGCCGATCCGGGCCACCGCCTGCCCCACGTGGGTGGCCAGGCTCAGCAGGGCGGCCCGGTCGGACACGTCGAGCTCGCGGGGCGTCGTCCAGACCAGCGCCAGCGCGCCCAGCGGGGTGCCCGAGCCGGCCGGGTCCGGCACCGGGATGGCCGCGGCGGCCTGCATCCCGAGCATCCGCACGTCGTCGGCCAGCTCCGGGAACGGGTCGATCACGTCCTCGGCCCGGCCGAAGTACAGCGGGGTCGCCGAGCGCACCGCCCGGGTGACCGGGAGCTCGGCGTGCAGGTCGACCCGCTCGTACCGGGCCCGCAGCGGGTCGGCGACCTCCTCGGCCCGCAGCCGCAGCAGCTGGTCGCGGCGGTCCGGGTCGCGCAGGTAGAGCCCGACCGAGGCCGGCGACAGCCCCGTCCCGGTCAGCCGCTGCAGGGCGTCGGCGACCTCCTCGACCGTGGCCGCCGCGCCGAACTCGGAGCTGGCCGCCAGCAGCATCTCGCTGCGGGCCAGGTCGGCCTGGACCTGGGCGGTCAGCCGCTGCCGGGTCAGCTCGGCCGCGTGCGGCTCGTCGGCGCGGGTGTAGACGACCACGACGTGGTCGCCGATCCGCTGCGCGGCGTCGGTGAACCAGCCGTGCACGGGGCCGTAGTACGCCGACCAGCGCACCGGGCCGGCGCCCGGCGGGGCCGCGGCCGCCGCCAGCAGGCTGCTGTGGAACGCGGTGCCGACCGCCTCCGGGAACACCTCCCAGATCGACCGGCCGAGCAGCTGCGCCGGCTCGCGGTCGAGGACGGCCGCGCCGACCGCGTTGACGAACCGGATCCGCCACTCGCCGTCGAACACGGCCACGCCGTCGGTGCTGGCCCGGACCGCCCACCAGGCGGCGGCGGCCGGCGCCGCCGGCGGGTCCTCCGGGGTCGGGCCGCTGGTCACGGTGACACGCTAGCGGCCCGCCCGGGCCCCGGCCCGCGGGTGGCCGGGACCGGCCCGTGGATCATGGGTCGATCCCGCCCGGACCGGGCAGACGGCAGGAATGCGGTCCCTCCGGTTGCTGTCGCTCCCCGCCGTCGCGGTGGCGGGATACCTGCTGGGCCGGCGGGGCGCCGCCCGGCCCGCCGGGGCGGACCGCCGCCGGCCCGACCCGGGCGACCCGGGCGGCACGGGCACGGCTGACCCGGCCGGGACCCGGCCCGACCTCCCCGGGGTGGACGCCGACGACCCGACCGACATCCCGCCGGCCGGGTGGCGGCAGATCGTGCGCCGGGCCCTGCGGGAGACCAAGAACGACGACATCACCCTGGTCGCCGCCGGCGTCGCCTTCTACGGCTTCGTCGGCCTGTTCCCCGCCCTCATCGCCGCCGTCACCCTGTACGGGCTGATCGCCGACCCGGTCGAGGTCCAGGAGCAGGTGCGCGGACTGTCCGACGCGCTCCCCGCGGAGAGCGCGCGGCTGGTCGGCGACCAGCTGACCGAGATCGCCGGCGGCTCGCCGCGGGCGCTGGGCCTCGGGCTGGTGGTGAGCCTGGGCGGCGCCCTGTTCTCGGCCAGCGGCGCGGTGGCCAACCTGATCAAGGCGATCAACCTGGCGTACGACGAGGAGGAGGGCCGCAACATCGTGACGCTGCGCGGCCTGGCCCTGCTCATGACGCTGGGCGCGGTGGTGTTCGTCGCGGTCGCCGTCGGCATCATCGCCGTGCTGCCGGTGGTGCTGGACGCCGTGGGCCTCGGGGCCGGGGGCCGGCTGGCCGCCGACATCCTGCGCTGGGTGGCGCTGGTGCTGTTCGTGGCCGGCTCGCTGGCCGTCGTCTACCGGTACGCCCCGGACCGGGACAACCCCCGGATGGCCTGGGTCAGCCTGGGTGCCGCGGTGGCCACCGTGCTGTGGATCCTCGGCTCGGCCGGCTTCTCGGTCTACGTGAGCACGTTCGGCAACTACTCCGAGACGTACGGGGCGCTGGCCGGGGTGATCGTGCTGCTGCTGTGGCTGTTCCTCACCGCGTTCGTCGTGCTGCTCGGCGCCGAGATCAACGCCGAGACCGAGCAGCAGACCGCGCGGGACAGCACGGTCGGGCCGCCGCGGCCGATGGGCCGGCGCAACGCGGTCAAGGCCGACACCCTGCCGCCGCCCCGGTGAGCCGCCCCGGTGAGCCGGCCGGTCAGCGGGCCGGGAACCGGTGGCTCACCAGCACGACCTCGGTCCCGCCGTCGGCGTCGCCGCGGCGGACGCCGACGCTGGCGGTGAACGCGGCCATGATGGCCAGGCCGCGGCCGTGGTGCCGGCGGCCGGGGTCCGGCGGCGCCCAGCGGCCCCGGTCCCGGACCACCACCCGGACCCGTACGGTCCCCTCGGCGTCCGGGAGCAGGGTCGCCTCCAGCCCGACCAGCCCCGGTCGGACCCCGCGGTAGGCGTGCTCGCAGGCGTTGCTGAACGCCTCGTTCGCCGCGTACACCAGGTCCTCGGCCAGCTCGGGCGGGCAGTCCCGGGCCGCCAGCCAGGCCCGCAGCCGCTGCCGGGCCAGGCCGGGCGCGCCGGACTGCGCCGGCAGCGCGAAGGCCAGGGGCGCCCCGGCGC